>CANKBJ010000034.1 GCA_947479905.1 Bradyrhizobiaceae bacterium
CCTATTTCGAGTGCCTGCACGAAGTGAAGCTGATCGTCGACCTGATCTATGAAGGCGGCATCGCCAACATGAACTACTCGATCTCCAACACCGCGGAATACGGCGAATACGTCACCGGCCCGCGCATCGTCACCGCCGAGACCAAGGCCGAGATGAAGCGCGTGCTGACCGACATTCAGTCCGGCCGCTTCACCCGCGACTGGATGCTGGAGAACAAGGTCAACCAGACCTCGTTCAAGGCAACCCGCGCCAAGCTCGCCGAACACTCGATCGAACAGGTCGGCGCCAAGCTGCGCGAGATGATGCCCTGGATCAAAGAGCGCGCGATGGTCGACAAGAGCAAGAACTAGGCTCCTGCGACTTTCCTGTTGAATTTACGGCCGCCCACGTTGGGCGGCCGTTTTCATTTTGCCGCAGGGCAGGGCGCATCGTGCCGGTTTGCATTACCCGCCTGAGCCGCTAGTTTGCGTCCCGGAGGAAACCCCCATGACCGAGACAGCGGCAGCAACCGCGCCGGCGCACAGCAATGACGCAGCGATTGCGCTCAACGCCGTCGATGTCGCGTTCCGGCTGGCCGATGGCGGGGTCTATCGCGCGGTCGAGAGCGCGACGTTGAATGTCGCCGACGGCGAATTCGTCGCCATTGTCGGCCCGACCGGCTGCGGCAAATCAACGCTTCTGAACATCGCCGCTGGCCTGCTGGCGCCGGCCGCGGGCCACGTCGATATTTTCGGCCAAACGCTTGGCACGCTGAACCGCCAGGCCGGCTATCTGTTTCAGGCCGACGCGCTGTTCCCCTGGAAGACGGCGCTGGAGAACGTCGCTATCGGCCTGGAGACGGCAGGCACACCGAAAGACGAAGCGCGCGCCCGCGCCGCCGATTGGCTTTCGCGCGTCGGCCTCGGCTCGTTCGGCGACCGCTACCCGCACATGCTGTCCGGCGGCCAGCGCAAGCGCGTCGGTCTGGCGCAAGTGCTGATCCGCGATCCAAAAATTCTATTGATGGACGAGCCGTTCGGCCCGCTCGATGCGCAAACCCGGCAGATCATGGGCAACCTGCTGCTCGATCTGTGGAACGCCGACCGCAAGGCGGTGCTGTTCGTCACCCACGACCTCGAAGAGGCCATCGCTTTGTCCGATCGCGTCGTCATCATGTCGGCGGGGCCTTCGGCGCGCATCATCGGCGACTGGCGCGTGAAGCTGGCGCGGCCGCGCGACATCGCCGAGATCAAGCTCGACCCGGCCTTTCACGACCTGCACCGCGAGATCTGGCAGATGCTCAAGTCGGAAGTCATCAAAGGCTATGCCCAGGCGGAGGGGCGCTGATGTCGCGCGTCAAGCTCACATTCCTGCAAGTCATGGTCGCTGTCGTCTCGCTGGCGATCTGGCACATCCTGACGACCTATCCGATTTTCGGCCGCATGATTCTGCCGCCGTTTTTCTTTTCGAATCCGCTCGAAGTGGTCAAACAGATCTACGTGTGGTTCGCGACCGGCGTGATCTGGAAGCATCTCTATGTCACCTTGATCGAGGCGATGCTCGCCTTCGCTATCGGCTCGGTCGGCGGCGTCCTGGTCGGCTTCTGGTTCGCGCGCCAACCAAGAACGGCCGCTGTGTTCGACCCTTACGTCAAGATGGCCAATGCGCTGCCGCGCGTCGTCCTGGCGCCGATCTTTACTTTGTGGCTCGGCCTCGGCATCTGGTCGAAAGTGGCGCTCGGCGTCACGCTGGTGTTTTTCATTGTGTTCTTCAACGTCTATCAGGGTGTGAAGGAAGTCTCGCCGACCGTGCTTGCCAATGCGCGCATGCTCGGCATGAGCGAAAGGCAACTGATGCGCCACGTTTATTGGCCGTCGGCTTTGTCGTGGATGTTCTCGTCGCTGCACACCTCGGTGGGCTTCGCGGTCGTGGGCGCGGTGGTGGGCGAGTATCTCGGCGCGGCGGCGGGGCTCGGCTATCTGATCCAGCAGGCTGAAGGTGTGTTCGACGTCGCCGGCGTGTTTGCCGGCATGTTCGTGCTCGCCGCTTTTGTCATCGTCATCGATACGATCGTCACCATCGTCGAGAAACGGCTCCTGGTGTGGCGGCCGGTGGTGGGCGACGCGCGGCCTTAATCGATAGCCGCCCGATTGGCCTAGAGCTTTTCCGGCTTTGAAAGAATCAAAGCCGGGCTCTGGATTCTTGCTTTGACGCGTTTTCTTCACGCGAACCGGTACCTACTTCGCTCGAAAACGCTATAGGCATGGCGCGTCGGTTGGCTTATCTTGCGCTCCGAATTGGCCTGTTCAAGAGGCCGACAGAGGGAGGAATTCATGCACACAAAGTTCCGCAAGGTCGCAACGGCGCTGGCCGCGCTGGTTTTGTCGACCGGCCTGATGGCGGGCGTCGCGCAGGCGCAAAGCAAGATCACGCTCGCCGTCGGCGGCGCATCGTGCCTGTGCTATCTGCCGACCATGCTGGCCAAGCAGCTCGGCGAATACGAGAAAGCCGGCGTCAATGTCGATGTCGTCGACTTCAAGGGCGGCTCGCAATCGCTGCAAGCGGTGATGGGCGGCTCGGCCGACGTCGTTTCCGGCTATTTCGACCACACCGTCAATCTCGCCGCCAAGGGCCAGGAACTGCAATCCTTCGTGGTATATGACCGCTATCCGGGCTTCGCGCTCGTCGTGTCGCCCAAGCACACCGCCAGCATCAAGTCGATCAAGGACCTCGCCAACAAGAAAGTCGGCGTCTCGGCGCCGGGTTCGTCGACCGACTTCTTTCTCAAATACATTCTGAAAAAGAACGGCGTCGACCCGAACTCGATCGGCGTCATCGGCGTCGGCCTCGGCGCCACCGCGATTGCCTCGATGGAGCAGGGCGAGATCGAAGCCGCCATCATGCTCGATCCGGCCGTCACCGTGCTGCAAGGCCGCCACAAGGACATCACGATCCTCAGCGACACGCGCTCGCAAAAGGACACGCTCGCCGTGTTCGGCGGCGAGTATCCGGGCGGCGCGCTCTACACCAAGGCGGGCTGGATCAAGTCGCACGAGAAGGAAGTGCAGGCGATGACCAACGCCATCGTCAACACGTTGAAGTGGATCCACACGCATACGCCGGAAGAAATCGCCGACAAGATGCCGCCGGAACTCGTCGGCAAGGATAAGCCGGGCTACATCGCCGCGCTCAAGAACACGCTGCCGATGTATTCGGAAACCGGCCTGATGGATCCGAAGGGCGCCGCCGCGGTGCTGGCGGTGTTCAGCCAGTCGTCGCCGGAAGTGGCCAAGGCGAATGTCGATCTGTCCAAGACCTACACCAACAAATATGTCGAGGCGGCGAAGAAGACGAACTAGATAGTCTCGACCATTGGACTTTGGAAATGCGGCGCACGGCGGGGAAATTCCCCGCCGTGTCTGTTAGTATAGCGCCCATGAACCTCATCTCCATCCAGTCGCATGTCGCCTACGGCCATGTCGGCAATTCGGCCGCGGTGTTTCCGCTGCAGCGCATGGGCGTCGAGGTGTGGCCGGTGCATACCGTGCAGTTCTCCAATCACACCGGCTATGGCGATTTTAAGGGCCAGGTGTTCGGCGCGCCGCTGATCCGCGATGTCGTCGGCGGCATCGAGGCGCGCGGCGTACTCGGCGAATGCGACGGTGTGCTGTCCGGCTATTTGGGCGACGCCGAGATCGGCGCGGCGATCCTCGACACGGTGGCGACGGTGCGCAAGGCCAATCCGTCGGCGCGCTATTGTTGCGACCCGGTGATCGGCGATGTCGGCAAGGGTGTCTTTGTCGCGAAGGGCATCCCTGAATTCATCAAGACGAAGGCGCTCGCGATGGCCGACATCGTCACGCCCAATCAGTTTGAACTGGACTATCTCACCGGACGCGGCTCGGCTACGCTCGCGCAGGCTTGCGATGCGGTCAAGGCGATGCACGATCTCGGCCCACGCGCCGTGCTGGTGACGTCGCTGTTGACCGATGAGACGCCGGAAGGTCATCTCGATATGCTGGCGTCGGACGACACCGGGATGTTCCGCCTGCGTACGCCGCGCCTCGACGTGGTGGCCAGCGGGGCCGGTGACGCGATTGCCGCGCTGTTCTTTGCGCATTATTTGCGCCAGGGTAAAATCGGCGGCGCGCTGTCGAGCGCCGGTTCGGCGATTTTCGGCGTGCTGCAAAAGACTCTGGACGCCGGCGCCAATGAAATCCAGGTGGTGACGGCGCAGGATGAGATCGCCAATCCCAGCCGGGTGTTCGAGGCGGAGCGATTGAGCGATCCGGCCGCGCCGGAAAGGGTGCTTTAGGATGCGCAGACGTTTTCTGACGCTGGACGTCTTCACGCGCTCGCGCTTTGCCGGCAATCCGCTGGCTTTGGTGCTCGATGCGCAGGGGCTCGATACGGCGGCGATGCAAACGATCGCACGTGAATTCAGCCATCCGGAAACCGTGTTCGTGCTGCCGCCGGAAAATCCCGCCAATAAAGCATGCCTGCGGATTTTTACGCCAGCGGCGGAGTTGCCTTTCGCGGGACACCCGACAGTCGGCGCGGCGGTTGGTCTGGCGCGGCTTAGTGGCGGCGCCGCGCAGCAGACTTTCGTGTTGGAAGAGAAGATCGGCCCTGTCACCTGCGTGGCGCAGGCGCATGATGCGGGCAGCGGCCAGGCGGTGTTTGAATTGCCGCGCCTGCCGGCCGATGTCGGCCAGGTGCCGGACGTGGCGGCGATGGCGCGCGCGTTGTCGCTCAGCGACAGCGACATTGGCGGCGACTATCCGCCGGCGCGCTGGTCGGCTGGCGTCGCCTATACGTTCGTATCGGTGCGCTCGCTCGCTGCTGTGGCCCGCGCCAAGCCGGATATGGCGACCTTCGAGAAAGTGTTCGGCATTGGCGGTCCGGCAATGGTTTATGTGATGTGTACCGAGACCGCCGCGCCCGGCCATCATCTGCACGCGAGGATGTTTGCTCCCGCCAACGGCATCGCCGAGGATCCGGCAACCGGCAGCGCGGTGGCGGCTTTCGCCGGCCTGCATGCGGCGCACGTCAAGCCGGGTGATGGTACGCATCAACTGGTTATCGAGCAGGGTTATGAAATGGGCCGGCCGAGCCTGATGAACCTGACGATTACCATGGCAGGCGGCAGACTGGCGTTGGCCTCAATCGGCGGCGACGCCATCGTCGTCACCGAAGGCACGATCGAGGCATGAGCCAAACCCCTTATGTACGGCATTTCGATCGTCTCGATTTCGGTCTGGACAATTCCGTTTGGGATTTCGCGCGTGAGCGCCACGCCGAGATCGACGCGCTGTTTGCCGAACTCAAGCGCGCCCAGCCGGCTCTGTTCAACGGCCGCGTCCTGCTGATGCATCGCTACGCCATCGACAATGGCACGATGCGCGGCGCTTTTCTCGAAGCCGATTATGCGTCCTTCGTCGCCTGGCAACGCTGGGGCCGGGAAGACGCGCGGATCTACGATTGCTTTGCGGCGGCGGCGATCCAGTCGACCGATGGCGCCTTTTTGCTCGGCGTGATGGGCCGCCACACGTATAACGCCGGGCAGATCTACTTTCCCTGCGGCACCCCCGACCCAAGCGATATCGTCAATGGATCGACCGTCGATTTCGATTTCAGCGTCCGGCGCGAACTGCAGGAAGAGACCGGGCTCGATCCTGAAGCGCTGACAGTTGAGCCGGGCTGGTCCCTCGTGTTTGAAGGCAGCCTGATCGCCGGCATCAAGGTGATGCGTTCGCCGCTTGCGGCAGAGCCGCTGCGCGCGCTCATTCTGGAAAACATGGCGCGCGAGCGCCAGCCCGAGCTTGCCGATATTCGCATCATCCGCGGGCCCGCCGATTTTGACCCGATGATGCGCGGTTTCGCCAAGGCCTTCCTGGCGCACCGGTTTAGCGTCGCGTAGAATAATCCGACCGAAAGGCTGACCATGAAACTCGAAAAAATCGCCAAGCGTTTCCGCATCGACAAGCCCGGCAAATTCAAGCTGGCCGATTACGATCCGGCCGACTGCTGCGGCCTGTCGATCGACAAGAGTGAGGCCAAGGAGATGCTCAAGAACAGCATCGAGCGGCTGTCGGAGTTGCAGGAGAAGCTTTACGCCAACAACAAATGGTCGGTGCTGGTCGTCTTCCAGGCGATGGACGCCGCCGGCAAGGACGGCGTCATCAAGCACGTCATGAGTGGCGTCAATCCGCAAGGCGTGCAGGTTCACTCGTTCAAGGCGCCGAGCGAAGAGGAACTCGATCACGATTTCCTGTGGCGCATCGGCAAGGCGTTGCCGGAGCGCGGCCGCATCGGCATTTTCAACCGCTCGCATTACGAAGAGGTGCTGACCGTGCGCGTGCATCAGGAATACCTGGCAAAGCAGCGGTTGCCCGATGCGGTAACCGGCAAAAAGTTATGGCAGCATCGATTCGACGACATCCGCGCCTTCGAGCAGCATCTGGCGCGTAACGGTACATTGGTTCTGAAATTCTTTCTCAATGTGTCGCTGCAAGAACAGCGCATGCGCTTTCTCGCGCGCATCGACGAGCCGGGCAAACGCTGGAAGTTTTCCATGGGCGATGTAGCCGAGCGCAAGCTGTGGCCGAAATACATGGACGCCTATGAGGAGGCGATCCGCGAGACCAGCCGCGACGAGGCGCCATGGTACGTCGTGCCGGCCGACAACAAATGGTTTACGCGGCTGGCGGTCGCCGGCGCCATCGTTGACGCCATGGAGGGCCTCGATCTGGCCTATCCGGCGGTGGAAGGTGAGGCGCTGAAAGCGCTGCAGACGGCTAAGAAGGCGCTAGAGGCGGAAGGCTGAGCGCTCGTAGCCCGGATGGAACGAAGCGCAATCCGGGAGTGCCTTTCGATCGGCCCCCGGGTTACGCTTCGTTCCACCCGGCTACTCGAGCGAATTGCACGCAGACCGGACAGCATTGCTGACCTATCGCGATGCTTGATTTCGGCTGGCGAATTCCGCTAGAAGCTCAGGCGTCGGCTCGGGACTTAACGCGGACTTTACCAAAGTCCCCGATCCTGGCGGTCGAAAAGAGGGTGCTTTTGCCAATGTCGACGCTGCAGACCATCTGCGCGATCGAACCGGCAGCCGCCAAGGCTGGACCGGCGGCAACCCTTATTCTGGGCACGCTCCTTCTCCTTATCCGCCCCTGAGGGCCGGCTGGGCGCTTTGCGCCTGGGCACTCGGGGGACAGGCGGCACCGGATAGCACCCTTAAAATGGCGCCCTCACAGCGGCGCATTCGACGAGAAGGAACATTCCCATGACGGCCCAGACCCAGTCCGATAAGGACCGCGTCATCATCTTTGATACGACCTTGCGCGACGGCGAGCAGTGCCCCGGCGCCACCATGACCCATGAAGAAAAGCTCGAAGTCGCCGAACTGCTCGACGATATGGGCGTTGACGTTATCGAGGCCGGCTTTCCGATCGCTTCGGAAGGCGACTTCGCTGCGGTCAACGAGATCGCCCGCCGCGCCAAGAACTCGGTGATCTGCGGCCTGTCGCGCGCATCGCCGAAGGATATCGACCGCTGCGCCGAGGCGATCAAGCCGGCCAAGCGCCGCCGCATCCACACCTTCCTGTCCACCTCGCCGGTGCACATGAAGTGGAAGCTGCAGAAGGAGCCGCACGAAGTCTACGAGATGGTGATCGGGCAGGTCACCCGCGCGCGCAGCCACACCGACGACGTCGAATGGTCGGCCGAGGACGGCACCCGCACCGAGCACGATTTCCTGTGCCGCTGCGTCGAGGCCGCGATCAAGGCTGGCGCGACGACGATCAATATCCCTGACACCGTCGGCTACACGGTGCCGGAAGAATACATGGCCTTGTTCAAAATGGTGCGCGAGCGCGTGCCGAATTCCGACAAGGCGGTGTTCTCGGTGCATTGCCATGACGATCTCGGCATGGCTGTGGCGAATTCGCTGGCCGGCGTGATGGGCGGCGCGCGGCAGATCGAATGCACCATCAACGGCATCGGCGAGCGCGCCGGCAATACGGCGCTCGAGGAAGTCGTCATGGCGATGCAGGTGCGCAACGATCGGCTGCCGTACTTCACCAGCATCAAGCCGGCGATGCTGACGCGCGCCTCCAAGCTGGTGTCGGCGGTAACGTCGTTCCCGGTGCAGTACAACAAGGCGATCGTCGGGCGGAATGCCTTCGCGCATGAGAGCGGCATCCATCAGGACGGCATGCTGAAGAACGCGCAGACCTACGAGATCATGACGCCGGAAACCGTCGGCGTGAAACAGACCTCTTTGGTCATGGGCAAGCACTCCGGCCGCGCTGCCTTCACGCACAAGCTGGACGAGCTGGGCTATCAGTTGCAGGCCAACCAGCTGGAAGACGCCTTCGTGCGATTTAAAGCGCTGGCCGACAAGAAGAAGCAGATCTACGACGAGGACATCGAGGCGCTGGTCGATGAGGAAATCGCCACCGCGCATGACCGCATCAAGATCATCTCCTTGACCGTCATCGCCGGCACGATGGGCCCGCAATCTGCGACTTTGACGCTCGACATCGAGGGCAAGCACATCACCACCCAATCGACCGGCAACGGGCCGGTCGATGCGATCTTCAACGCTATTCGCGCGCTGGTGCCGCATGAGGCCAAACTGGAACTCTACCAGGTGCATGCCGTGACCGAAGGTACCGATGCGCAGGCGGAGGTATCGGTGCGGCTGTCCGAGAGCGGCCGCGCCTATACCGCCAAGGGCGCCGATCCCGACACTTTGGTGGCGTCGGCCAAGGCCTATTTAGGGGCGCTCAACAAGCTGACCAGCAAAAGCAGCCGGGTGCCGGGTGTCGAGAACCGGATTCACTCGACCGACGTCGGTTAAAACGCCGCCATGACTTTTATGCTGCAATGCAATGCCGCGCCCTCCGGCGCGGCATTTTTTGCATCGAAAAACTTGCGTTTTCCGCAACCGCTCCCGGTTCTGCATAAAGTTTTGTCTTGACGGCGGCTGCGTCAAATAGGCCTATCGCCCGACTTGCCTGGCAATCGAATTAATGCGATTTTGCCGCAGGCATTGGCTTGAGATATCAAAAATTTAGTTCGAATTTAGGGAGGAACAAACATGCGTAATTGGCTTCTCGCCGCCGCCGCGGCCGCCATCATCGTTGCGCCCACCGCCACCATGGCGCAGGCCCCGATCGTCATCAAATTCAGCCACGTCGTTGCGCCCAACACGCCGAAGGGCAAGGGCGCCGAAAAATTCAAGGAACTCGCCGAGAAGTACACCGCCGGCAAGGTGAAGGTCGAAGTCTATCCGAACTCGACACTCTACAAGGACAAGGAAGAGCTCGAGGCGCTCCAGCTTGGCGCCGTGCAGATGCTGGCGCCGTCGAATTCCAAGTTCGGCCCGATGGGCATCAAGGAATTCGAGGTGTTCGATCTTCCGTTCATCATTCCGAATCTCGCCGCGCTGCGGAAGGTTACCGAAGGTCCGATGGGCACAAACATGCTTGAGCTGCTCAAGCCAAAGGGCATGATCGGTCTGGCCTACTGGGACAACGGCTTCAAGCAGATGAGCGCCAACAAGGCGTTACGCGTGCCGGAAGACTACAAGGGCCTGAAGTTCCGCATCCAGTCGTCCAAGGTGCTGGAAGCGCAGTTCCGTTCGCTCGGCGCGACGCCGCAGGTGATGGCCTTCTCGGAAGTCTATCAGGCGTTGCAGACCGGTGTTGTCGACGGCCAGGAGAATACGGCGTCGAACATGTACACCCAGAAGATGCACGAAGTGCAGAAGTACACGACGCTGACGAACCATGGCTACATCGGTTATGTCGTCGTCGTGAACAAGAAGTTCTGGGACGATCTGCCGGCCGATGTCCGCACCAACCTCGACAAGGCGATGAAGGAATCGACCGCCTACGCCAACAAGATCTCGGCGCAGGAAAACGACGAGGCGCTTGAGGACATCAAGAAGTCCGGCAAGACCCAGTTGATCACGCCGACCGCCGCGGAAATGGCGGCAATGCGCAAGGCCATGGAGCCGATCTACGAGGACATGGGCAAGCGCGTCGGCAAGCAGTTGATCGACGACGTGATGAAGACGGTCAACGCCGCGACCAACTAAGAACAAGACGAACCCCGGCGGCAAAAGCCGGGGTTCGTTTTCGGCCAGACTTGGGGATCGCGGTGGGGGCGCCGCTTTTTGTCCAATTAGAAAATGTCCGCCGCTTGGGCCGGATTCGCGCGCCTCAAAGCGGCGCATGGGGGCTTCGTGTTTTTACGCATTCTTGATCGACTGGAAGAAATATTGATCGCCAGCCTGATCGCAGCTGCGACGCTGCTGATCTTTGTCGCGGTGATGCAGCGCTATCTGGTTGGCGTGCCGTTTCTTTATCCGTTTTTCTACCACTTCAATCTGACCTGGGCACAGGAACTGTGCATTTACATGTTCGTCTGGATGGCCAAGTTCGGCGCCGCCTACGGCGTGCGCACCGGCATCCATGTCGGCGTCGACGTCATCGTCAACATGCTGCGGCCGTCGCTCCAGAGGAAGGTCATTCTGTTCGGCCTGTTCGCCGGCGCATTTTTCACCTTCGTTGTCGGCACCATGGGCGCCAAGTTCGTCTACGAGCTTTACCCGACCGACCAGGTCTCGCCCGATCTGGAAATGCCGCGCTGGATCATCTTCGTATGCGTGCCGCTCGGCTCCTATCTGATGTGTTTCCGGTTCCTGCAGGTGGCCTGGAATTACCTGCGCGGCGGCGACCTGCCGCATCATGATCCCGGCCATGTCGAGGGGGTTGTCGAAAGCCCCGCCGCCGCCAGGGATTTAATGGCCGAGGAATTGGCGACCAGGGGAGTCGCCCGATGAACAGCGCACTGATTTTCGGCGGTCTGCTCGCGTTGATGCTGACCGGCATGCCAATTTCGATCGCGCTCGGCCTCACCGTGCTGACGTTCCTGTATGTCATGACAACGGTTCCGATCGAGGCGGTGGCCCTCAAGCTGTTTACCGGCATCGAGAGCTTCGAGATCATGGCGATCCCGTTCTTCATTCTGGCCGGCAATTTCCTGACCCATGGCGGCGTGGCGCGGCGGATGATCCGCTTCGCCACCACCATGGTCGGGCATTGGTATGGCGGCCTCGGTCTGGCGGCGGTCGTCGCCTGCGCGCTGTTTGCCGCGATCTCTGGTTCGTCGCCGGCGACCGTGGTGGCGATCGGCTCGATCCTGTTGCCGGCGATGGTGCAGGCCGGCTATCCGAAGCGTTTCGGCGCCGGCGTCATTGCCACATCGGGTGCGCTCGGGATTCTGATCCCGCCGTCGATCGTCATGGTGTTGTACGCGGTTGCGACCAGCGGCAGCGTTGCGCTTGACCCGGCTGGCCAGCGTGTGGGTTCCGCGTCTGTCGCGCAATTGTTCATGGCCGGCGTCATTCCCGGCCTGATGCTCGCTTTCCTGCTCGGCGCGACGACCTTCTATCGCGCCTGGAAGGGCAATTATCCGCGCATGCCGAAGGCGACATGGTGGGAGGCGGCGGTTGCCTTCCGCGACTCGATCTGGGGCTTGCTGCTGATCGTGCTGGTGCTGGGCGGCATCTATAGCGGCCTGTTCACGCCGACCGAAGCCGCGGCGGTCAGCGCCGTCTATGCGTTTGTCGTCGCGGTGTTCGTCTATAGCGATCTCAAGCTGTCGGACATTCCCAAAGTGCTGCTGTCATCCGCCAACATGAGCGCGATGATTCTCTACATCATCACCAACGCGGTGCTGTTCTCGTTCCTGATGACCAGCGAGCAGATCCCGCAATCGATTACCGCCTGGGCCGTCGGCAGCGGTATCGGACAGGTGGAGTTCCTGCTGTTCGTGAATGTTCTGCTGTTGGTCGCCGGCAACGTGATGGAGCCGTCGTCGATCGTGCTGATCACCGCGCCGATTTTGTTTCCGGTCGCGGTCGGCCTTGGCGTGCATCCGGTTCATCTCGGCATTCTGATGACCGTGAACATGGAAGTCGGGCTTTGCCACCCGCCGGTCGGGCTCAACCTTTACGTCGCATCCGGCATGGCCAAGATGGGCATTACCGAACTGACCATCGCGGTGTGGCCATGGCTCCTGACCATGTTGGGTTTCCTGTTTGTGGTAACTTATGTGCCGGAATTGTCGCTCTGGCTGCCGCGAACCTTGGGCATGCTGTATTAGAGTCGTCGAAGATGAACGGCCGTCAATGAAGATTGCTTCGCCGTAATCTCTGTCCAAACCTTAACTTGAACCAACGACGCGGAATTCCATTATCAAGGGCATCAGAAATGCCTTTGGAGGAAATCCATGCGATCGACTTTGATGAAGACTCTTCTCGCCGGTACCGCCGCGCTGGCGATTGCCGGAACGACTTTGGCCTTCGCCCAGCAGGGCCCCGACGGGCGTGGCCCCGAGCGCGGCCATCATGCGCGGATGAGCGCGGAAGACATTGCCGCTTACGGTGACGCCCGTATCGCGGCCGTCCACACCGGTCTCAAGCTGACCGCCGAGCAGGAAAAGAACTGGCCGGCGGTGGAAACCGCGCTGCGCGATCTGGCCAAGCAACGCTCGGATCGCTTCGCCGCGCGCGCCAGCGCCGACAAGCCGCAGGAGCCGCGTAAGGACCCGATCGAGCGCCTTAACCAGCGTGCCGAGCGGATGACGCAGGCTGGCGCCGCGCTGAAGAAACTCGCCGACGCGGCAGGCCCGCTTTACAAGAGCCTCGACGACGGCCAGAAGAAGCGCCTGATGGTGCTGGCCAGGCTCGGCAACGAGGGCGGCCACGGCATGCGCGGCCATCGTGGCGGCCAAAATGGCGGTCATGGCGGCAAGCATCACGGCGGCCCGCGCGGCGAGCGTGGTCCGATGGGTCCGGACGGCCCCGCAGGGCGTCCGCAGTAGCTGACAGAGCACGAGTAGTGGGGCAGGCGAGGCGGGCTCATAGACGCCGCGCCGCCGCCTCGACAAGCCGCCGGGCACACCCCGGCGGCTTTGTTTTTTGCCCCGGAAATATTGCTCTGTATGGCTGTTTTTGCCCGCCGCCGCGCGGCTGGACAGGGCGCGAAGCCTTTGCTAGAGGACGCACGCCTTGCGGTACTCCCCGCGGACAGGCAATCCGGGCGCATAGCTCAGTTGGTAGAGCAGCTGACTCTTAATCAGCGGGTCGTAGGTTCGAATCCTACTGCGCCCACCATTTCCCGGACATCATCAAACGGCCGTTCGAGCCGATCAACGCCCCTGATAGGCCGGTGTCCGCACGACCAGCCCGTCGAGCGCTTCGGTGATCTTGATCTGGCACGACAGCCGCGACGTCGGCTTCACCTCGAAGGCGCTATCGAGCTGGTATTCCTCGTCGGCCGATGGCGGCCCGACCAGAGCGCTCCAGGCATCGTCGACATAGACCATGCAGGTGGCGCAGGTGCAGCCGCCGCCGCATTCGGCGACGATGCTCGAGACATCGTTCTTCAACGCGGTTTCCATCACGGTCGCGCCAAGCTCGGCCTCGACCGTGTGGACGGTGCCATCGTGTTCGATAAAAGTGACGTTCGGCATGGGACTAGGCTACTCCGAGCTTCTTCTGCAGACTGGTGGACGAGGTGGTGTACTGGAACACCAATCGCTTTTCAGGATGCACGTAGTGATGCACCTTTTGCGACATGAGGGCGCCCTCATGGAAACCGGACAGGATCAGCTTGAGCTTGCCCGGATAGGTGTTGATGTCGCCGATGGCGAAGATGCCTGGACGGTTGGTCTCGAAAGTCGAAACATCGACCTTGACCAGTTCGCCGTCCATCTCCAGACCCCAACCAGCGACCGGGCCGAGTTTCATGGTCAGGCCGAAGAAGGGCAGCATGGCATCGCAGGCGACGCGCGTGACCGCGCCATCCTTGTCCTTGATGGACGCGGCATTGAGCTGGCCATCGGCGCCTTCGAGTTCGGACACCTGACCAATGCGAAGATCCATGGCGCCGGCGGCGACCAGCGCGCGCATCTTGTTGACGCTGTCGGGCGCGCCGCGAAAGTCGTCGCGCCGGTGCACCAATGTCAGGCGCTTGGCGATCGGTTGCAGGTTGAGCGTCCAGTCGAGTGCCGAGTCGCCGCCGCCGACGATCATGATGTCCTTGCCGCGGAAGTTTTCCATCTTGCGCACGGCATAGAACACCGACTTGTCCTCGTAAGGCTCGATGCCGGCGATTGGCGGGCGCTTGGGTTGAAACGAGCCGCCGCCGGCGGCGATCACCACCGATTTGCATTCGAATGTCTTGCCGGTATCGGTCGTCACGCGGAACAAAGGGTCGCCGATGTTCTCGATGGTCGTGACCATTTCGCCGAGGTGAAAGGTCGGATGAAACGGCTTGATCTGCTCCATCAAGGCTTCGGACAGGCCGTGGCCGGTGATGAGGGGAATGCCGGGAATATCGTAGATCGGCTTTTCCGGATAAAGCTCGGCGCACTGGCCGCCGACCTTGTCGAGAATGTCGACCAGATGCGTCTTGATGTCGAGCAGGCCGAGTTCAAACACGGCGAACAGGCCGACGGGCCCCGCGCCGATGATCAGCACGTCGGTCTTGATGGTATCGCTCATGCTCGTCTTCCGGCGGCGGCCGGCTCCTCGTTTGATCGTCTTGTGTCGCTATGGCGCGGCGCCGGCGGCGCGCTCGGGAAGGGCGATGGTCTGCAACAGTTCGTTCAAATTTTGCTCGGGTGATTTGCCGGTGGTGGTCAAGGTCGCTTCGGCGCGGGCGTAAAGCGGCTCGCGGCTTTTGAGAATAGAGATCAAGTCATCCATGGCGCGGCCGCTATTGGCCATCGGCCGCATGTCGCCCTGTGCCATCACGCGCTTCATGTGGTCGTGCGGCTCGGCGCGGACCCAGACCGTAAAGCAGGACGACAACAGGATTTCAAGTGTGCCCGGCTCTGTGACGATCGAACCGCTGGTCGCAATGACGAAATGCGGATGCCGGCGCAGCACATCGTCGAGCGCCTCGCGCTCGGCGCGGCGGAAAGTTTCCTGCCCGAACATGTCGAATATTTCGCTCAAAGGCGCGCCGGAGCGGCGCTCGATTTCGCGGTCGAGTTCGATGAAGGGCACGCCCAGCCTTTCGGCGAGGAGTCCGCCGAGTGTGGATTTGCCGCCGCCGCGCAGGCCGATCAGGGCGATGCGGCCGCGGCGCGTATGCTCCGAGGGTTCGCTGAATTTTCGCAGCAGCATTTCCCGGGCTTGCGACAAGGCAGGCGCCGGCAGCCGTTCGAGATATTGGGTCAGCAAAACCAGATCGAGCGAAGGTTCGGCGCCATCATGCACGAGCTGGGTCACCGGCAGGCCGATGGCGCGGGCGATACGCCGCAACAGCACGATCGAGCAGTTGCCGAGGCCGGCCTCCATCTGAGCGATATAGCGCTCGGATACCTTCGCCTGCTTCGCCAACACCTTGCGCGACATGCCGCGCTGGTTGCGCAGCGTCCGCACCTTCTCGCCAAGACGGCGCAAATAGACGTCGGCCTCACGGCTCGGCTTGGCCGGCGCAGGCGAGGCTCGCGGACGGGCGGGTTTCATGCAGTCTGGCTAACATGCATTATAATGCGAAACAAGGGGGCGAGCTAGAAATGCCACATAAAAGGCAGTTGTGGCGCTAATCCTGCGATGTTACTGTCATGCAAAATAATGCATAGGCGGTGTCGGCCGTCGGGAAGCGCATTGTCAGGGCCTTGCATGCAACGAATCGATTTCCAGACCGAACCATCGCGCTATCGTCATTGGCGCATCGAGCACGATGGCGACGTGGCCTATCTGATCATGGACGTCGACCAGGCGGGCGGTCTTGGCGAGGGCTATGAGCTCAAGCTCAATTCTTACGATCTCGGCGTCGATATCGAATTGAACGACGCGGTGCAGCGGCTGCGCTTCGAGCATCCGGAGGTTGGCGCTGTCGTCATCAAGTCCGGCAAAGACAATGTGTTTTGCGCCGGGGCCAATATCCGCATGCTCGGAAAGGCGACCCACGGTCATAAAGTGAACTTCTGCAAGTTCACCAACGAGACGCGGCTGGCCATCGAGGACGCTTCGGAAAATTCCAGACAGACCTATATCTGCGCCATCAACGGCAATGCCGCCGGCGGCGGCTATGAACTGGCGCTCGCCGCCGACCACATCATGCTGGTCGATGATCGCCGTTCCGCCGTGGCTTTGCCGGAGACGCCGCTACTGGCGGTGCTGCCGGGCACCGGCGGGCTGACCCGCGTCACCGACAAGCGCCGCGTCCGGCGCGATCGTGCCGACGTGTTCTGTTCGATCGAGGAGGGCATTCGCGGCGCCAAGGCGGTGGAATGGCGTCTGGTCGATGAGGTGGTGCCGAATTCAAAATGGAACGACACGGTGGCCAAGCGCGCGCATGAAATCGCCGCGCGCTCCGACCGGCCGAAGGCGGCGAAGGGCGTCGTTTTCACTCACCTGGCGCGCAAGATTGACGCCGACCGGATTTCCTTCTCGCATGTTGATTGTGACATCGACCGCGCGCGCGGCCTGGTCACGATCACCGTGCGCGGTCCGTCTCAGGCCGTGCCCGCCTCGGTCGAGGCGGCGCACGCGCTGGGCGATCGATTCTGGCCGCTTCTGGCGGCGCGCGAGCTGGAAGACGCCATCCTGCATCTGCGCGCCAACGAGGCGGCGATCGGCGTTGTGCTGCTGCGAACCGAGGGCAACGCGCCGGCCGTACTGGAGCACGACGATTTTCTGATCGAAAATGAATCCGACTGGCTGATGCGCGAGATTCGCCATTATCTCAAGCGCACACTCAAGCGCATTGACACCACGCCTAAAAGTTTCATTGCACTGATCGAGCCGGGCTCCTGCTTTGCCGGCACGCTCGCCGAACTTGCTTTCGCCGCCGACCGTTCGCTGATGCTGATCGGCAGGCGCGATGGTGACAATCGCGAGGCCGCGGCCATTACACTGGGGGCGGCGAATTTCGGCCTCTATCCGATGGGCAATGGGTTGACGCGGCTGGAAACGCGCTTTCTCGGCGAGCCGCAGACTGTCGCGGCGCTGAAAGAAAAAGTCGGCGTGCCGGTTGAAGCAGAGGGTGCCGACGAACTCGGCCTGATCACTCAAGCCTACGAGACCTTCGACTGGGACGACGAACTGCGCGTCATGCTCGAGGGCCGCGCCAGTTTCTCGCCCGACGCCATGACCGGCATGGAAGCCAATTTGCGCTTCGCCGGACCGGAAACAATGGAAACCAAGATTTTCGGTCGATTGACCGCCTGGCAAAACTGGATATTCCAGCGTCCCAACGCCATCGGCGAGCAGGGCGCGCTGAAGCTTTACGGCTCGGGCGTTTCACCGACATTCGCAAAAGAGAGGGTGTAGCCATGAACATCGCAGCGGTCGATTACGACGGCCTGATCCCGAATAATGTCGGGCTCGGACAGGATGTGCGCGTCAAGCATGCGCTGGAGAAATGGCACCCGGGCTATATCAGCTGGTGGAACGACATGGGGCCGGAAGGCTTCCAGGAGTCGCTTGTGTATCTGCGCACGGCGATCAGCGTCGATCCCAAAGGCTGGGCCAAATTCGATTATGTGCGCATGCCGGAATACCGCTGGGGCGTTCTTCTGGCGCCGGCGCAGGAGGGCCGCGTCATTCCCTTCGGCCGCCACAAAGGTGAGCCGGTCTGGCAGGAAGTACCGGGTGAATACCGCGCGCTGTTGCGCCGGTTGATCGTCATCCAGGGCGACACCGAACCAGCCTCGGTCGAGCAGCAACGCCATCTCGGCAAGACCGCGCCGTCGCTTTACGATCTGCGCAACCTGTTCCAGGTCAATGTCGAGGAAGGCCGCCACCTCTGGGCGATGGTCTATCTGCTGCAAAAATATTTTGGCGCCGACGGCCGCGAAGAAGCGGAAGCGCTGTTGCAGCGCCGCTCGGGCGACGCCGACACGCCGCGCATGCTCGGCGCTTTCAACGAGAAGACGCCGGACTGGCTGTCGTTCTTCATGTTCACGTTCTTCACCGACCGCGACGGCAAGATGCAGCTAGAAGCGCTGGCGCAGTCCGGCTTCGATCCTTTGTCGCGCACTTGCCGCTTCATGCTGACGGAAGAAGCGCACCATATGTTCGTCGGCGAGACCGGCGTCACCCGCGTCATCCAGAAAACCTGCGAGGTGATGAAGGCGGCCGGCATCACCGATCCGCATGACATCGCCGCGGTGCGTAAGCTCGGTGTCATCGATCTGCCGACCATCCAGAAGAAAGCCAATCTCCACTTCTCGCTGACGCTCGATCTGTTTGGCAACGAGATATCGACAAACGCCGCCAATGCCTTCCATTCCGGCATTAAGGGCCGTTTCCGTGAAGACCGGCTCAAGGACGACCATCAGCTTGAAAGCGCAACCTATCCGGTGCTGCGCGTGGTCGATGGCAGAATTGTCAATGTCGATTTGCCGGCACTATCGGCGCTCAATATGCGGCTGCGCGACGATTACGTGGTCGACTGCAATGTCGGGGTCGGGCGCTGGAACAAGGTCATCGAGGGCTTTGGCATTCCGTTCCAGATCAAGCTGCCGAGCGTTGCTTTCCATCGTCACATTGGCGAGTTTTCCAAGATCAAGGCCGATGTCGAAGGCAACCAGTTGACCGACGCGCAATGGAGCGAACGGCGCGCCGAATTCCTGCCGTCGGATGGCGACAAGGATTTCATCGAGAGCCTGATGCAGCCGGAAAGCGAGCCTGGCAAGTTCGCCAGCTGGATCGCGCCGCCCAAAGTCGGCATCGACAACAAGCCGGGCGATTTCGAGTATGTGAAGATCGCCTGAAGCCGATTGCCGGGCTCCGCTTTTGTCCGTGGCACGGCGGCAAGGACGCCGTCGCGGCAGCTTGCATTGGTTGCATAAAATATAATATACACGTATAAGTAATAGTCGCCGGACGGCGTTCGTCCGGCGGTCGTTTCTATTTGCCTTCGGGAATCGCGCATGACGCAGAGAAATAGCCTCGAATTTGCGTTTGTGCAGATCAGCAATCTCTCCGAGATTTCCTCGACATTTCCAGCGATTACCCATGACGGCTTGCCGTTTGGCGACCATGAGACGCTGCGCCCCCCGGCCGCCATTTCCGGCCAGATCAAGGGGCTGCCCCATCCGGACAACAATGTTCTCGCCTATTTCGGTCTGAACGCCGCCACCGGCCTGTGGACCAGCGGCCGCGACTGGGTCGCTTCGGTTCACGGCGGCGCCTATACGGCGACGATTCCGATTGCGTCGGAGTATTTCGCCGCGGTGGTCATGAGCAAGACATTCTGGTCCAATTTTCTCGCCGCCAATGGCGGCGGCAATACGTTCACGGTCAGCGCTGTGCCGACCGCCGACGTGAATGTCGGCGACGTCCTGATATCGACGGTGTTCAAGCCTGGCGGCGCCCGCGCCATTCACATTGGCCAGCATACTCAAGGACAGCGCCAAACCGCCAACGATGTGGTGATACAGCCGGGCTACGTCTATCCGATGGGCCCGCTTTTCCTGCCCTATTTCTTGTCGGTGTCCAACAAGGACACAACGCCGCCCGGCGGCTACAAGACCATAGACGGGAAGACCCAGGTCAAGCCCGGCAGCCTTGAATTTTTCCGCTCGATGTTGACTGGTCTGCCTTTCAACGATGCGCTGCCGCTGCAAGGCTCGCCCCACCGGGAAGCTTATAGCTGCGCGGTCGTGCAGGCCAACAGCCTGAACGCCAGCAAGCCGAACGGCTGGCTGGCCTTCATTTGCTATGAGGATCCGAACGGCGACATTTACTTCGTCGTCGCTTTCGCGGGGCCAAGGGTCCCACTGACGATCAACAGCGAAAAAATCTATTCCAACGACAGAAAGATCGACGCGCGTTTCGTCTACACCGGCGCGCTCGCCATTTTTTCCGACGATGTGATCTTCAATGTCGCGCAAACTTCGGCCTCTTCGCCGCCTTCCGGCTTCGGCATGCTCGTCAAGGCCGTGAAGACCACCGGCAAGAAAATTTCCAAAGTGTTGAACTCATTGGTCTAGAGAACCGCCCCGCTTGATCTAGAGAGCCATCCCGCCAAACTTCTCAATCACTTCGGCGGGAATTGGGACGCTCTTGATCCTGTCGGGATCGTCCGGGTCCTTGGCGGCCCAGACGCGCTTCTCCGCGCCCTCGATATGCAATTCGCCGCCGACGCTGAGGCGGTGTTCGATCTCGAAACTGGAGCGGCCGAATTTGGTGGCGCGGGTGGCGATCTCGACCGCGTCGCCGAATTTCACCGCCTTGATGAAATTGGCGCGCGCGTCGACCAGCGGGATGCCGATGATTCCGAAGGCGTCATTAAGCTGATGCGGTTTGACGCCGAGCGCCAGGTCGAACAGCTGCCAGGTGCTGGCGTCGAAGAATTCAAAAAACCGCGGGTTGAATACGATGCCAGCAGGATCGCAGTCGCCCCAGGCGATATTGATCTCTCTGCGAAGAATGATCGGCGCCACGAATGCGTCCCCTGAGTTCGATAATGGACATTATGCGCGTGCGGCGTCGCGGTAAACCGACGCTATTCCTTGCGGACCAGCTTGCGTTTCGTCTTGCGCGCCCGCGGGTCGGGCCATTCGAGGATCGACTGCGCCTTGAGTTCGACCGGCGTGGCGCGGCGCAAGCGGCGCATGGCGTGCTTTGGCGCCAGGGGGATGTGCGGCGCGGTGTCGAGTTCGACCAGCAGCCAGTCGAGGTCCTCAGGCAACGTCACCCAGCGGCTCGGCGTGTAGCCTGTCAGCGAGATCGGCCGCGAATATTCCAAAAGCGACTTCTGCCCGCTGGCGAGCGTGTATTCGTGCGCGTAGCTCATCATCAGTTCACGCGGATTGCGGTAAATCGGATCGCGCCAGCGCAGGATGGCGTGGTTGGTCTTGCTGATCGCGCCCCACAGGCCGCGCACCTTGAACAGAGTGATGATGTGGTCCTGGTCGGTGGGGCGAGCGCGCATGTCAACCAGCCACGCCGGCTTGCTGTGATAGACCAGCGCCGCGGCGGCGAATACCGCGCCTTCCGCGCAATGCGCCAGCCTGGCTTTCAGCATTGTGCGCGGCGACATCGCGGTGTCGCCATTCAGGCAGAAGTTCGCCGGCACGCGATCGAGAAAAGTCTGGATTTTTTGCGGCGTGTCGAGGCGCGCGAACGTTTTGTGCTCGGCAGGCGTCAACAGCGCGCGCAGGCGATTGCGGTAGGCGAGTGTTGTCATGCTCGATGCAATCTAGGCGGAACCGGCCGCTTGCGGGGTGCCGTCGCCGCCGGTCCACAGGTTAGTTGCAGTGCGAACGCCACTTTCGTCAGAACGAAGCAAAAGGGAATAAAAATATCTCCTAGCGGCCAACCATAGAAGCCTTATCCTTTTTTGTCCGGTCTCATTGTATTTAAACAGAATATCCTTCTATTTAGGGCCATAATCAGCGTTCCTCGCGGGCTGTCGCCCGCGACCCTCAAGGCGTTCCGTTCATGACTTCAGGTTTTGCCACGATCCCCAAGACCGCGCCTTTCACCGAAGAGGACGTCGATCTGCTCAACCGCGTTGTCGGGCCAGCCTCCGCGATCCAGCGCGCCTGGCTTGCCGGCTTCCTGGCGGGCGTCGAGTCGGTCCAGGGCAGCGCTGCGCAGCCTTCGGCGCCGGCGCGGCCGGCCGAGCCGATCACGATCGTCTACGCCAGCGAGTCCGGCAACTGCGAAAAGCTCGCCAACAATTTTGCCAAGGCGGCGCGCAAGAATGGGCTCAAGCCAATTCTGATCGACATGGCCGATCTCGACGTGTCGACACTGGCGCAAGCCAGGAAGCTGGTTTTCATCGCCGCCACCTGGGGCGAGGGGGAACCGCCGGCGCGCGCCGTGCGCAGCTACGGCGAACTCATGGGCGAAAGCGCGCCGCGCCTCGACGATGTCGAGTTCGGCGTTCTGGCGCTCGGAGACACGGCCTATGTTGAGTTCTGCGCCATCGGCAAGAAGATAGACGAACGGCTCGCCGCGCTCGGCGCGAAGCGGGTCATCGACCGGGTCGATTGCGATCTCGATTTCGAAAAGCCGGCCGGCGACTGGCTGGGCGACGCGATCAAGGTTCTGGCGCCGCCGGTCGATATCGACCGCGGCCGCGTCATCGAGGTCGACTTCGGCGCAAAGCCGGCGGGGTCGCCGAACACCGACATCGTCGAGGCCGAGATCGCCGAGCTGACCAATCTCAACTCGTCGCGCTCCAACAAGGAGACCGTGCACTTTGCGCTATCCTTCGATGGCGCCGCGCCGGCCTACGAGCCGGGCGACTCGCTCGATCTTTATGCCGAGAACGACCCGGCCTATGTCGATGAGTTGCTCAAGCTGGCCGGGCTTGCCGGCGATGCGAAGTTGCGCGACGAGCTTACCAAGACGCGCGATGTCACGACTTTGTCGCTCAAGGCGGTCGAGACCTATGCCGGCCAGACCGGCCACTACTACCTCAAGAAGATGATCGCCGATGGCGAGGCGAAAGAATGGATCGCCGGCCGCCAGTTGATCGACCTGATCGAGACATTCTCGATTACGCTGACCGCCGATCAGTTGCGCGCGGTGACGCGGACACTGGCGCCGCGCGCCTATTCGATTGCTTCGGCGCGCAGTGAAGTCGGCGATGAAGCGCATCTGTTGATTTCCGCCGTCCGCTACGACACGCACGGCCGCGCCCGCAAGGGCGTTGCATCGAATTTTGTCGCCGAGCGTCTCAAGCGGGGCGGCAAAGTGCGGGTGAAGCTCAAGCCCAACAAGCACTTCCGCCTGCCGGCGCCGGACAAGAACATCATCATGGTCGGCCCCGGCACCGGAGTCGCGCCGTTTCGCGCCTTCGTGCAGGAACGCCGGGCAACGAAGGCGTCTGGCAAGAACTGGCTGTTCTTCGGCGACCGTCAATACACCCACGACTTCCTTTATCAACTCGACTGGCAGGAAGCGCTTGCCGAGGGTTCGCTCACCCGGCTGGATGTCGCCTTCTCGCGCGATACGCCGGACAAGGTTTACGTCCAGCACAGAATCTGGGACCGACGCCGCGACTTGGTCGAATGGCTCGACGGCGGCGCCAGTTTCTATGTCTGTGGGGAAGCCAAGAATATGGCGAAGGACGTCCGCGCGGCTTTGGTCGCGGCCTATGCCGACGTAAAAAATCTGTCCGCCGACGCGGCCGAGCAGGCGGTCGCCGCGCTGGAGCGCGACACCCGTTATCTGACGGATACGTATTAAAGGCAGCGTTATGCTGCTGCTCCCTCTCTTTCATGCGGAGCGGGGGCCAGGAGGCATCAATGACCGACGAACTCTCGCGCAACGAACACATCAAGCAGGCCAGCCGCTATTTGCGCGGCACTTTGGCCGAAGGTCTGCGCGACGATTCAACCGGCGCCATCGTCGAAGACGACCAGCAGCTGGTCAAGTTTCACGGCATGTACATGCAGGACGACCGCGACCTGCGCTCGGAGCGCATGCGTAAAAAAATGGAGAAGGCATTCTCCTTCATGATCCGCGTGCGCATGCCGGGCGGCGTCGTGACGCCGGCGCAATGGCGGGCGCTCGACCATATCGCCCGGACCTACGGCAACGATACGATGCGGCTAACCACGCGGCAGACCGTGCAACTGCACGGCATCATCAAATCGAATCTCAAGGCGATGATGCGCGAGATCGACGCGGTGCTGCTCGATTCGATCGCCGCCTGCGGGGACGTCAACCGCAACGTCATGTGCAATCCCAATCCGGGCGAGAGCCGGGCGCATGCCGTGGCCATTGAAGCGGCGCGTGCGATTTCCGCGCATCTGACGCCGCGCACGCCGGCCTATCGCGAGATATGGCTCGACGGCGAGAAAATCGCCGGCGGCGAAGACGAGGCGACGGTGGAGCCGATCTACGGCAAGACCTATCTGCCGCGTAAATTCAAGATCGTGGTGGCAGTGCCGCCGTCGAACGATATCGATATTTTCGCGCACGATCTCGGCTACATTGCCGTCCTCGATGCCAAGGGCGACGTCATCGGCTGGAACGTCACCGCCGGCGGCGGCATGGGCATGACCCATGGCGAGCCGGACACCTATCCGCGCACCGCCGATATGCTCGGCTACATCGATCTGGCCGATGCGGTGAAAGTTGCCGAGGCGGTGGTCACGACACAGCGCGACTGGGGCAACCGCGCCAACCGCAAGCATGCGCGGCTGAAATACACGATCGAAGATCGCGGGCTGGAGACTTTCCGCGCTGAAGTCGAGCGCCGCGCCGGTGTGAAATTTGAAGCGCCCAAGCCGTTCAAGTTCACCTCGACCGGCGACCGCTACGGCTGGAGCCAGGGTGAGGCCGGTCGCGGTCATCTGACGCTGTTCGTCGAAAATGGCCGCGTGCATGATCTTCCCGGCAAGGCGCAAATGACGGCGTTGCGCAAGATCGCACAAATGCATGACGGCGATTTTCGCGTCACCGCCAACCAGAACCTGATTGTCGCCAATGTGCCGACGGAGAAGCAGAGCGAAATCGAACGGCTTGCGCGTAACGCCGGTCTTTTGGCGCCGTGGTCGGGCCTGCGCCGCAACGCCATGGCCTGCGTCGCGCTGCCGACCTGCGGTCTGGCGCTGGCCGAGAGCGAGCGCTATTTGCCGGATCTCATCACCGCGCTGGACAAGAGCCTGGCCAAGAATGGCCTGTCGGCTGAGGACGTCGTGATCCGGATGACCGGATGTCCTAATGGCTGCGCGCGGCCTTATCTCGCTGAAATAGGCCTGGTTGGCAAAGGACCGGGACGCTACAACCTATATCTCGGTGCGGCGTTCGACGGTTCGCGCCTGTCGAAGCTTTATGCGCCCGATCTCGACGACGCTGGCATTGTCGCGGCGCTCGATCCGATCTTCATGGCCTACGCGGCCGGACGCGAACCGGGCGAGCGCTTTGGCGACTTCACCATTCGCGCCGGCTTTGTCGCTAAAACCAGCAATGGCGCCGACTTCCACGCCAATACCGGAGCGAAGTTGCCGACAGTGGCCGCATGAGCGATCAGCGCAAACCATCTGACGCCCGTCCCGACAGAATGACGAAACTGGCGCGGCTGCCGGTGTTCTTCGCGCTCGAGGGCAAGCGCGTTGTGCTCGCCGGCGGCAGTGCGGCGGCAGCTTGGAAAGCGGAGCTGATGTCGGCGGCCGGCGCTCGCGTCGACGTCTATGCCGATGATGTTTCCGACGAGATGCGGCAAATGGCGCAGGATCCGCCGGGCGGCGTCATTACCATTATCGAGCGCGGGTGGAACGCGGAAGACATCAAGGATGCCGCCATCGCCATCGGCGCCTTTGAAGATGATGAGCAGTCAGCCGCCTTCGCCGCCGCCGCGCACGCTGCCGGCGTACCGGTCAACGTCATCGACAAGCCGGCCTATTGCGATTTTTCCTTCGGCGCCATTGTTAACCGCTCACCTTTGGTGATCGGCATTTCGACCGACGGCGCAGCTCCAGTCTTCGCGCAGGCCATTCGCGCCAAACTGGAAGCGCTGCTGCCGAACGGCTTTGCCAACTGGGCCGCCGCCGCCGCCAAGTGGCGCGACGCGGTGAA
>CANKBJ010000035.1 GCA_947479905.1 Bradyrhizobiaceae bacterium
CTGGCCTTCGGTTTCGCGGGCGCGGCCTTTGCGGCGGCTGCTTTTGCCATTTGAAAGTGCTCCTTAAGCGCAAAATGCGCACGCAATGACCACTATGAGATTCGCCAGCTAATGCAAGCTATCTGGCGCGCCGCCTCGGGCTTACGCACATAAAGCTCACATTTTGCTGCACCCGCGGCGGTTTTTACCATTTTACCGGCCCGTTGCCGATGCGGCCGGTTTGGTCTATGCAATCCGCAGGCGCCCGTAGCTCAGCTGGATAGAGCGTTGCCCTCCGAAGGCAAAGGTCGGACGTTCGAATCGTCTCGGGCGCGCCACTCCCCCACATCCGGTGCAAAGGCTTCAGCCGATCGTGCGCTCAAGCACGTCGAGCCAGTTGCCGGAACCCAGCTTGCTCAACAGCGGCTCGGAATAGCCTTTGGCGCGAAGTGCATCGATCAGCACCGGCAGGCCGGCGGCGGAACCGATCGCGGCCGGCACAGTGGCACCGTCGAAATCGGAACCCAGGCCGACGCGGTCCTCGCCCAGCCGGCCGATCAGATAATCGAGGTGCCGGACCATCACGTCGATGCCGGTATCCGGGTTCATCGCCCCGTCGGGACGAAGAAAGCCGGTGGCGAAATTCAGCCCGACCATGCCGCGCGTATCGCGGATCGCGTCAAGCTGCCGGTCGGTCAGATTTCTCGCCGACGGGCACAGAGCATGCGCGTTCGAATGCGTCGCGATCAGCGGCGCCTTCGACAGGCGCGCGACATCCCAGAAGCCTTTCTCGGTGATATGCGACAGATCGATCAAGATCCCCATTTCGTTGCAGACGCGCACGAGATGTTCGCCGGCTGGCGTCAGGCCGTCGCCGGTATCCGGGCTCGAGGGAAAGGCGAACGAAACGCCATGGCCGAAAATATTGGTCCGGCTCCAGACCGGACCGAGCGAGCGCAAGCCCGCGCCATAAAGCACGTCGAGAAAATTCAGATCGGCATCGATGGCGTCGGCGCCTTCGATATGGACGACCACCGCCAGCGCGCCGCGCGCGATCGCCGACCTGATGTCCGCGACATTCCGGCAAATGGCGACGGCGCCCTTCGACGCCCGTTCGATCCTCAGCAGGATCGCCAGTTCGCCGACGATGGAATGACGCGCCTCGTCCATGCTCAAGGGCGGCGGCAAAGTCGGCGAAAGCTGCCCGTCGGGCAGCCGGGTTTTCGCCGGCGATGGCGAATAGAGCGCGAACAGACCGCCGGCGAGCGACCCGGCTTTCGCCTTTTGCAAATCGATATGGCCGGCTTGTTCGCCGTTGAGAAAATCCGCGACGGAATCGGCCGACGTCGATTTATACAGACGCAGCAGCACGTCATTGTGGCCGTCGAAAACCGGGACCTGCTGCGTCATGAGATCGCCTCCTCAACCGGTGCTTTCGGCGATCGCCTGTTCGGCCTCTGTGATCGCCTCGGGCGTGCCGACATGCATCCACAGCCCTTCCATGCGCAAACCATGCAGCCGCCCGGCTTCGATGGCGCGCGTGAACAGTGTGGTGAGCGAAAAGGCACCTTGCGGCGCACCTTCGAACAGACGCGGCGACAGGATCGCGGCGCCGGCATAGACAAAGGGCGCGACGTCGCGCTCGGGACGCGCGCGCAGACGGCCATCCGACGCCATCAGGAAATCGCCGCGTCCGGTGTAGCCGATGCTGCCGGCGCCGGGCGCCAGCAGCAGCAGCGCGTCCATCGTCGCGGCGTCGAAGCTGTCGGCAAGCCGCGCCAGATTGGGCTTCACGCCGTCGATCCAGATCGTGTCGGAGTTGATGTGAAAGAACGGCGCGTCGCCCAAAAGCGGCAGCGCCTTGACGACGCCGCCGCCGGTGTCGAGCAGGACGCCGCGTTCGTCGGAAATCGTCACGCGCGGTACGTTGCGCGCGGCGACATGGCGTTCGATCTGCTCGGCAAGATAATGCACATTCACCACCGCGCGCGCGACGCCGGCATCGGCGAGGCGATCGAGAACGTGATCGATCAGCGCCTTGCCGGCGACCTTGACCAATGGCTTCGGCATATTGTCGGTGAGCGGGCGCATGCGCTGGCCGAAGCCGGCGGCCAGCACCATGGCCGCTTGCGGTGTCTTCTCGCTCATGACGATTTAACCTTGAGCGCTGGAACATTAGCGCGATACCAGGCGCCGAGCGGCGCCAAAGCCGGATGCGCCAGCGACCGCTGGAGATAGGTCCATACCCGCGGCATGTGACGCAAATATTGCGGCTTGCCGTCGCGCCGGTCGAGACGCGCGAAGATGCCGAGAATCTTGGACGCGCGTTGCGCGGCCATCGTCGCATAAAGTTGGGCGAAAGCCTTCGCGTCGAAACCCGGCTCGGCGGCGAGCCGCGCGCGCGTGTAACGCGACAGCAAGGCGATCTCCAAAGTCTGCGGCACGGTGACGCGCGCGTCCTGCAACAGCGAGGCGACGTCATAGGCCGCCGGGCCCATCATCGCGTCCTGAAAATCCAGAAGGCCGATGCGGGCGATGCCGTCGCGTTCCGGCAGCCACATAAGGTTTGGCGAATGATAATCGCGCAGCACCCAGGTCCGCGGCGCGGCAAGCGCCGGCGTCAGCGCCGCGCGCCACAGCGCGACGTAGCTGTCGCGCACGTCGCCGGACGGCGTGTTGCCGAGCAAGGGCAAGAACCAGTCGAGCAGCAGCTCGGTCTCGATCAGCATCGCGTCCATGTCGTAGCTTGGCACATGATATTGCACGCCCGGCTCCACCGTCAGCGTATCCGGCGTGCGCTCGCGGTGCAGCGCCGCCAGGAGATCGGCGGCGATTTCGTAACGCGCCTCGATCGGCGCCGGCGGATCGCCTTCGACGATCAATTCGTTGCCGAGATCCTCAAGCACCAGCAGACCGGCGTCGCGGTCGGCGGCATAGATGCCCGGCGCCGACAAGCCGAGCATGCGCAGGCCCCGCGCCATGGCGACGAACGGCGTGACGCTCTCGGCCAGATGCGCGATGGCGCTGTAAGGTTTTCCGTCGCGCACCGGCGGCCCGTCTGGGCGGCGCGGCGAATTCATCAGGATGTAGCTTTTGCCGTCATGCGTCAGCCGCTCATAGGAGCGTGTCGAAGCGTCGCCCTGGATGCGGTGGCGCGCCGCCAGGCCGAAGCCGCTGTCGTTGAGAAAGCGGCGGATCGTGGCGATGCGCTCGGCGCGCGCGGCGAAGGTGCCGTAGCCGGTGACCTTCGCATCGCGGTAGGTCTCGCCGCGCGGCGGCGACAGAGTAAGCGCGATGTCGAGCCGGTTGGGCGGCAGCACAGGACCGGCGCGGTCGGGCCATTCCAGCAGCATCACGGCGGTTTCCGGCGCGTCCTCGAAGCCAAGCTCGTTCAGCTCGGCTGGATCGGTCAGCCGGTACAGATCGGCATGCACCACTGGAAAGCGCGGCAGGTCATAACTTTGCGTCAGCGTGAAGGTCGGGCTCGGCACTTCAATCGATTCGTCGCCGGCGATGTGGCGGATGAAGGCGCGGGCAAAGGCGGTCTTGCCGGCGCCGAGATCGCCCGACAGCGTGATCAGGTCGCCCGGCTCGATCAGCCCGGCAATGTCCGCCATCAGCCGCTGCGTGGCCTGCTCGTCCTCGAGCGCCACCGTGAAGCTGTAGCCGCCGGGCATTGTGGGGGACATCGAATCATCCGCAAAGGAGCTTCGTCCTTATAAACGGGACCGAGGCTCACGCGCCAGACCACCGCCCGGACAGGCTCTTACTCCGCCGCGATCCGCGTCTCGGCGGCGATCATGTCGTCGATGATCTTGCGGGCGCGCATCGAGCCGGCGTCGATATTGAGGTTGCGCAACGGCGCGTCTGGGTGCTCGCTGATATAGCGCTGCTGCGCCTCGACCACGACCAGGTCTTCGAGGAAGATATTGGCGTTGGCCTCGCGCAGCAGCGAGGTCAGCGACTGGTCGTTGAGTTTGTAGTTGCGCGTCATTGACCAGAAATACATGCAGGTCGTGTCGGTCTCCGGCGTGATCGAATTGAGCACGCGGCCATTGACGCCCTGCGAACGGTCGCCCGTGGGTGCGCCGGTGCCGGCCGGCGCGACGCCGACATCGAGCACGATGGTGCAGGGCGCCTCGAAGCGGATGATCTGCCAGCGGTCGACATTGCCGGGTCGGCCTAGCTGCGCGCGCCAGAACGGCGGCGCGTCGATGTCGAGCATCCAGCGCGTCGAGGTCACGGTGCGGCCGGCATGCGTCGTCGTCATCGGCGTCTCGGCGACGTGCTTCGAGCCGATGCTGGTGATGTGGACGAAGGATTCGTGCGTGAGGTCCATCAGATTGTCGACGAACAGCCGGTAGTCGCATTTGGCGAAAAGAGTCTTGCCGTCGCCGGCCCATTCCGGATCGTCATTCCAGTGCATGTCGGGAACCAGCGCCGGATCGGCGAGCGCCGGGTCGCCCGGCCAGACCCAGACATAGCGATGACGGTCGAGCGCCGGATAGCTGCGCACTTTCGCCGCCGGATTGAGATTGTCCTGCGACGGCATGCGCGTGCATTGACCTTTGCCGTCGAAGCCGAGGCCGTGATAGCGGCACACCAGCGTCTCGCCTTCGAGCCAGCCCATCGACAGCGGCAGCAGGCGATGCCAGCAGGCGTCTTCCAGCACCGCGAGCGAGCCGTCGGCCTTGCGCCACAGCACCATTTTGTTGTTGCAGACGGTGCGCGCCAGCGGCTCGCGCTTGCCGATCTCGTAACTCCAGGCCGCGATGTACCAGGCGTTGAGCGGAAAAATGCGCGGCGCGTTCATGGCGATACCCCCTCGTGAGCGGCGTCTTCTGTGAGACGTTTCGCGGAACAGACTACCCCCGCCACCGCGCGGTAAACAATAGGCAGAAAGATTGAACTGCGGCGTCGATGCGACTCGCTGTTCGAACACGCCATGACGCCGCCACGTTTTCACCGCGTCAACGTCGAGGTTCCTTCGATATCGACACATCGTCGCCATCGTCCGGCGAAACATCGCCACCCGCGCGTGCAGTGCGGAACGCATGCGTTGCGCTGGCGTTTGCTCGGTACGGGTCAAGGGTCACATACTGAAGGAGTACTATCATGCGTAAACTGATCACAGCATTCTCGGTCGCGGCCATGGCGGCGGCCGTCATTGTGCCGACTCTGGCGAGCGCTCAGGAGCAGCCGCAATACACGACCGGTTATGCGGGTCCCGTCGCGGGAGCGGCGGTCGGCACCGCCGTCGGCGTGGGACTCTATAACGGCTGGTATGGCTCGGGCGTTTTCGTCAGTTCGTTGCCGGTCACCGCCGCCGGCGCCGCCACGGTCGGCGGCGTTGCCGGTGTCGGAACCGTCGCGCTGATCGACAGCGTGGCGCAGCCGTGCCGTGGCTTCCATGCCTTGTTCGGCGCCAATTCGGGCGCCTGCGTCAACGGCGATTACGTCGGCCATGCGCCGCGCCGCATCCGCTAAATCGCGCAGCCTGAAAAGCCCTGCGACGAAACCTTTAACGGTTTCGCCGCGGGGCTTTTCATTCGAGCTTACGGCGATCAGGCCGCGCTTTGCTTGGAAATTTGCTTGACGTCCGCCCGCGTCACCGGATCGGCGGCATGAACGAGCGGGAAGACGCAGGTGACTCTTGTGCCCTGCCCGACGACCGAATCGATCGTGATGCTGCCGCCATGTAGTTCGACGAATGAGCGCACCAGCGACAGGCCGAGCCCGGTGCCGCGATGTTCGGAGCCTTGCGAGTCGGTCTCGAACCAGTCGAACACTTTGTCTTTTGCGTCGGGCGGAATGCCCGGTCCGCGATCGATGACGGTGAAAATCACCGCGTCGTTCTCGCGTTCGGCCGACAAGGTCACCGCGGCGCCTTCCGGCGAGAAGCCGACAGCGTTGGACAATAAATTGAACAGCACCTGACGCAGCCGGCGTTCGTCGGCGCTGAAGCTGCCGATGTCCGGCGCGGTCTCGATCTCGAGCCGGAGATGAGTCTTGACCAGGCGATCGAGCACGCCCTCAGCCGCCGCTTCCATGCAGGCGCGGATGTCGACCTGCGACAGATTGAGCGTCATGGCGCCGGCGTCGATGGTGGCGAGATCGAGAATATTGTTGATGATCGCCAGCAGCGCATTGGTCGATGTCGTGATGTAGCCGAGATATTCGTGCTGCTTGGCGGTCAACGGGCCGAAGGTCGGATCGCCGAGCAGATTGGCAAAGCCGATGATGTTGGTCAGCGGCGAGCGCAGTTCGTAGGACACGTGGTGGACGAACTCGATCTTGATGCCATCGGCGGCGACCAGCGCTTCGTTGCGTTCGGTCAGCGCGCGCTCGACATTGACGGTGTCGCTGACGTCCTGGAAGGTAACGAGGGTCGCGCCGTCCGGCAGCGGCATGGTCGCCATGTCGATCATCATGCCGTCGCGCCGCTCGATCCGCGCCACGATCGGCTCGCGGCCGTCAATGGCGGTGACGGCGGCGCGCAATGCGCGCCACACATTGTTGTCGTCGTGCAGTGCCTGCGACCATGCGGTGACGGCTTCGACATGCGGATGCGCGTCGAGCGCCTCGCGCGACAACTTCCACATGCGCTGGAACGCCGGGTTATGCAGGTTGACGCGGCCGTCCGAACCGAACACGGCGACGGCTTCGGCGAGATGATCGAGCGTTTCGCGCTGCACTTTGATCAACGCGTCATAACGCCGGTGCATGGCGAGACGTTCGGTGACGTCGTCATAAAGGTACGTAACGCCGCCTTCCGGATTGGGCGTGGTGACGACGCGCAAGGTGCGCCCATCCGGCAGATGCCACATATGCTCCTGCGGCTCGACCATGCGATAGGCTTCGTAAAGCTGCTGCTTCCATTGCCGGTAGTCCTGTTGCTCCGGCAATTTGCGGTCGGCGCGCAACCGGTCGAGCACGGCGCTGTCGGTCGGCGTCTGGTCGAGCATGCCGGCATCGAGATCGAACAGCGCACGGAACGCGGTGTTGTAGAACAGCAGCTTGCGATCGACATTGAAAATGGCGACCCCGGTGGCGAGCTGGTCGAGCACGCGGCGATGCGCGTCGATCATGCGGGCGAGTTCGGCGCGCATGGTTTCGGCTTCGGTGCGGTCGATCGCCATGCCGGCACTGCCGCCGCCGCTCGGCGCGTCGACGATATCGAAGATGCGGCGCTCGCCGGCGATAATGACCGGCAGGCGCTTGACGAAGGCCGCGCCGGCGGCGCGCAGGCGCACGGATTCATCGCGGGCAGCGCTGTCGAGCAATTCCAGTTCGCGCGCCACCGCGTCCGACGCATCGACGGCCTCGACCGCGCGCGCATAGGCGGAATTCGCAAAGATGAGGTGGCCGTTGCCGTCGCGCGCCCAGACCGGCGCCGGCAGCGATTCGAGCAGCGCCTTCAGCGTCTCGACGTCGCCGTTGAGCCGCTCGCGACGGTTGGCGAGGTCGACGAGCTCGCGTTCGATGCCGCTGACGTCGCGCAGGCGCAGCACGGCGCGGCCGCCGACGGCGCGGCCCGCCGCTTCGAACGGACGGCCCGAAAGCGTGGTCAGCGTCATGACGAAGCCGCGGCCTTCGCCGCGCAAATCGGCGACCGCTTGTTCCATATGCTGGGCGGCGAGCGGCTCCAGCCAGGCGCCGAAGGCCAGCACCCGCTCCGGCCGGTGCCCATCGACAAGAAGCGTTGTGTCGCCGAGGATTTCCGGTTGGTCGTCCGCGGCGGCCCAGGTGACCAGCACCTGCGGGTCCGACAGCAGCAGTTGCTTGAACCGGTCGACCTCGGCCTGCAGCGTCGCGGCGTCGTCGCGCGCGCCGCTGTCGTGGCGGCCGGCCTGGCGGCGATTGCGGATCAGCACGACGGTGGTGAGCACGGCGAAACAAGCCACGCCGGCGAACAGAGTGAAGGTGACGACTTCCTGGCGGTCGAAAATGGCGAAGGCGCGGCTGAGCGTCTCCGCGCCGGCGGGGGACGCACCGAGCGGGATGCAGAGATTCGCGAGGGCGGCGGTCGTCAAGAATCCGCGGCGCCTCGGACGAGAACGCGGAATCTCGTTCGCCGTCCGGACCGTCTCCGGCATTTCAGAATTGCCCCAAAGGATGCGTTAACGGGATGCATCGACGGACGCGATCGACGTCCGTCCCACAGCTCACGAATCGTCGGACTTTACCCCCACGGCGACTCGCGCCGAAAGAGTCCATATGGTGAACGTGTCGAGGCGAAGCGGATATTCGGAATTGGCCGGACGTTGCTTGCGCGCGCCAGTTATTTCAGCGTCGCGGCGTGGCGGGCCATTTCCTCGACATTGATGCGGCCGAGCGCGGCCGAAAAGCTGCGCTCCGCTTCAGCCAGCGCCGGGCGCAAGACTTCGCTGACCAATCTGGGCAGCGCTGACTGCGGTTCGTCCTCGTCTTCCACGCGCGAGGCCGAACGCAGAATTTCCTCGGCGGTGATTTTCTTTTGCTCGCGCGCCAGTTCGTAGCCGCCGTGCGGACCGCGGATGCCTTTCAGGATACCGTCGCGGACAAGCGCCTGCAGCACCGGCTCGAGGTGGCGTGGCGGCAACTTATGACGCGCGGCCAGGGCCTTCGCCGATACCGGCCGGCCCCGAGCATTGATAGCCACGTCAATCACAGCGGCGATGGCAAGAATGCCCTTGCGGGAAACCAGCGGCATAATTCGCACCAGTTGCAACTAATTTCAGCGGTAATAGGCTACGGTCGGCAATCCGTCTAGGGCAAAAGCGATAATATTTATCAACCTCCGGTGGAGCCAAATCCGCCAATTCCGCGAGATGTTTCATCAAGTGAAATGACTTCAATAAAGGTCGCGCGCGTCACGGTTGCGACGACCATCTGCGCGATGCGCATGCCGCGCGCGATTTCGACCGATTCGCTGCCGTGATTAATCAGGATGACCTGGACTTCGCCGCGGTAGTCGGCGTCGACCGTGCCCGGTGAATTGAGCACAGTGAGGCCTTGCTTCAGTGCCAGACCCGAACGCGGCCGCACTTGCGCCTCGAAACCTTCCGGCAGCGCGATGGCGATCCCGGTCGGCACCAAGGCGCGCGCGCCCGGCGCAATGACGACCGGCGCGTCGGCGGCGACGGCGGCGACAAGATCGAAGCCGGCGGCGAGCGCGGTCTGATAGGACGGCAACGGCAAATCCCGCGCGTGGGGAAGGCGCGTGATGCGAACATTGGCGACGGTCAATTCTGTTCTCCGTTGAGGGCGGCTGCGATGCGCGCAATCAATGTCGCGGCGGCGTCTTCCTTACTTTGCGGCGGCCAGGCTTCGACGCCCGACGCCGTCACCAGCTGTAACGTATTGCGGTCGCCGCCCATAATGCCGGTCGCCGGCGACACGTCGTTGGCGAGAATCCAGTCGCAGCCTTTCTTGGCGAGCTTGGCCTTGGCGTTGGTGAGCACGTTCTCGGTCTCGGCGGCAAAGCCGATCACCAGACCGGGGCGGCCCGATGCGCGATGCGCGACGGTCGAGAGAATGTCGGGATTTTCCGTCAGCGCCAGATCCGGCGTGGCGGCGCCGGCCTGCTTCTTGATCTTCTGCGCGCCGGCATTGGCGACGCGCCAGTCGGCGACCGCCGCGGCGAAGATCGCGACATCGGCCGGCAACGCGCGCTCGACCGCGGCCAGCATATCGCGCGCCGATTCGACGTCGATCACGGTGACGCCTTGCGGCCTCTGTAAATTCACCGGACCGCTGACCAGAACGACCTCGGCGCCGGCGGCGGCGGCGGCGATGGCGATGGCATAGCCCTGCTTGCCCGACGACCGGTTGGCGATGTAGCGCACCGGATCGATCGGCTCGTGCGTCGGACCGGCGGTGATCAGCACCCGCTTGCCTCTGAGCGGCTTCGGCGCGCCGCGCATTTTCAGAATTGTCTCGACGCCGGCGGCGATCTCCAAAGGCTCGGCCATGCGGCCTAAGCCGCGCTCGCCGCTTTCCGCCATTTCGCCTTCGTTCGGCCCGATCGTCGCGACGCCGTCGGCGATGAGCTGCGCCAGATTGCGCTGCGTCGCCTTATTCGCCCACATCGCCGGGTTCATCGCCGGCGCCAGCAGGATCTTCGCCTTCGCCGCCAGCAGCACCGCGGTGGCGAGATCATTGGCGTGGCCGTTGGCCATTTTCGCCATCAGGTCGGCAGTGGCCGGCGCGACGACGATCAGATCGGCCTCGCGCGCCAGACGAATATGGCCGACGTCGAATTCATGCGCCGGATCGAACAGGTCGGTGAAGACGCGCTCTCCGGTAATCGCACCGGCCGACAAAGGCGTGATGAATTCCTCCGCCGCCTTGGTAAGAATGCAGCGGACTGTGAGGCCGCGCTCCTTCATGCGGCGGATCAAATCGAGCGACTTGTAGGCGGCGATGCCGCCGCCGACGATTAGCAGGACGCGCTTTGCCGCGACGGGCCTTGCCGCCGGCGCCGGACCGGAGTCGGGAGCCGGCGGCGTCTCGGTGTCGCCCGCCGCCTCGCGCAGAATGGTACGGACTTCGTCCTCGACCGAACGGCCATGGCGGGCCGCGCGCAGCCGCAGTTGCTGCTTGAGCGCCTCGTCGATCTGCCGGACAGTTAGGGACGCCATGAAGCAAGCCTCGGATGATTGCATTGATATCAATGCAATCATATTCCAATTGCCGGCGCGTTTCAAATCCGGCTTGACGGGCCGGCTTCGGCTTTGTATTTAACATATTAGTTATTTAACCGAATGGCTAAATTAAAATGACCCAGCCCGCCACCGACCGCCTGAGCGCAACCTTCGCAGCGCTTGCCGACCCGACCCGCCGCGCCATTCTGGCGCGGCTGGCGCTCGGCGAGACCTCGGTGTCGAAACTCGCCGCCCCTTTCGAGATCAGCCTGCCGGCGGTGTCCCGGCATCTCAAGGTGCTGGAACGCGCCGGGCTTATCACGCGCGGCCGCGACGCCCAGATGCGGCCGTGCAGGATCGATGCGTCGGCGCTGCACGGCGTCGACGACTGGCTCGCCGACTATCGCAAGCTGTGGGAAGCGCGGCTCGACCGCCTCGACGAATATCTACAGGTACTGAAGGCACAACAGGCTTCCGCCCAGGAGAGCAGCGATGACGGCAGGAAATAGTCGCGCTCGATCGTGGGCCCGCGCGAGTTCCCGGCGCCTGTCGCACGCGAGTCATGGAACACGGCGACGACAAGAGGCTTGTGCAAAATCTCGCCAGACTTGGCGCTCACATTGCAAAGATAGCGGCGAAATAAGTCGACCCAAGATGACCAATGTCGCACCGCGAACGAAACCAATCTCCGGAACCAATGCATGACGCTCAAGCTTTATTATCATCCCCTGTCGTCCTTCTGCCACAAGGCGATCATTGCCCTGTATGAGAACGGCACGCCGTTCGAGCCGGTCCTGGTCAATCTCGGCGACGAGGAATCCAGCCGCGAATTGCGCCGGCTGTGGCCGCTGGCAAAATTTCCGGTGCTGCGCGACGACGCGCGTGCCTGCACGGTCGCCGAGGCGACAACGATCATCGAATATCTCGATATCTATTATCCCGGCGCGGCAAGGCTGCTGCCGGCCGACGCGCAAATCGCCTGGCAGGCGCGCATGTGGGATCGCTTTTACGACAACTACATTCACATCCAGATGCAGAAGATCGTCGGCGATCATCTGCGGCCGGTTGGCGCCGGCGACGCTCTCGGCGTTGCGCAGGCGAAGACAACCATCCGCACCGCCTATGGCATGATCGACGCGATGATGGCCGACAAGAACTGGGCCATGGGCGAAGCCTATGGTCTGGTCGACTGCGCCGCGTCGCCGAGTTTATTTTATGCCAGCCTCGCCGTGCCATTCGACCCGGCGCTGCGCCATCTCCGCGCCTATTTCGAGCGTCTCATCGCACGGCCTTCCTATGCGCGTGTGCTGCGCGAAGCCGAACCTTATTTCGATATGTTTCCGATGTCGGTAAAGCCCGCCTTGGCGAGCGCAAGGGAGAGTCAATAATGCCGCAAGCGTCGACCCAGTCCCCATCGAGGGACTTCGTCATCTCGCGCGTCTTCGATGCGCCGCGCGCGTTCCTGTGGAAGTGCTTCACCGAACCGAAGCACATGCAGCAATGGTGGGGGCCGAAAGGCGTCAAGATCATCAAGGCCGACATGGATCTGCGCGTCGGCGGCACTTATCTCTACGGCATGCAGAACGCGGCCGGCGACATCATGTGGGGCAAATTCGTCTTTCGCGAAATCACGCCGCCGGAACGGCTCGTCTTCATCAATTCATTTTCCGACGCGGCCGGCGGACTGACGCGCCATCCGCTGGCGCCGCAATGGCCGCTGCAAATGCTGTCCACCTTCATCTTCGAGGAACAGTCCGGCGGCAAGACGAAATTCACCGTGCGCTGGTCGCCCTATGAGCCGACCGCCGAGGAGCGGACCGTGTTCGACGCCGGCCACGACAGCATGACCATGGGCTGGAGCGGCACTTTGGAGAAGCTCGAGACTTACGTCGCGGGCACCCAACAGCAACAACAACAGCAATAGGAGAGCCGGATGCCCATTGCCCGTCAACAAATCACGCCCTGTCTCTGGTTCGACAGGAACGCCGAAGAGGCCGTGAATCTCTACATCACGGTCTTCAAGAACTCCAAGATCACGCATGTCCTTCGCTACGGCAATGCGGGACAGGAAACCCACGGCGGCACGCCGGGCGCGGTGCTGGCGATCGATTTCGAACTTGATGGTCAGAAATTTTCCTGCCTCAACGGCGGGCCGCTTTTCAAGTTCAGCGAAGCTGTCTCCTTTCAGGTCCCTTGCGAAACCCAGGAAGAGATCGACTACTACTGGAACGCTCTGACCAAGGGTGGCAGCGAAAGTAATTGTGGCTGGCTCAAGGACAGATTCGGCCTGTCGTGGCAGGTGTTTCCCGGTCGATTGCTCACGATGCTGAGCGACCCCGACCGCGCGAAAGCCGATCGCGCCATGAGCGCGATGATGAAGATGAAAAAGATCGACCTGGCGACCATCGAGCGCGCCTACGCGGGCAAGTAATCGCGGCGTCGACAAACTGGAAGAGAATGCTCAGTCGGACCGTATTGCCCCTCACCCGACTTTCTCGCGTTGCTCGAAAGTCGACCTCTCCCCGTAAACAGGGAGAGGTTAAGAAAAATTACAAAATCAGCCAGGCGATCCAGCCGAGCATCAGCGCGATCATCCAAATGCCCGCAGTCGTCCAGCGGCCATGACGCGCCTCGGCGCGGCCGATGGCCTCGACCGATTGCGGCGACAGCACCAGGCCGTCGCGCGTGATGTCGTCGATCTGGTCGAGGATCGTGCCGGCGCGGTTGAGCAACGACGGCACCTGACCGAGAAAGCGGCCGATCTCGCCGGCGCCGTCGACAACGCCTTCGAGCTTGCCGACCGGCCCGAGATGGCGCGCGATCCATTCGCGCACCACCGGATCGGCGGTCTTCCACATATCGAGCTTGGGATCGAAGGTGCGCGCGACGCCTTCGACCACGACCATGGTCTTCTGCAACAGCAGCAGCTCCGGCCGCGTGCGCATGTCGAACAGGCCGGTGACCTCGAACAGCAGCATCAACAGCTTGGCCATCGAAATGTCTTCGGCGGTGCGGTTGTGGATCGGCTCGCCGATAGCGCGAATGGCCTGCGCGAAATCTTCCACCTTGTGATGACGCGGCACATAGCCGGCGTCGAAATGCACCTGCGCCGTGCGCATGTAATCGCGGGTGATGAAGCCGTAGAGAATTTCGGCGAGAAAGCGCCGCTCCTTCGGGCCGAGGCGTCCCATGATGCCGAAGTCGACCGCGACAAGCTTGCCGTCGGCGTCGACGAACAGATTGCCCGGATGCATGTCGGCATGGAAGAAGCCATCGCGCAAGGCATGGCGCAGGAAACTCTGGATGACGTTGCGGCCGAGCGCCGGCAGATCGAGGCCGCGCGCTTCCAGCGCCGCGCGGTCGTTGAGCGGCGTGCCGTCTATCCATTCAAGCGTCAGTACGTCGCGCGCGGTGCGGTCCCAGTCGACCGTCGGCACACGGAAATCGCCGTCATCTTTGGTGTTCTCGGCCATCTCGGACGCGGCGGCGGCTTCGAGACGGAAGTCCATCTCGATCTTGACCGAGCGCGCCAGAGTGGCGACGGCTTCGACCGGGCGCAGACGCTGCGCTTCGGTCGACATCGATTCCGCCGTGCGCGCGGCGAAGAAGAACGCCGCGAGATCGGCGTTCAGCCGGCGCTCGATGCCGGGGCGCAGCACTTTCACCGCGACTGTCTGGCGCGCGCCATCGACGTCGATCTCGGCCTTGTGAACCTGTGCGATTGACGCGGCGGCAACGGCGGGCCCGAGGCTGGCATAGGTTTGCGTGAGCGGCCGATCGAAAGCAGCGACGATGACGGCTTCCGCCTCGCCTTGCGGAAACGGTGGCATGCGGTCCTGCAGGCTTTCGAGACTGCGGGCGATATCGGCGCCGACAACGTCCGGCCGCGTCGCCATGAACTGGCCGAGCTTGACGTAGGTCGGGCCAAGTTTGGTCAGCGCGGCGGCGAGACGGCCGGAGCCATCCTTGGCGCTGGGCCGCTCAAGCAGACGCGCAATGGCAATGAAGGTGCGTTCCGGCAGCGGCAGCGCGCGCGTGTCGATCAGCGCGAACACGCCTTCGCGCGCGAACACATAGCCGGTGCGGGCCAGCCGCGCGAGATGAGACAAGGATGAGATCACAATTTCCAGCCCGAATGCATCGCAACCACGCCGCCGGTCATCGACGTGAACGAAACGCGGCGGAAGCCGGCTTCCTCGATCATCGACGCGAAAACTTTGGGCTTGGGAAATTTGCGGATCGATTCGACGAGATAGGCGTAGGCCTCGCGGTCGCCGGTGACGGCGCGGCCGACATTCGGAATGACGTACTGCGAATAGAGATCGTAGATCTTGTCGAGGCCGGGCACGTCGACGCTGGAAAATTCGAGACAAAGGAAGCGGCCGCCATGCCTGAGCACGCGGTGCGCTTCGCCGAGCGCCTTCTGAATGCGCGGCACATTGCGGATGCCGAAGGCGATGGTGACGCAATCGAAGCTCTTGTCGGCGTAAGGCAATTCCTCGGCATTGCCCTGCTCGAAAGTGACCACGTCATCGACGCCGCGCTCGGCGGCGCGCTCGCGGCCGACGGCCAGCATCTCGGCGTTGATGTCGCAGACGGTGACGCGGGTGTTCGGCCCACCAGCCTCGATTGTGCGGAAGGCAATATCGCCGGTGCCGCCGGCGAGATCGAGCAGCGCGAAGGGCCTATCGGATTTGTGCGGCGGGTTGACCGCCGTGACCAGGGCATCCTTCCAGGCCCGGTGCAGGCCGCCCGACATCAGATCGTTCATCAGGTCGTAGCGGCGCGCCACCGAGTGGAAAACCTCGTCCACCAGGCCCTGCTTTTCAGCCAAAGGCACGGTCTGGTCGCCGAAATGCGTCTGTTCTTGCGTGGTCATAAGCCATTAGTCCTTTGCGGGCAGGACCATAGCGCGGCAGGCGGCGGGGCGCTATGTGTGTATCGCGCACCGCTGCCCTCATGGTGAGGAGGCGCGAAGCGCCGTCTCGAACCATGGGCTGCACCCATCCTTCGAGACGCCGCCTTGCGGCGGCTCCTCAGGATGAGGTGCGGCGTGCCCGAACTACCTGAAGTCGAGACCGTGCGCCGGGGCCTCGCCCCGGTCATGGAAGGCGCCCGGATCGTCAAGGTCGAGGTGCGGCGCGGCGACCTGCGCTGGCCGCTCGCCAAGGACTTCGCCAAGCGAATTGCCGGCGCCACGGTCGACGGTCTCGGCCGCCGCGCCAAATATCTGATCGCCGATCTGTCGAGCGGCGACGTCCTGATGATGCATCTCGGCATGTCCGGTTCGTTTCATATCATACAGGATGCGAAGAACGCGCGGCCCGGCGACTTCCATCACGCGCGCGGCAAGATCGGCGCGCACGACCACATCGTGTTTCACATGTCGAACGGCGCGACGGTGACCTTCAACGATCCGCGCCGATTCGGCTCGATGAAGCTGGTGCCGCGCAGCAAGCTCGACAAGGAGCCTTTGCTGAACGCGCTCGGTCCCGAGCCGCTCGGCAATGAATTCGATGCCGCCATGCTGGCGAAAGCCTGTGCCGGCAAAAAAACGTCGCTGAAAGCCGCGTTGCTCGACCAGCGCGTCGTTGCCGGTTTGGGCAATATCTATGTCTGCGAGGCTTTGTATCGCGCGCATTTGTCGCCGAAGCGGCAGGCCTCGACCATCGCCGACCGCAAAGGCGCGCCGAACCAGCGCGCGGTCGCTTTGGTCGATTCGATCAAGGTCGTGCTGCACGACGCCATCAAGGCTGGCGGCTCGTCGCTGCGCGATCATCGCCAGGCCGATGGCACGCTCGGCTATTTCCAGCACAGCTTCCGTGTTTACGACCGCGAAGGCGAGCCCTGCCCCAATTGCAAAGGCACAATCAAGCGCATCGTGCAGAGCGGCCGCTCGACATTTTATTGTCCAAGCTGCCAGAAATAGGGCAGGCTATAGGCAAAACCGGGGAGGACAGCTATGCGGAGACTTGGGCTCATCGCGTTTGCTATCGGCTGCGCCGTGACGGCCGCCGCCGCCGAATATCCCGACCACCCGATCCGTTTCATCGTGCCGCAGGCGCCGGGCAGCAACACCGATCTTTATGCGCGCGTGATCGGCGCCGAGATGGGCAAGTCGCTCGGGCAAAATCTCATCGTTGAAAATCGGCCAGGCGGCGCGTTTGTCATCGGCCTCGACGCCATCGCCAAGTCGCCGCCGGATGGCTACACGATCGGCGTCGGACTGATCGGCGGCATGGCATTGACGCCACACATGGTCGCAAAACTGCCTTACGACGTGCTGAAGGATTTCGAGCCGGTCGGGATGATCGGGCGCGGCCATCTGATGCTTGTCGTGTCGCCGCAACTGCCGGTCAAATCGGTCAAGGAATTGATCGATTATGCCAAAGCAAACCCGGGCAAACTGTCCGCAGCTTCGTCCGCCAATGGCTCGCCGGGGCATATCGGCCTTGAGCTGTTCAAGAGCCTCACCGGCACCCAGATCGCCCATGTGCCCTATCGCGGCGGCGCCGGCGCCATCAACGACATCATTGCCGGCCGTGTCGACCTCATGTTCGAGGGGTTGGCGTCGATGACTCCGTTCGTGCGCGATAACAGAGTGCGCGCGCTTGGCGTCAGCGGTCCGACGCGCTCGGCAGGTTTCCCCGACATTCCGACCGTCTCGGAAGCCGGCGTGCCGGGTTATGTGGCGGTGACGTGGCTCGGTGTCGTCGCACCGGCGAAAACGCCGCGCCCGATCATCGAGCGGCTCAACCGCGCGCTGAACGACGCCCTCAAGTCTCCGGTGATGGTTGAAAGATTCAAGCTGATCGGTGAGGATGCCGCGCCCGGCACGCCGGAAGATTATGCGGCGGTGATCAGAACCGATTTCGCAAAATGGAAAACGGTAATCGAGAGCGCGGGCATCAAGCTGAGCGAATAGGAAGACCATGGCTTACGAAAATCTCATCGTCGAAACCAAAGGCCGCGTCGGCGTCATCACCCTCAACCGGCCGCAGGCGCTCAATGCGCTGAACCGCGCGCTCGTTCTCGAATTGACGCAGGCGATCGACGCATTTGAGGCCGATGACGCCATCGGCTGCCTGCTGATCACCGGCAGCGACAAGGCCTTCGCCGCCGGCGCCGACATCAAGGAAATGGCGGACAAGACTTTCATCGAAGCCTATCTCGGCAATTTCGCCGCCGACTGGCATGCGCCGACGCGCGCGCGCAAGCCGATCGTCGCGGCGGTGGCGGGTTTCGCGCTCGGCGGCGGCTGCGAACTGGCCATGCAATGCGACATCATCATCGCCGCCGACAACGCCAAATTCGGGCAGCCGGAAATCAAGCTCGGCGTCATTCCCGGCATTGGCGGCACGCAGCGGCTGACCCGCGCGGTCGGCAAGGCCAAGGCGATGGATTTGATTTTGACCGGCCGCATGATGGACGCCGCCGAGGCCGAGCGCGCGAACCTGGTGGCGCGCGTGGTGCCGGCGGCGAGCCTGATGGACGAAGCGATGAAGGCCGCCGACACGATTGCCAACATGTCGCTGCCGTCGGTGCTGGCGGGCAAGGAGGCGGTCAATCGCGCTTTCGAGTCGAGTCTGACCGAAGGCGTCGTCTTCGAGCGGCGCATCTTCCACGCGCTGTTTGCGACCGAGGATCAGAAGGAAGGCATGAAAGCCTTCGTCGAGAAGCGCAAGCCGCGGTGGAAGAATAAGTAATTCTCTGTCGTCCCCGCGAAGGCGGGGACCCATACTCTGCGGCTTATCGATAATGCACGGCGTATGGGCCCCCGCCATAGGCGGAGCGAAGCGACGCCGTCCTTTGGACGGCTATGCGCGGGGGCGACAGAAATTACTTCCGCACACAAATAATCCGCACCACGGACTTCGACGCATCGGCGCTGTGCGCCGCCGCCGCCGGCACTTTATGCGCGTCAAGGAACGCGCGGATCGTCTCAGCGCGAATGAGCCGCAGCGGCGGCAATGCCGGTTCGATGCTGGCGAGCACGGCGTTGCGCATTTCCGCCATGCCGGCAAAACGGCCCTGACGGTCGAGCGCGGCGGCGCCGGAAAATCCGGCCAGCGGCCCGGACTGGCGCAGTTCGATCGAATTGCCGTCCGTCACCTGCGCCTTGATCTCGGTAAGGCGGGCGCTGCCGTTCTGTTCTTTCGGATCGGGAATTCCGAGCAATGTGATGTCGCTCGACTTCGGCGCGGCCGCCGCGCCGGTGTCGCTCGCCAGCGACAACGGCTGAAATTTTCCCGGACCATAGATGCGCAGCAGCGCCAGTCCATTGTCCCTGTCGGCGGCGATACGCTCGGCATCGCCCAGACCCTGCGCCACGATGACCTGACAGCCGCGCGTCAAATTCGCGTCGGTGACGATGTGGCCCTGCGCGCTGACGATCAGGCCGTTGCCGTATTCGACCGGCTTCGACAAGACCGCGAAAGGCGCGCTGCGCTGGGGAAACGGCGAGAAGCTCGACGCCATCGCCACCATCACCGGCGCGACGATGCCTTCCATGGCCTGATCGAACAGCATGGTGAAGCCGCGCACCTCGCCATTGCGGATCGAGGCGCGCACGGAAAACTTCCGCAGGCCCTGAATGCCGCTGACGAAATAGCTGTCGTCGCGCAGCAGGCTGTATTCGACCTTGCGGGTACTTGGCTCTTTCTTCTCCTGCTCGAACAGGGCCTGCAACTTGAGACCGGGCTCGGTGAGACGGAAGGTTTCGATCTGGACGTCGCCGTGCGCCGACGACCAGCGGGTGCCGCGCGCCGCTTCCCGTGCATGTGGCACGAGCCTGGTCGGCAGGCCGATCTGCACGCCAGTCGCCGGATCGGCGACCACGCTCCAGCCGAATTCCTTTTCGTTGTCCGGCGCGGCGGCGGGAGGATTGGCAGCCGGCTGCGCCGGCGGAACGGCGGCGGGCTGCGCGGCGGCCGGCTGCGCAATGACCGCCCTGATGATTTCCGGTCTGACCGGCGGCAACATGACCGGCACGGCGGCGGAATTCGCAGCCTCCGGTTTTGCCGGCGCTGCGGCAATCGGTGAGGCCGCGGGTTTGGCGGCCGGCTTCGGCGCCGGTTTGGCCGGCGCGGGAAATGTCAGCGGCTTGTTGGCTGGCGCTTCGGCGGCCGGCGTGTCGGTTTCGATCGGATAAGGCGACGCATCCGCGCCCGACACCTGGGCCGAAGCCGACGGCGCGCCGCATACAAGCGCGAAAAGCGCGACGACAGGGAACAAACGCATGTTAACGCCTTACTAACCAAGATTAACGCTTACCTTAGCCCATGGGTCCGATGGCGCAAGGCGGCCGCGCCCGCGCGCGTCGAAACAATCCGGTTCGCAGGCAGGCAATAGCTGGGTTAGAGCGTTTTCGAGCGAAGTGGGTACCGGTTCGCGTGAAGAAAACGCGACAAAACAAACGACTAGAGCCCCGGCTTTGATTCCATCAAAGCCGGAAAGGCTCTAGGTTGGCAGCCATGCTGGATCGATCCGAACTTGAACGCTATGCGCGCCACATTGTGCTGCGCGAAGTCGGCGGCCCCGGGCAGGCCAGGCTCAAAGCCGCGCGCGTGCTGGTGGTCGGCGCCGGCGGCCTCGGTGCGCCGGTGCTGCTCTACCTCGCCGCCGCCGGCGTCGGCACCATCGGCATCGTCGATGACGACATCGTCTCGCTGTCGAATTTGCAGCGTCAGGTGATCCACGCAACGCCGGACATCGGCCTGCGCAAGGTCGACAGCGCGGAGGCGGCGATCGAACGGCTCAACCCGCATGTCAAAGTCGAAACGCATATGACGCGGCTGGAGCCCGGCAACGCGCTCGATCTGATTTCGGATTACGACGTCATCGCCGACGGCTCGGACAATTTCGCCACGCGCTATCTGGTCTCGGATGCCTGCTACTTCGCTCGCAAGCCGCTGGTCACCGCCGCGGTCGGCATATTCGACGGTTCGCTGACGACGATCCGCGCGCACGAAACGCGCGCCGACGGCGTGCCCAATCCGACCTACCGCTGCCTGTTTCCCGAGCCGCCGCCGGCCGGCTCGATTCCGGCCTGCGCCGAGGCCGGCATTCTCGGCGCGCTGCCCGGCATTCTCGGCTCGATGATGGCGCTGGAGGTCATGCGCGAGATCGTCGGCTTCGGCGAAGGCCTGGTCGGCCGCCTGTTGATGGTCGATGCGCGCTCCATGCGCTTCGAGACATTGAGCTATGCGTGGGACGCGGACAATCCGTTGAGCGGCAAGACGCCGACGATTGTCGATTTAGCCTGATTTAGCGGCACATTTCGCGACGCCGGCAGTGAATAGCCCTAACGGGCATTTACGCTTTACTGGACGTCGGCTTAACAGCGGCACAGCATTTTTCGATCAAAGTGGATTCAAATTTAGTGCGGAGTTCGCGTCATGTATTCGGCCCAGCAAATCGCCAACCAGAGTCTCGGCGTCTATCAGCGCGGCGTCGTCGAATGCGAAAAGTGCCGATCGCCGATCGTCATACGCCAGCCCGGCATGGTCAGCATCGAGTTTTGCGTGCCCTGTCCGAAGTGCGGCCATCGCGGCATCTATTTCAAGCGCATGATCTATATCGAGGATGCCGCCGATCGCCGGGTCAAGCCGCGCTAGTCGCCTAAAGCATCGACGGCAGCACGCGATCCGGCGGACGATGCCCGTCCATGAAGGTCTTGATGTTGATGATGACCTTCTCGCCCATGTCGATGCGGCCTTCGATGGTCGCCGAGCCCATATGCGGCAGCAGCACGACCTTGCCGGCCTTGGCGAGTTTCAGCAGTTTCGGATTGACCGCCGGCTCGTGTTCGAACACGTCGAGACCGGCGCCGGCGATGTCGCCCGACTCAAGCAGACGTGCGAGCGCATTCTCGTCGATCACTTCGCCGCGCGCGGTGTTGACGATGAATGCCTCCGGCCGCAGCATTTTCAGGCGGCGCGCCGACAACAGATGAAACGTCGCCGGCGTATGCGGGCAATTGACCGAGACGATGTCCATGCGCGCCAGCATCTGGTCGAGGCTTTCCCAGTAGGTGGCGTCGAGTTCTTCCTCGATCTTCGGCGCGACCTTGCGGCGGTTGTGATAGTGAACCTGAAGGCCGAAGGCGCGGGCGCGCCGCGCCACCGCCTGGCCGATGCGGCCCATGCCGATGATGCCGAGGCGCTTGCCCCAGATGCGATGGCCGAGCATCCAGGTCGGCGTCCAGCCGGCCCAGTCGTCTTGCGAGATCAGAACGTTCGAGCCTTCGACCAGGCGGCGCGGCACCGACAGAATCAGCGCCATGGTCATGTCGGCGGTATCTTCGGTCAGCACGCCGGGCGTATTGGTGACGGTGATGCCGCGCTGAACCGCGGTGGCGACATCGATGTTGTCGACGCCATTGCCGAAATTGGCGATCAGCTTGAGTTGCTCGCCGGCCTTCGACAGCACGGCGGAATCGATGCGGTCGGTAACGGTCGGCACCAGCACGTCGGCGGTCTTGACCGCCTCGGCCAGCGCCGCCGCCGTCATTGGCTTGTCGTCCGGGTTGAGGCGCGCATCGAAAAGTTCCCGCATGCGCAGCTCGACCGAGTCGGGCAGCTTCCGGGTGACGACGACGACGGGTTTTCTAGGCTTGGGCATAGACTTGGATACCGACTTGACCGCTGATTCAGGTCTCTTTAACCGCGTTGCACCACACTCGCGCCGCATGTGCGTGAGGTCGAAAATTCCTTCTTTTTCCTACCAGATGGCAATGACAACACAAAGCGCCCGGACGGCCTTATCGCTGACCGGGCGGGCGCTGCTGGTCGGCCTTTTTGCCCTATCCTTCGCCCCCCTCGCCCGGACCGCCGAACCGGCCGCCGGCGCGGTCAGCGGCCTGCCGGTCCCGCGCTTCGTCAGCCTGAAGTCCGACCGCGTCAACGTGCGCTCCGGCCCGAACAAGGACCAGGAGGTGCGCTGGGTTTATACCCGCGCCGGCATGCCGGTGGAGATCACCGCCGAGTTCGAGAACTGGCGTCGCATCCGCGACTGGGAAGGCGCGGAGGGCTGGGTCTATCACTCGCTGCTGTCGGGCAAGCGCACGGCCGTCGTGGTGCCGACCCTGAAGGACGAACTGGTGCCGTTGTATGCAAAGACCGAGCCCGAAGCCCCGGTCGCGGCGCGTCTGCAATCCGGCGTGCTCGCCCAGATCAAAGGCTGCAACGGCAAATGGTGTCAGGTGTCGGGCAAGGACTTCACCGGCTGGATCGCACAAGAGCGGCTGTGGGGCGCCTATCCGAACGAGAAGATTGAATAGCGCCCGCTGACATCAAGCTAGCGAATTCCGAAAACGTCTCGAAAATTGCGCTGACCCTTGGCGGTGATGGAAACCGCGCGCGTGCCGTCGACATGTTTTATCCAGCCGGCGGTAAAACAATGCCGGCATAGCGCGCGGCCGACCTGGCCGGCCAAATGCGGACGGCGCTCGCTCCAGTCCAGACACGGCCGGCACAGCATGCGGCCTTTGCGTTTGCCGGATCCTTTCTTGTCAAAGGTTGCGTCGAGTTCGATGCCGAGCCGGTCGAACAAGGCCGCGCCTTTGCCGGTGACAATGCCGGCGTCGCTGGTCAGTTCGATCTGGCCGTTGGCGACCAGAGCATCTGCCAGCGCGACGCCGAGATGGCCGGCGAGATGATCGTAACAGGTGCGCGCGGCGCGAAGCGCCAGATCGCGCGGCCCGACGAACGCTTTACGGCGCGGCGCCGAACCGGCGGCGACCTGCATGATGCTTTCCAGCATGCGCGCGACCGCCGGCGAGGCCAGCCGGTGATAACGGTGGCGGCCCTGCTTCTGCACCGTGACGAGGCCGCCGGTAGAAAGCCGCGCCAGATGTCCCGAGGCGGTCTGCGGCGTAATGCCGGCAACCCGCGCCAGTTCGGTCGCGGTCAGCGCGCGGCCGTCCATCAGCGCATGCAGCATGCCGGCGCGCCCCGGATCGCCGGCGAGGTTCGCCACTTCCGCGAAGGCCGCATTGCTCGCCATGTCTGAGACTCCGTGAACCTGAGGCATGCAGTCTAGGCGATTTGGCTCGGCGATGCTTTGGCCTTCACCGAAGCATTTCGGCGCGAGGGCTGCGCAATTCGCGGCATGACAATAACGAACATTGCCGCGGTTCTTATCGTTTGGCTCCGGCGCGCGCGGACACGGCGCCATTTGCGCGCACTCGAAGCGCACGATCTCGCCGACATTGGATTGAGCGAAGACGACCGCCGCCGCGAAGCCGCCAAATGGTTCTGGCGCAATTGAAAAGCCGCGCGTTCGACACGCGCGGCTCAGTCGGATTCTAAGCGGATAGTCAGGCCTTGCGGCGCAGCCGCACGACGACGTCGACGCGGGCGATCTCGTAGCCTTCCGGCGCTTCCGGGGTTTTGCCGACAATCACTTCGGCACCCGGGATGTCGAGCAGTTCGTCTTCACCCTCGACAAAGAAATGATGATGCGACGACGCATTGGTGTCGAAATAAGCCTTCGAGCCATCGACCGGCACCTGGCGCAGCAGGCCGACTTCGGTGAACTGATGCAGCGTGTTGTAGATGGTGGCCAGCGACACCGGCACCTTGGCGCGCGAGGCTTCTTCGTACAGCGCTTCGGCGGTCAGATGGCGGTCGCCCTTGCCGAACAGTATCCAGCCCAGCGCCATGCGCTGGCGCGTGGGGCGCAAACCGACGCCGCGCAGCATCGCCTTCACGTCGTGCCAGGGGCAGCCGGTGAGCGAGGTGCGGTCCGCCGGCGGCGCAGTGTCCGCCTTGGCGAGAGGAAGCTGTACGGTACGCGCCTGGGTCATCGTTTCGCCCATGAAAATTACAACCAGTTCGTGCCGACGAGAGCACACCGGCGGCCAATCAAAACGAGGTGACAAGCAAACCCGTTTCATTTGCAACATATCGAAAGCGGCCCCTAGATGCAACTCCCTCGCAATTGCGTCAGGATGCCTTTTTTCGTCGCTATCTGGCTGAAATACGGCAGGAAAACTGTCTCCCGGGCCGGTCGTCGCATCTTTGCCACCCCCGCCCGGTGTGTTAGGAAACTCACCAATTCAAGGCAAACCCGCCATACGGGGACATTTCGACGATGGAAAACCGGCGTAACAGTTTCGCCTACGAAGACTTGCTGGCCTGTGGCCGCGGCGAGCTGTTCGGGCCTGGCAATGCGCAATTGCCGCTGCCGCCAATGCTGATGTTCGACCGCATCACCGAGATCTCGGAAACCGGCGGCCCGAACGGCAAGGGCTTTGTCCGCGCCGAGCTCGACGTGAAGCCCGACCTCTGGTTTTTCCTGTGCCACTTCAAGGGCGATCCGGTGATGCCGGGCTGCCTTGGCCTCGATGCGCTCTGGCAAATGGTCGGTTTTTTCCTCGGCTGGGTGGGTTCATCCGGCCGCGGCCGCGCGCTGGGAATGGGCGAAGTAAAATTCACCGGCCAGGTGCTGCCGAGCGTGAAAAAGATCGTTTATGGCGTCGATTTCAAGCGCGTCATGCGCTCGAAACTGGTGCTCGGCATCGCCGACGGCTGGTTGGCCGCCGATGGCCAGGTGATCTACAAAGCCGCCGACCTGAAGGTCGGCCTGTTCAAGCAGGACGACGCGCTGCAACCGACCGGCGCCTGACGTCATATTCCGGGCCTCGTTGCGACGCCTTGCGCTGTTGCCTCAGGCGGCCCAAATGTGCCCAATCACCGCCAAACGCGGCATAGGCGCTCTGAGTGAGGATATACGGTCATGAGACGGGTAGTCGTCACCGGGATGGGCATCGTCTCATCCATCGGCAATAACACGCAGGAAGTCCTCGCCAGTCTGCGCGAAGCCAAATCCGGTATTACGCGCTCGGAAGACTTCGCCGCGCACGGC
>CANKBJ010000036.1 GCA_947479905.1 Bradyrhizobiaceae bacterium
ATCGAGCCGGCCAATGACATGACCTTCGACGGTGACTTCGCCAGTTTTTCCGATTTCGGTTTCAAGCATCGTGTTCTCTCGCAGCCTCCGCATCAAGACGCTAGTGCGGCGGTCCACGAAGCGTTCGGCCAAGCGCTCGTGCAGCGCATCGGACAATCTGTCCTCGATCGCGCGGGTGATCCCCTGCCAGTGTTCCGGGTCGGCCAGCCAGTCCGGGCGATTGGCAACATAAGTCCAAGTCCTGACATGAGCGATCCGGTTTGAGAGAGTATCGATGTCGCCGTCGGTCCGGTCGGCCTGAGCGAGCTGACGGGCGAACCAATCTGTAGGGATGTTACCCTCTCGCATCAAGAATCCATAGAGGGTCACGGCTAATTCGGCATGGGTCGCGGGCGCTATCTTGCGATAATCCGGAACCTGGCAGGCATCCCAAAGCCGCTCGACAGCCAAAGGGTTGCGCGCCAAAGCCCGCACATCCTCGTCGCGCGCCGCGTGTTCCAGGACCAGAATGTCCTCGCCGGTTGGCGCGCGCGTCAGTCCGGCGCTTTGCGGCGACATCGACAGCGACGCCTGCAGCGCCCCGATCGACGCGAAATCGAGCGCGCTGTTGCGCCATTGCAGCAGGCGGATCGGCTCGAACGTATGGCTTTCCAGCGCCTGCACCAGTTCGGGCTCGAACGGATCGCAGCGTCCGGTGGTGCCGAAAGTGCCGTCGCGCGTCGCTCGACCGGCGCGCCCGGCGATCTGGCCGAGTTCGGCCGGATTGAGCTTGCGGAATTGATAGCCGTCGAATTTGCGGTCGGAAGCAAATGCGACATGGTCAACATCGAGATTGAGGCCCATGCCGATGGCGTCGGTCGCCACCAGATAATCCACGTCGCCGGACTGATAGAGCGCGACCTGGGCGTTGCGGGTGCGCGGCGACAGAGCGCCGAGAACGACGGCGGCGCCGCCGCGCTGGCGTCGGATCAGTTCGGCGATGGCGTACACTTCCGCCGCCGAGAAGGCGACGATGGCCGAGCGCGACGGCAGGCGGGTGATTTTCTTGGCGCCGGAATAGACCAGGGTCGACAGCCGCGGCCGGCTGACGATATGCGCGCCGGGCAGCAGTTTCTCCACCATTGGCCGCATCGTCGCGGCCCCTAAGATCAGCGTCTCGTCGCGCGCCCGCAGATTGAGCATGCGGTCGGTGAACACATGGCCGCGCTCGAAATCGGCCCCGAGCTGAATTTCATCGACCGCCAGAAAAGAGACATCGAGATCGCGCGGCATCGCCTCGACGGTCGAGACCCAGTACCGCGCATGCGGTGGCTTGATCTTTTCCTCGCCGGTCACCAGCGCCACCGCGTCGGCGCCGACCCGATCGACCACCTTGTTGTAGACCTCGCGCGCCAGGAGCCGCAGCGGCAATCCGATCATGCCGGACGAATGCGCCAGCATCCGCTCGATGGCGAGGTGGGTCTTGCCGGTATTGGTCGGCCCCAGCACGGCGGTGACGCCGGCGCCGCGCTGCTTCTGGTTTCGGTTGGGCGGAGAAGAAAATGAAATGGCCATGAGGCGTCCGCGATGTCGGCGTCACCCGTTCGCCGGGCAAAGCGCGCTCCCTGTATCACAATGAGTTGGAAAAGCCGCCTTCAGTTAACTTCTGGAACGGGGCTGGAACGAACCGCGCCCGAATCGCTGATCGATCGCCTGTATGGCTTCGTTCACGGCCACATCTAGGCGGCGGATCGTTTCTCCTACCAGATCGAGATCCGGCGCCTGTTCAATTTGCCTCAAATGCCGCGCAAAGATTAACGGCGGCCGCAACGCTGTCCCAATCTGCGCCACCCTTGTGACGCCGCTTCCCTGGACACAAAACCGCGCGAAATTTCGTTCCTGTCTCACAATGGGTCAGTTCGGCGCGTCACGGTTAAGGTCTGGAACGAGTCTGGAACGAACCGCGCCCGAATCGCTGACTCGACCGCCATGCGGTTCCGTTCACGGCGATATCTGGCTGCCACACCATGCAACGCTACCAGATCGGGTAGTGGCATTCGGATTCATTGAGCTTTTTCGTCTCACTTTATTAACGGCGCGCTGGAGTCGCAATGCGATCGGGAGTCAAGAGCGCTGCTGTTATTTTGTTAGTGTCAGGGTGTCTTCGGCAGCGTCGCCGACGCCTTGCTTGCCGGCGTCTGATCCGCGGCTTTGTTCGTCTCCTTGGACGGTACCGCTACCGACACAAATTGCGTGGCTTCAAGAACAGCGGAGCCGACCGGCGTTGGCGATGCGATGCGGAACGGCACCAGCACGCGCGTGCCGGCGATCGGCGCCAGCCAGACTTCGATATCGCGCAGCTTCGACATGTATTTGACGGCCGCGCGCGACGGAATGTGGCCGGCGATCGGCGAGAAATAGACGGCGCAGACCACGACCTGGCCCTGGTAGCCCTTGTCCGCCTTGACCTGGTCCATGCGCTTGAAGGCCAGTTGCAGGTCGTAGCGCAGCCTGCCGTCGAAGATCGCCAAAGTGCGCTGGCAGGCTTCCGGGGCCAGCGGGTTGCCGGAACCCGGCACACGCAGCAAGGTGGCGGTCATCGGATCGAGGACGTTGCGCTGGTCGTCCTCGGTGATCGGAACACGCTCGGCATCTATGTCGCGCGGCGGATCGAGTTTTAGATCGCTCACCTTGCCGTTGCTGGCTGTGAGGCGAATTTCGTCGGTTTTCCTGCTCGATTTGATCGTCGCGGCGTAAGCCGACTGCACCGGCTTGCCGGCTTGCAGGCTGCCTTGCACCGTCGTGCCGCCCTCGCCGCCGGAAAAGGCCCGTAGCAGGCCCGTGGTACCGCCCGTGGCAGCGGAGGAGTACTGCCGGTCCGACAGATCGATAACCCAGGTGCCCCGGCCGATCGGTAGCCCGGCCAAAGTCATGGTGTATTGGGCTTCCAGCCGGCCTTGCGCCACGGCCGGGCCCGCCGCGGGCAGGAGCGCAGCAGCCAGGAGAGCCAATGCCGACGGTATGCATCTTTTAACCTGCCGCGACAGCCGCACGATGTTCCATCCCTTGGGCCAACAACTTTGGGCCAACAACTTTGGGCCAAAAACTTTGGGGGCCATGAGCCCGCCCCTCCAGACCGCCCGACCCCTGTGGTCGGCGTCGAATACGCCGAATCTGTGATAGCGCGGCTGCGCCTGCCAGGGGCGAGGCGTTAAAAGCGCCTCAAATCCTTCAAGCTTGACGGGTCCCACCCCTCTCTCTATACGTCCAGCCGTCCTACCCAAAAGCCTGGACTAAGCCGGCGCAGCTTTTGCGCCTGAAACGTTCGGGCTGGGTGGCGATCGAGATTTTTGGATTTTTCGAGGGATTTGCCATGTCATGGCGTTGCGATCTGACCGGTAAGAAGCCGCTCTCCGGCCACAAGGTGAGCCACTCCAATATCAAGACCAAGCGCCGCTTCCTGCCGAACCTGCAGAGCGTGACGCTGACCTCCGATGCGCTCGGCCGCACGGTGCGCGCGCGCATCTCGACGAACGCGCTGCGCACGGTCGACCATCGCGGCGGCCTCGACGCCTTCCTGCTCAAGGCCAAGGATTCCGAACTGGCGCCGAAGATGCTGCTGCTCAAGCGCCAGATCGTGAAAAAGGTCGGCAAGACCGCGCCGGCCAAGGAAGCAGCCGCCAGCTAAGCGGTTTGCGTCTCAAGATTTACAAAACGCCGTCCTTTAAGGGGCGGCGTTTTTGTTTTTCCGCCGTCATGCCCGCGAAGGCGGGCATCCAGCCCTGGCATCCAACTCGAAAAACGCTGGATCGTCCGCCTTCGCGGACGATGACGGCAAAACTCTACTCCCCCACCAGCACAAACTGCAGCAGCAGATTTCGCTGGATCACCGAAAAATTGTCGTCGGACATCAAAGTGATCACGGTCTCGCCGGCGGCGTTGCGATGCACCGCGATGCCTTCCATGTTGTCGATCTGGTAGGCGAGGTCCGCCTCGATCAGCACCTTGCCGTCGACCTGCGCGCCTTCCTTGATCGCCGCGATAGGAATGCGGCGGATGCGCATGGCGACGCCGCGCGCCGGCGAATAGCGCCGCTCAACGATCAAAAGATCGCCGGGCGGCAATATCGTGCAATCGGTGACATCGAAATCGTCGCTGCGCTTGACGCTGAAGCTGCCGACCTCGCCACCCTTCAGCAGAAACGACCGGTGGTTGCCGGCGGCGTCGAGACTCTGTTCGGTGATGACGATAAGATTTCCCGCGAGTGCCGATTTCTCCGGTGCACCGGTCAGGCATTCCAGACTCTTGTTGAAGCCAAGAGTCTTGAAATCGGGCGGCACCGCGATCGGCTCGCCGCGCGCCACGAGCCCGTCGCGGCGAATATCAAAACGCAGGATCTGATCGACGCGCTCGATGCCGATGTAAAACTGTCCGCCGAGTTCGGTCAGCGACTCGACATCGAACCAGCCGCGCGAGGCGACCCGTTTGCCATTCGAGCCGAGGATGGGCGCGATTTCGACGTCGGCGATGCCATCCGGTTTTCCGTCGCGATAGACGATGCGGCCGCGCAGCCAAGAGCCGTTATCGGTGGCGCCCAGGAAATGACTGCCATCGGCCTCCAGGTGAATGCCGGAAATGCCGCCGAAGGCTGGGTGACTTGAGGTGAGCACGAGGCCGCCACGAAATTCGAGTGCGCCAAAACGGACCTTGCTCGGGTCGCGATTGTCGAAGGACGCGATCGGCGCCGCCCGCACCTCGATCCGCGCCGGCGCCGCGGCGAAGCGCAACTCCTCCGACAGCACCGCATATGAACCGGCCGCACAGAACAGCGCGCCGGCCAGCGCGCCAGCGATCAGCCAGCGGCGGCGCGAAATCCTCACGCGACGCGCCGGCGCGGCCGGCGGGAGGGCCGCTCGGCGTCGCCCGCTTTTTCCGCGAACAATTCGGCGAGCTTTTCGGTCATCGCGCCGCCCAATTCCTCGGCATCGACGATGGTGACGGCGCGGCGGTAATAGCGTGTGACGTCATGGCCGATACCGATGGCGATCAGTTCGACCGGCGAACGGGTCTCGATCTCGTCGATGACCCAGCGCAGGTGGCGCTCGAGATAATTGCCGGGGTTGACCGACAAGGTCGAATCGTCGACCGGCGCGCCGTCCGAGATCATCATCAGTATCTTGCGCTGCTCGCTGCGCGCCAGCAGGCGCTTGTGCGCCCAGTCGAGCGCTTCGCCGTCGATATTTTCCTTGAGCAGACCCTCGCGCATCATCAAGCCGAGATTCTTGCGCGCACGCCGCCACGGCGCATCGGCCGATTTGTAGATGATGTGGCGCAGATCGTTGAGGCGGCCGGGATTGGCCGGCTTGCCGGCGGTGAGCCAATGCTCGCGCGACTGTCCGCCCTTCCAGGCGCGGGTGGTGAAGCCGAGGATTTCGACCTTGACGCCGCAGCGCTCCAAAGTGCGCGCCAGAATGTCGGCGCAGGTGGCGGCGACCGTGATGGGGCGGCCGCGCATCGAACCGGAATTGTCGAGCAGCAGCGTCACCACGGTGTCGCGGAATTCGGTGTCCTTCTCCGCCTTGAACGACAAAGCGTGCATCGGATCGATGATGACGCGGGTCAGCCGCGCCGGATCGAGAATGCCTTCCTCGAGGTCGAAGTCCCACGAGCGGCTTTGCTGCGCCATCAGGCGGCGTTGCAGCCGGTTGGCCAGACGCGACACTACGCCCTGCAGACTTGAAAGCTGCTTGTCGAGATAGCCGCGCAGACGGTCCAGCTCTTCCGGCTCGCACAGGTCCTGGGCCTCGATGGTCTCGTCGAATTTCATCGTGAAGGCGCGATAGTCCGGACCGCGCGGCTCGTTCTGGCCGAAATTCTTCGGCCGTTGCGGCTCGCCCGGCGTCTCGCTGTCGCCCATCTCGCTGTCGTCCGACATTTCGGCGGACGGCGCATCGGCGGCTTCCGTCGCGGACTCGGCCATGTCCTCGGCCGACACCTGCGTGTCTTCCGAGGCCGTCTTTTGCATCTCGTCGGAATCGGCGGCGTCGCCGTCCTCGCCGGATTCCTGCTGCTTCTTTTCTTCCTCGCCCTCGTCGTCTTCCTCTTCGGAGTCGCTGGAGCGGTCCTCGCCCATTTCCAGAGATTCGAGCAGATCGTGGACGACGTCGCCGAACTGGCGCTGGTCCTCAACCAGACTTTCCAAACGGTCGAGATCCTCGCCGGCGCGTTCCTCGATCAGCGGACGCCAGAGTTCGACCAATTTGCGCGCGGCCGGCGGCGGCGCAAGTCCCGTAAGACGTTCGCGCACCATCAAAGCGAGCGCCTCTTCGATCGGCGCATCGGCGCGGTCGGAGACGTCGTCGAATTTGCTGCGATGAAAGCGGTCGTCGAGCATGGCGGTGAGATTCATCGCCACGCCATCCATGCGGCGCGCGCCGATTGCTTCGACGCGGGCCTGCTCGACCGCCTCGAACACCGCGCGCGCCTGCTGGCCGGTCGGTTGCAGCTTGCGATGGACGACGGCGTCGTGACAGGCGATGCGCAGCGCGATCGAATCGGCATTGCCGCGCACGATCGCCGCCTCAGCCTTCGACAATTTGCGCGCCGGTTCCGGCAGCCGCGCCTTGCCGCCCAACAGGCCGGGCCGCTCGGCGGCGTAAGTCACTTCGAGATCCGGCTTGCGCGCCAAGGCGCGCAGCGCGCCGGCGACCGCCCGCTTGAACGGCTCGGTCGGCGATTCCTTGGACGAGGGCTTAGGCTTGCTGTTGGAGGCCATTTTTTTCTTCTCGTCATTCCGGGGCGCGATCTTCAGCGCGATCCCGGAATCCAGAAACAAAACAAAACCTTCACGTTGTAGCCCTGGATTCCGGGTTCGCGAGCGTTGCTCGCGCCCCGGAATGACAGTTTACGACAGCGCGACGTTCACCGAACTCTCCGGCAGTTCGATACCGAAGCAGCGCTGATAGAACTCGGCGACGATCGGCCGTTCCAGTTCGTCGCACTTGTTGAGGAAGGTCAGCCGGAACGAAAAGCCGACATCGTTGAAGATCGCGGCATTCTCGGCCCAGGTGATCACAGTGCGCGGGCTCATCACGGTCGAGATGTCGCCGTTCATGAAGGCGTTGCGAGTCAGATCGGCGACGCGCACCATTTTGCCGACGATGTCGCGGCCCTTGTCGTTCTGGTAATGCTTGGCCTTGGCCAGCACGATCTCGACTTCGTTGTCGTGCGGCAGATAATTCAGCGTCGTGACGATCGACCAGCGATCCATCTGCGCCTGGTTGATCTGCTGCGTGCCGTGATAGAGGCCCGACGTATCGCCGAGGCCGACCGTGTTGGCGGTGGCGAACAGCCGGAACGCCGGATGCGGCTTGATCACGCGGCTCTGGTCGAGCAGCGTCAGCCGGCCGGAGGATTCCAGGACGCGCTGGATGACGAACATCACGTCGGGACGGCCGGCGTCGTATTCGTCGAAGCACAGCGCGACGTTGTTCTGATAGGCCCAGGGCAAAATGCCGTCGCGGAATTCGGTGACCTGCTGGCCATCCTTGACGACGATGGCGTCCTTGCCGATCAGGTCGATACGGCTGATGTGGCTGTCGAGATTGACGCGCACCATCGGCCAGTTCAGCCGCGCCGCGACCTGCTCGATATGGGTCGACTTGCCGGTGCCGTGATAGCCGGTGACGATGACGCGGCGGTTATGCGAGAAGCCGGCGAGAATGGCCAAGGTCGTCGGCCGGTCGAAACGATAATCCGAATCGATGTCCGGGACATGCGGGTCGCCCTGCGAATAGGCCGGCACTTCCATGTCGCTATCGATGCCGAAAACCTGACGGACTGACACTTTCAAATCCGGCAGTTTGGCGGGTTCTTGGACTGCAGTTGCCATATCTACTCCGTGGCCCCGGAAACGGCGCGGGGCCGCACTTCTCGCCGGGATAAGGCTGTAAAGGATGAAACGCGGCGCAAACTAACAGAAAGCCAAGGGTGAGCGAAAGCTACCCCCGGGCATAGCTCGAATGCCGGGGAATTTCAGACGGTTCACGCCCGATTTGGCATTGAAATAGGCCCCGTAACCGGCCCGCCGCAAGAGGCAAAAGGCCGAAAATCGGGACAAAGACGCGCATGGTACCGGGATAAGAGAATCGCCTGGAATCAGCCCATCCCGACGGATTTGAGATATTTATAGGCCTGAATGATTTCGATCAGGCGGTCCTCGGTCGAGCGATCGCCGCCATTCGCATCCGGGTGATGCCGTTTGACCAGTTCCTTGTAGCGCGACGACACCTGCGCCGCGGTGGCGCTGACCTCGAGGCTGAGCGCTTCAAAGGCCTTGCGCTCGGCATTGCGGATGACGCGGGTCTCGACTTTGGTTTTTTGTTCCTTGCCGGTGCCCTCGAACAAGCCGAACGGGTCGCCGGCGCCACCGAGCGCGGACAGGTCCGGCTTCGCCTTGCGCTTGCCGGTGCCCATCTTCCAGGTCGGACGATGGCCGGTGAGCGCGTCCTTCTGGTAGGCGAGCACGGCATCGTCGGCCATGCCGGCGAAAAAATTGTACGACTGGTTGTACTCGCGCACATGCTTGACGCAGTAATGCCAGCGGCCGTCGATGTTGGGGCCCTTGGGCGCGAAATTCGTCGCTTTTTCCTTGCAGCCTGCCCATTGGCAGACCGGCCCGTCGTTTTTGACACGGCGGTCCTTGCCCGGTTTGACGCGAATGCTGTCGAAAAGTGGTGAGTCGATTTTCATGACCGAATGTTATGCGCTTTTTTTGGCGTTTGCTTCAAGACTTGACAACCACGGGGCAACACAATTCCGGCGGCAATACGCCATTGACCGGCCTAACGCCGTTTCCTAATTGAGGGGCATGCGAACAGCCGATCGTCTCACCAGAAAGCTAACCGAAGCTTTCTCGCCGGAAAGCCTCAATGTGGCGGACGAATCCCACCAGCACGAAGGCCACGCCGGAGCGCGGCCCGGCGGGCAAACCCATTTCAGGGTTTATATTGTGTCTGAAGCCTTCAAAGGAAAGACCCGGATCGAGCGTCACCGCATGATCAATGCGGCGCTCGCCGACGATCTGGCCGGCGGCGTGCATGCGCTGGCGATTCACGCGACCGCGCCGGGCGAAGGCGGCGTGCCTTAGGAATCAGGCGCTACGCCGCCAGCGGCTCTGCGCCGCCCGACGGCACCAGCAGCAGAGGCAGCCGTACGCGCACTGTCGTGCCGATGGCTTCCCGTTGCGACGGCACGATGGTGCCGCCCAGTTGACGCACGAAGATGGCCACGTAATCGGAGCCGCGCTTTTCAGGACTCTTCACCATATCCTTGCTCTTCATGCCAACGCCGTCGTCCGAGACGACCAGCTCGATCTGATCGCCGATCTGCTCCACGCACAATCTGATATTGCCGTTGCCGTCCGGAAACGCATGCTTGATGGCGTTGGTCGTCAATTCGTTGACCAGAAGACCGAAGGGCACGGCGCGATTGGGGTCGATTTCCAGCGGTTCGGCCTTCACTTCGATTTTGATGCCCGATACGTTGCCAAGCAGGCTCGCCGACATGGTCTTGGCAATTTCACGCAAGTAGGCATCCACCGCGACGGTCTGTCCGCGGCTGGTGTGCGATATCAGATCGTAAAGCTGCGCGATGGCGCCGATGCGCGCCTGCATCGTCTTGTAGCCCTGCACGCACGGCGCCGCGGTCCATTTGGCTTCATAGGCAATCAGGCCGACGATGACCTGCAGGTTGTTCTTGATGCGGTGCGAAATTTCGTTGGTCAGCAGGAGCGCATCGCGTTCGCGCTGCTTGCGCTCGGTGACATCGCGCGCCACGGCAAGAACACCCTGCAGTGTGCGATCCCGATCGTAGAAGGTGGTCGCGTTGTAAGAAACCTCGGTTTTCTTGCCGTCACGCGCCCGCGCGGTCAGTTCGTAGTCGGTGAGCTTCTTTTCGCTTAGCACGCGCTTGATCGCGGCCTCGGCCCGCTCCGGATCGGTGAAGTAGTTCTTGGATGGCGCGCCAATCAATTCATCGCGGGTGCAGCCAGTCAGTGCTTCCATCTGTTTATTGACGTCGGTGATGATGCCCGCGGGATCGGTGGTCATCAGCGCGTCGATATTCGATTCGATCAGCGAACGGGTGTAGAATTGGTGATCGCGCAGGCGCTGATCGAGCTTCTTCTGCTCGGCCTCAACCAGCTTGCGCGCAGTATTGTCGGTGCCGATCAACAAATAGCCGATGATGACATCGTGCGCATCGCGCAGCGCCGTCACCGACACCACCGCCGGGAAGCGGCTGCCGTCCTTGCGGATATAGGTCAACTCGTAAATATCCTCGATGCCGCGCGAGGCCTTGAACACCAACGCCTCGAAGCCCGGCGTGATCGGGGTGCCAAGTTCGTTGCTTACCTCTTTGGCGCGAGCGATTACTTCCTGCGAATCGGAAATGTCGGCCGGCGTGATTTTGTTCATCACCTCGGCGGCCGTGTAGCCCAGCATGCGCTCGGCGCCGACGTTGAAAATCTGAATGACGCCCTTGGCGTCGGTAGCGATACTGGAGAAATTGGCGCTGTTGAAAATGGCGCGTTGCAGAGCGCCGGATTTGAGCAATGCTTCTTCCGCCTGCTTACGCGCGGTATTGTCGGTGCCGATCAGCAGGTAGCCGATGATGACATTTTGCGCATCGCGCAACGCGGTGACCGACACCACCGCCGGGAAGCGGCTGCCGTCCTTGCGGATATAGGTCAACTCGTAAATATCCTCGATGCCGCGCGAGGCCTTGAACACCAACGCCTCGAAGCCCGGCGTGATCGGGGTGCCAAGTTCGTTGCTTAGCTCTTTGGCGCGCGCGATTACTTCCTGCGAATCGGAAATGTCGGCCGGCGTGATTTTGTTCATCACCTCGGCGGCCGTGTAGCCCAGCATGCGCTCGGCGCCGACGTTGAAAATCTGAATGACGCCCTTGGCGTCGGTGGCGATACTGGAGAAATTGGCGCTGTTGAAGATGGCGTTCTGGAGAGCGCCGGCCTTCAGCAGCGTTTCCTCCGCCTGCTTGCGCACAATATGGTCGGGACCGTCGAGGGCGCCCAGCGGCCGCGTATCGCCGTTTGCATTTTCCAAAACGTCGCCCCCAGTAACTCTGTAACTCTGGCTCGCTCCGCGGCGCGGATCAGCTTGCGAGCGTGGTCTTGATCGATTCCTGCAGCTGATTTTGCGTGTAGGGTTTGCGCAGAAATTGCATGCCTTCGACCAGCAACGCGGTCATTTTCTCGGTGATGGTGTTGCCGGTCGTGTACAGCACGCGCAAACCCGGCCGTAACGCAATCGCCTGAATGGCAAGATCGCAACCGCCCAAGACAGCATCCTTGAGATAGATATCAGTAAACAGCGCGTCGATCTGTTGCGGCGAGCGCAGCCATAAGAGCGCCTCGTCGATATCGCTGGCGGAAATAGTCTGGTGACCCCATTCCTGGATCATCATTTCCGCGATTTCGCGGATGAAAACATCGTCTTCGACGACTAATACAACGGCCACATAGGATCCCCCGGCCGTGACAAACAAACGCGCGGCGTCGGGATTTGTGGCGACGGCCAGAATCCTCTCGGATCGCTATCAGGGCTCACTGACAATAGCCCTCAAAGCATAAGGTTCCGTCAAATCGAAACTTTATTTCGGCCCGACTGTTCTATAAATATAACTGTTTTATATCAAGATGTTATGGCCGGCCCCGCTGACAGCGCGCCGGTCAGCGGTGGAATTTCAAACGTTACGCCAAACCAGGCTACTGCGCCTTGATGTCGGCGGCGCGGATAACCTCGCCCCACATCTTGCGATCGGCGACGATCTGCTTGGCGAATTCCTCAGGCGAATTGCCAAGCAGGCGCGCGCCGGATTTGGCGAAGCGTTCCTTCAGTTCCGGCTTGGCCAGCGCCGCCGCGATGTCCTTGTGCAGACGCGCGACGATGGCCGGCGGCGTACCGGCCGGCGCTGCGACGCCGAACCATGACGACGCCTCGAAATTGGCGACGCCGGCCTGCGCGGCGGTCGGCAGATCGGGCAATTGCGGCATGCGTGTCTTGGCGGCAACCGCCAGCGGCCTGAGCTTCTGGGCTTCAATGTGCGGCAGCACCGTCGGCGGATTGTCGACCACGCCGTCGATCTGTCCGGCGATAAGATCGGTGATGGCGGGCGCGGCGCCTTTGTACGGCACATGCGTCAGCTTGATGTTGGCCGCGTGCATGAACAGCGCCAGGCCGAGATGACCCGTCGTGCCGACGCCGGGCGAGCCGAAATTCAGTTTGCCGGGATTGGCCTTCGCATAGGCGACGAACTCGGCGAGCGTCTTCGCCTCGATCTTCGGATTGACGACAACGATCATCGGCATGTCGGCGACATTCGACACCGGCACGAAAGCGGTGGCGGGGTCGAACGGCATCTTGGCGTAGAGAAATTCGTTGGCGGTGAGAATGCCCGCGGACGTCATCAGCAGCGTGTAGCCGTCGGGCGCGGATTTCGCCACCGCTTCGGCGCCGATATTGCCGCCGGCGCCGGGCCGGTTTTCGACGATGACCGGCTGGCCGAGCGACTTCGACAATTCGTCGCCGACGGCGCGCGCCAGAACGTCAACCAGGCCGCCGGCCGGGAACGGGGCGATCAGACGAATCGGGCGGTCGGGATAATTTTGCGCCTGCGCGGCGGTGCCAAAACAGGCCGACAACAGGATGGCCAGCGTCAACAAGCGCGCGCGGCCAGACCGCGTTACGGACAACATCATCGAATCCTCCCCCATGCGTTATTCCGTTCGCGCCTTGGCGCGTACGGTTTCAATATTCTTATACTGACTTTTATACCGACTTTTTCCCCGATGCACGCGGCAGCGGCTGGATGCGCAGCGCGGTGATGCGGTTGCGGGCGCGGCGCAACACCCTGAAGCGGAAGCCGTGGAAAGTGAAACTTTGGCCGACTTCGGGAATTGACCGCGCCTCGTGAATGACCAGGCCGGCGACAGTTGTGGCCTCCTCATCCGGCAATTCCCAGCCCATGACGCGGTTGAGATCGCGGATCGGCACCGCGCCGTCGACATTGACCGAACCGTCCGGCTGCTTGCGCACGCCCGGCATGGCGACGTCGTGCTCGTCGGTAATGTCGCCGACGATTTCTTCCAGAATATCCTCGAGCGTCACCAGCCCTTCGACCTCGCCATATTCGTCGACGACCAGCGCGAAGGGTGTCTTGCGGCGGCGAAAGGCCTTGAGCTGCTCCGACACCGGCCGCGTCTCCGGCACGAACCAGGGCGGCGCCATCAACGCGGCGACGTCGATCTTGAAGGCGTCACCGTCGAGCGCATGCAGCGCGCGCAGCAGATCCTTCACATGCAGGATGCCGATGATGTTTTCCTGATTGCCGCGCCAGAGCGGCAGCCGCGTCACCGGCGAGGCAATCACCGTGTTGACGATGTCCTCGGGCTTGTCGTCGGCATTGACCGTGATCATGTTGGTGCGGTGGACCATCACGTCCGAGACTTCCAGTTCGCCGAAGCGGAAGACGTTCTGGATGTATTCGGCCTGGCCTTCCTCGATATTGCCGTGCTCGGCCGATTCCTCGACCAGCCCCTCGATCTCGACATCGGTGAGAATGTCCTGCGTCGAATGCTCCTTGACGCCCATGCCGCGCAGCACTGAGCGCGACGCCGCGTTCAGGAGCCAGTTCAACGGATAAAGCATCAGAAACGAGACATGCAGCGGATAGGCGATCCATTGCGACACCGGCACCGGCTCGCGGATCGCCAAGGTCTTCGGCACCTGCTCGCCGATGACGATGTGCAGCGACGAGAAGACGAGAAACCCGACGATGAACGATGTGAAATGCAGGGCGCTTTCCGGCATGCCGAACGGCGCCAACACCGGCTCCAGCAAAGCGGCAACCGTCGGCTCGCCGACCCAGCCGAGGCCGAGCGAGGCCATGGTGATGCCGAGTTGGCAGCAGGCCAGATAGGCTTCGAGATTGCCCATCATCTTTTGCAACAGGCGCGCGGCGAAGCGATTGTCTTCCGCCATCGCATCGATGCGAAAGCCGCGGCTCTTGACCAGCGCGAATTCCGCCGCGACGTAAAAGGCGTTCAGCGCCAACAGGAAAAAAGCGAGCAGCAGATTGGTAATAGTGGCGCTCATTCCGCGATTTTCTCTTGAAGGAAGGCGCGGACTTCGGCCGGATCGACATCGCCCGCGACGAAGGCCTCGCCGATGCCGCGCGCCAGAATGAAAGCGAGTTTGCCGCGCTTGACCTTCTTGTCCTGCGCGACCAGGTCCATGAGCCGGTCGACATCGGGCACGCCGCCTTCAACGTCGCTGGCCTTGGTCGGCAGTCCGGCATCGGCAAGATGCGAGCGAACGCGGGCGACGCTGTTGCCGCCGAGCAGGCCCTGGCGCTCCGAGAACTGGAAGGCCATCACGCAGCCGAGCGCCACCGCTTCGCCATGCAGCAGACGTTGCGAATAACCGCAGCCTGCTTCAAACGCGTGACCGAAGGTGTGGCCGAGATTGAGCAGCGCGCGGTCGCCGGTCTCGCGCTCGTCGCGCGCCACGATGGCCGCCTTGGCGCGGCACGACACGGCGATGGCCTGTTCGCGCGCGCTCCCGCCGGCGTAAACATCGCGCCAGTTTGCTTCACACCAGGCAAAGAAATCCGCGTCGCCCAGCAGTCCGTATTTTGCCACCTCACCGTAACCGGCCCGGAATTCTCGCGGCGACAGAGTATCGAGCATCGCCGTGTCGGCGATCACCAGAATCGGCTGGTGAAACGCGCCGATCAGGTTCTTGCCCTGGCGCGAATTGATGCCGGTCTTGCCGCCGACCGACGAGTCGACCTGCGCGAGCAGCGACGTCGGCACCTGCACGAAATCGAGCCCACGCCGCACGCTGGCCGCCGCGAAACCGGCGAGATCGCCGATCACGCCGCCGCCGAGCGCGACGACCAGATCGTTGCGCTCGATGCGCGCGGCGATGATCGCTTCGCACACGGTTTCGAAGGTCGCATAGTTTTTGGAGCCCTCGCCGGGCGCGACAAGGATATGCGAAGAGGCAACGCCGGCGGACTTGAGAATGTCCTCGACCGCGGCGAGATGATGCGTCGCCACCGTCTCATCGGTGACGATCACGGTCCTGGCATTCGGCCGCAGCGCCTTGATGCGCGCGCCGAGCGTGGCGACGACGCCGCGCCCGATGACGATGTCATAGGCTCGTTCGGCCAGCGCCACCGGCACCACGATCGGCTCGTTTGAACGCATGGGCGCAAGCTTGTGCGCGGTCATGATTGATTCTCCCCGCCGGCGATGATCTTGAAATGTTTCGGCAAGGCGGCGACGATTTCGTCGACGATGGTGTCATGCGGCTCGTCGCGCGATTGCACGACAATGTCGGAGAGGGCGTAGATCGGTTCGCGCAACGGCAGCAGTTCCTTCATTTTATCGACCAGCGGCCGCTCGCCGCGACGCTTGGTGCGTTTGCTCAGGACGTCGAGATCGGCCTTGAGCCAGATCGAAATGCCCTTGATCTGGATCAGGTCGCGCGTGCGCTGATCCATGATGGCGCCGCCGCCGGTCGCCAGCACCTGCGGACCGTGGTCGAGCAGGCGGGCGATCACGCGCGCTTCGCCAGCGCGGAAATAGGGCTCGCCATGCTTGGCGAAAATCTCGGCGATTGTCATGCCGGCCGCCGTTTCGATCTCGGTATCGGCGTCGGCGAAGGCAAGGCCAAGCCGGGTCGCCAGCCGACGGCCGATCGACGATTTGCCGGCGCCCATCATGCCGACGAGCACGATCGACCGGCTGCCGAGGGCGCGGAGTACTTGCGCCGTCAGGGCCGGGTCGGGCGCGTTTTCCGCGGGCTTTTGAACGGCGGCATCAACCATGCTAGGATTCCAAGACGACTAACGGTTCCATATACCAGTAATTGGGCCAATTGCGATTGCCGGTGCAATTACCGGCCGCGTTTGCCGGCGGTTAAGGAACCTGGCCGTACACGCTATAATTTGGATATTCGCCGACCGCCGCCGGATCAAGATCATGCCGAGCCTGTTCAGATTCCTGGTTTTTGCCGGCATCGTCGGCGCCATCGTCTATGTCGGCGTCTTTGCGCTGGCCAATTTCGTCAAAATCCAGCCGCGCGAGATCAGCGTCACGGTGCCGGCGGACAAGTTCGTCAAACAGCCGAAATAGGGCCCGCATGATCCCGAAAAGTGGGCACCGGTTTTCGGACAAGATCATGCGCAAACCAAGCCAAACGATGGCCGGCCGAAAAAGCTTAAACGACGACGCGCTGGTGGCGCTGTTCCTCGACATGCAGGCGGCCGAGCGCGGCGCCGGCGAGAACACTTTGGCCGCCTATCGCAACGACCTCGACGATCTGACCGCGCATCTGCGCAGCCTCGGCAAGACCATCCTCAACGCCGACACCGACGATCTGCGCGGCTTTCTCAAAAGTCTCGGCGAGCGCGGCTTTGCCGCGTCTTCATTGGCGCGGCGGCTGTCGGCGACGCGCCAGCTCTACCGGTTCCTCTATTCGGAAGGAAAACGAAGCGACGATCCGGCCGCCGTGCTGGAAGGTCCCAAGCGCGGCCTGACCCTGCCAAAGATCCTGTCGATCGCCGAGGTCGACGGCCTGCTGGCGCAGGCGCGGCGGAATGCCGAAACCGTCAATCAGCCCAAGCCGGCGCGCCTGCGCGCGGCGCGGCTTTTGTGCCTGCTGGAGGTGGTCTATGCCACCGGCCTGCGGGTGTCCGAACTTGTGGCGCTGCCCGCGTCCGCCGCGCGGCGCGACCAGGCGATGCTGGTGGTGCGCGGCAAGGGCAACAAGGAACGGCTGGTGCCCCTCAATGGCGCGGCCAAGACGGCCATGGCCGAATATCTCGCCTTGCGCGCCGAAGCCGCGAGCGAGGGCAAGGAGACCAAAACGAAGTGGCTGTTTCCCTCTTTCGGCGAGCAGGGCCATCTCACCCGCCAGCATTTCGCCCGTGAATTGAAAGCCTTGGGTCAGGCCTGCGGACTTGAGGCGGCGCGGCTGTCGCCGCATGTGCTGCGCCATGCCTTCGCCAGCCATCTCCTGCATAACGGCGCCGACCTGAGGGTCGTCCAGACGCTGCTCGGCCACGCCGATATCTCGACCACGCAGATCTACACGCATGTGCTGGAGGAGCGGCTGAAGACTCTGGTGCGCGATCTGCACCCGCTGGCCGACAGCTAGGCCTCTTCTAGGCCCTTTCGGTGGTAACCCCCATATTAACCCGATTGCTTGACTAAGGGGGGTCGTCCGCGTCAAACCGCCCCGACCCGCCTTTAACCGCCGGAACCCGATGCGCAGCTATCTCGACTTTGAAAAGCCCGTGGCCGAACTGGAGGCCAAGGTTGAGGAACTGCGCGCCATGGGCGAGACGGACAATGCCGTCTCCGTCACCGACGAGATCGGCCGGCTTGAGGTCAAGGCCGCGCTGGCGCTGAAAGAGCTCTATGGCGAGCTGACCCCTTGGCAGAAAACCCAGGTCGCGCGCCATCCGCAGCGGCCGCACTGCCTGGACTATGTCAAAGGCCTGCTGACCGAGTTCGTGCCGCTGGCCGGCGACCGCAAGTTCGGCGACGACGCGGCCATTATCGGCGGTTTCGCCCGCTTCCGCGGCGAAAGCGTCTGCGTCCTCGGCCACGAGAAGGGCTCCGACACCGAAAGCCGGCTCAAGCATAATTTCGGCATGGCCCGGCCGGAAGGCTACCGCAAGGCGGTGCGTCTGATGGAAATGGCCGAGCGATTCGGCATTCCGGTGCTGACTCTGGTCGACACCGCCGGCGCCTATCCCGGCATCGGCGCCGAGGAGCGCGGCCAGGCCGAGGCCATCGCCCGCTCGACGGACGTCTGTCTGGGCTTAAGCGTCCCGAACGTGTCGGTGATTCTCGGCGAAGGCGGTTCCGGCGGCGCCATCGCGCTGGCTACCGCCAACAAGGTTTTGATGCTGGAACACGCCATTTACAGCGTGATTTCGCCGGAAGGCGCGGCCTCGATCCTCTGGCACGATTCAACCAAGGCGCAGGACGCGGCGACCAATATGAAGATCACCGCGCAGGACATGGCCCGTTTTGGCGTCATCGACACGATTGTGTCCGAACCTACGGGCGGCGCCCATCGTGATCCCGCCGCGGCGATTGCCGCCACGGCCGACGCCGTCGCCAAGGCCTTCGCCGAGCTGCGGCCGCTCGACCGCGACAGCGTGCGCAAGCAACGGCGCGAGAAATTCCTTGCCATGGGCCGCCTCCCGGCGAAGGCGGCCGGCTAGCGATCGTTTATCTCACATGTAGACCCAGTCTCCGTCAGGATAGCGCCCGTTCGGTGGGATGCTGACGAACTTGCCGTCGTCGGTTATGAACGCGCGGCTGCCCTTCGTGAGCAAGCCGGATGCCCAGGTCGGCTTGCCCTCTGCGCTATAGGTGACGCAGTTGCCGTCGTCCTGCATGTAACAGCGCCATGCCCCGCGGCCGTCCTTGTGGGTAGTCCAAATAACCTGGCTGGTCGTTGTGTCGATAACGCGCAGATCGCCGTCGGTAGTAAAGCGCAGCACATAGCGCTTGTTCGCCGAAACAAGTTGACCGCCCGGGCGCAGATACTGCCCCGCATAAAGCGTATCGGGCCAAGCGAATTCGATCTTCCATTTCATGTTGAGATTGTCGGTCCGCGGACTTGCGGTGGCCCATGCGCGCCCGCTTTTTGCTTCAAGTCCATTCTTGCTGTTGCGATGCCGGAGTATGAATACGCCGGGCTCATATGCGCCATTGCCGTTCGTGGTCAGGACCGGAAACCACCGCATATATGTGTTATCGAGATTGAACGGATTGAGATACACACAGTCCTTATAGATGCCATCGAGCAGAGAAGCGCCGTTGGCGTATTCGAACAACATGGTTTTCTTGGAACGGTCTTCCGGGTCCGGGACTATTTTGACCTTCCATGACTGCAACTGCGGCAGCATTTTAACGTCCTGTTCAATCCAGCCCTGCAAAGGATAATCCGTTCGCGAATACCAGTGCTTGATTTGATTGACGGCTTTTTCCGCAATGAAAATCTGCGGCATGCCGTCGTTGTTCCAGTATTTGTCGAACGGCTCGTGTGTCGTGAACTGGGTACCGGGCAGATAGCCCGTCAGGAATTTTCCGGTGTTGCAATGAATGACGCGAATTTCGAATTCGTTGGTTGAAATTTCTTCGAACAGCTTCTGCAGGTCGGTCGACGGACGAAGTACTTCAGTTGAAGGCACATCGATCGAGTCGGTTATTTCCTGCTCGGTGATGACGACATCGTGCTCCTTGGATGAATCATTAATCTCGCGTCGGCATACCTCGCGCAGCGCCGCGGCCTGGACGAGATTGAGCCTCAGATGGCTGGCGAGTGCAAACAAACTGTCCCGATAGGCATAGACGTCGAGATTGCTGTCGATCAGAAAGTCGGCATACAATTGAAGAACCGATTTGTTCGTTGGCTGCTTCGGCGAGAGCATGGCCGCCGCCATTGTCCTGGCTTTGGCAAACACGCCGTCCTTGTCTAGGACGTTGAGGCAGGCGTTCTTTCTGCTGTCGCTGCCTTCGGAGCTGTGCTTGTAGGCACTTATGAGAACGGCGAGCCCGTCATCGGCTTGATTGTAGAGCGCAAACAGATCGAACTGATAATGTTCCTTGACCAACCTGCTGACGTCGGAGAGTTTTTGATCGATTTCCTTCAGGTACTTTGAAAGGTCTTCCGGCGGCTTTCCAAAGATAAGATCCTTGAGGATCTGCCCTACCGGGCCGCCAAATTCGTCCAGGATTTTTCTTGCGACCTCTTCCCCGGCCTTCTTCGCCAGGGTCTTGACTATGTCCATGTACCAGGCGCCGTCGTCCTTATCTTTCAGTGGCATGCATTCCTCCCTCAATATGCCCAATGCGGGCTAAGGCGGTGAATACACTATATAATTGTTTATTTTTGTGACGCACCTATAGATTGTATTTTGCGATCGGTGAAAACCGGCCTGCGGCAGCTCGCGGCGAATTTGGCTCCGACTAACCCCTTCGGCATAATTTAGATATGATTTACCATAGGGTTACGGTCAGTATGGAAGGGGTGCCTTTGCCTTGCGGATGCCACATCTTATGGATAACGATATCTCAATATGGGCCCGCCCGTCCGGGGAGTTTCGCGTCTTGAGCCGACCCTATCTCCGAACGCTACTGACGTCGGCGGCCGTGGCCGCCGCGATCGCGCTCGCCGGCTGCAATCTGAGCGACGTGACCAGTGGCCGCGCCCAGGCGCCGCTGTCGGAAAAGATGCTCGCCGACATCGCCGCCAAGAATATGGACAAGGAATCGCCGATCCTCGCCCGCATCTTTAAGGAAGAAGCGGAAATGGAGATCTGGAAACAGACTCGCGACGGCGAATACGCGCTGCTGAAGACCTACCCGATCTGCCGCTGGTCGGGCGATCTCGGTCCGAAGAAGAAGGAAGGCGACCGCCAGGCGCCCGAGGGCTTCTATACGATCACGCCGGGACAGATGAATCCGGCCTCCAATTATTATCTGGCCTTCAATACCGGTTTTCCGAACACCTATGATCGCGCCTGGGGCTACACCGGCTCGGAACTGATGGTGCATGGCGATTGCTCGTCGCGCGGCTGCTACGCGATGACCGACGAGCAGATCCAGGAAATCTACGCGCTGGCGCGCGAGTCGTTCTTCGGCGGCCAGAAGGCGTTCCAGTTGCAGGCCATGCCGTTCCGCATGACCGCGCTGAACATGGCCAAGCATCGCAACAATCCGAACTTCGCCTTCTGGAGAATGCTCAAGGAAGGCTACGACCACTTCGAAGCGAGCAAGCAGGAGCCGAAAGTCGCGGTCTGCGAAAAGCGCTACGTGTTCGATCCGGCGCAGCCGGAGAATGCATCGAAGCCGTTGAAGTTCGACGCCAAGGGCAAATGCCCGGTCTTCGAACTCGACAGGAATATCGCCGATATGGTGCTTGAGCAGCGCCGCAAAGAACAAGTCCAGATGGCCGAATATATCGCGCAGGGCGTCGCCGTGACGCCGCCGCGCCATAACGTTGACGGCGGCATGAACCCGGTATTCGCCGAGAAGCTGACCACCCAGGAAGGCTACGACAACAAGGGCCGTCCGATTCAGATTGCGCTGGCGCCCGGCGCGTTGCCGCGCACGCCGGACGCGGCGCCGCCGACACAGATCGTTTCGGTGCCGAAGCCGGTTGCCGAAGGCGAAAGCGCGCCGGCGGCGATGGCCAATGTGCCGGAGCCGCGACCGGCCAACAAGCCGGAAGCCGCGAAGCCGAAGCACGCCGCGCTTGTTCGCTCCGCCGCCGCATCCGCGCCGAAAGCACGGGATGCCGAAGTGAAGTCTGATTCGGCTTCGTCGAAGGCGGTCGCCGCGGCGCCGCAACCCGGCAAGCAGCGCAGCGCCAACGCCGCGACCAAGCCTGACGCCACCGATGAAGCCTCGCGCGCGGAAAGCCCGCCGCAATTGCGCACCGCCTTCTCGGCGCCGCCGGCCAGCAATGGCGCCCTGTTGACGGGCGCCCAGCCGGTCGTCCCGACCGGCTCATTCGACAGCCGCTGGCCCGGACCGGGCTTCCGGTAAAATTCGTCCAAGCTCGCGGTTAAGTTTTTCGATCTACACTGCCGGCATGAACTGCTTTGTTTACGTGCTCGGCTGCCGCCACAAAGGCCGCACCCTGACCTATGTCGGGTGGACCCATGACGTGGCGCGCCGCCTCGCCCAACACAATGCCGGCAAGGGCGCGCGCACGACGCGCGGCCGCTCATGGGTGCTGCTGCATTCGGAAGCCTTTGCCACCAAGCCCGAGGCCATGAGCCGGGAATGGCACCTGAAGCGCGAGCGTGTCTTCCGCAAGAAACTGTCGCAGAAGATCAAGCCCTGACACGCCGGCCAAATCTTTATACTTTCGTGATTAGACAGGCCGCGCGGGCGCAACTAATTATCGCGTGAGCCGGCATCCGCTCCGTCCGCGAGGATCGTGTCATCAATTACGCAGCCCCTTCCGCCCTTCATCCTTTGCCCCGTTCCATCGACGGCACCTGGGAATTTCCCGTGCTGCATGTGCGTGGCGGCACCTCGACCGGCCTCATCATCTGGGACCGGATCGCGCCCAAGGAACTCGAACTGCGCGAGGAGTTGCTGCGCCATTTGATGGGTCTGCCGTTGCACGGCGCGACCAGCGACACCAAGCAGATCACCGGTCTCGGCCGCGGCATCGCCACCAGCAACAAGGTGTTTTTCGCCGCGATGGCGCTGAACGATCGCGGCGAACCGCGCATCGTCTCGACGCTGGCGCAACTGGCCGGCGGCAAATCGCAGATCGACTGGAGCGTGAACTGCGGCAACATGTCGGCGGCGCTGCCCTATTGGGCGATTGATCAGCATTTCCTGCCACGCGAACTTGACGGCAAGGGCGAAGTCGAAATCTTCAACACCAATACCAAGGCGACCATGACCGGGCGCGTCGCGCTCGACGGCGACGGTTTTGCCGTCGCGCAGATTCCCGGCGTCGACGGCGAATTTCCCGGCGTCGATCTGTTCATGGCCAATCCGGTCGGCGCCAAAACCGGCAAGGCGCTGCCGACCGGCAACATCACCGATCGCTTCGGCGACTACACCGTCTCCTGCGTCGATGTCGCGGTGCCGATGGTGATCGCGCGCGCCTCCGAGTTCGGCAAGACCGGCACCGAATCGCCGAAGGACCTGCGCAACGACGAGGCCTTCTTCTCCGCGCTGAAAAAACTCTGGATCGAGGCCGGCTTGAAGATGGGCCTGACCACCAAGGGCCGGCCGATGACCGCGGACGAACTCGCCAACAGCGAGACGATCCCGAAAGTCTGCATCGTCGGCCCGCCGGTGAACGGCGGCAATATCTCGACGCGCTATTTCACGCCGCAGACCGGCCACGACACGATGGCGGTGACCGGCGGCTGCTGTCTCGCCGCCGCCTGTCTGATGCCGGGCACGGTGGCTTACGAACTCGCGCAAGGACTGCCGGCGCTCAGCGCGTCGGGCAGCGAGGCGCAGGTCGATATCGAGAATCCGGCCGGCATCCTGTCGGCGACCATCGAAGGCCGGCAGAGCAATACCGAAACCCTGATTACCCGCGCTGCCTATAAGCGATCCGCGCAAATCCTGTTGCGCGGCTATGTCCCGGTCTATCGCGTCTCGGCGGCGCTCAAGGACGCGCTACGCGAAGCGGCGAATGTCACGGCCTGAGCCGCGCTACTCCGCCTCTTCCCAGGACGCGCGATCCTTGAAGATGGTCCGGCGGTTCATCTGATTAACGGTCGGGATAGACAACCGCCAATTCAGCCCTTCGGGGTCGAATGCCATTTTGAGTTCGGCGTTGAGTGAACGCGCGACAATGCGCTCGAACACGACATGGCCGAAGCCGTTGCGCGATGGCTGGGAAATGGCGGGGCCGCCGCGTTCAAGCCAGACGAGATTGAGCCGCTCCGGCGAAGCACCGGCCGCGGGCTCTATCGCCCAGGACACCGACACCTTGCCGTCCGGCGTCGATAGCGCGCCGTGCTTGACAGCGTTGGTCGCCAATTCGTGCATGGCAAGACCGAGCGACTCCGTGGTCTGCGGATTGAGAAAGACCTCCGGTCCGGACAGCGCGATGGCCGAACTGTCGGCGCTGGCGAAAACGCCGAGCTGATCGCGCAGCAGGTCGCCGAGCGAGGCGCCCTTCCAGTTCTGCGTCACCAGTAGATCGTGCGACGCCGCCAGTCCTTGCAAGCGCCTGGAAAAACTTTCCTGAAATTCCTCGATCGTGTCGGAGCGGCGCCCGGTTTGCGAGGCGATGGCCTGAATGACGGCAAGCAGGTTTTTGCCGCGATGCGTCAGCTCGCGCAGCAGCGCCTGAACATGCTCCTCGGCATTCTTGCGCTCGGTGATATCGGTGACGACATGCACAAGCCGCTGCGGCTTGCCATCTGGCGCGCGGGATGCGACCTGGCCGCCACCGGATAACCAGCGGATCGAGCCGTCCGGTCGCACAATGCGGTATTCGACCGGAAACCAATCTTGGGTTTGCGCCAACTCGTAGACCTTGGTGACCAGATGCCGGTCGTCAGGATGCACCGCCTGCCTGAATTCATCGTCGTTGCCGCCGAGACGCCCGATGCCGTTTTCAAGCTTGAGACCGAAAAGCGCCATACTGTCTTCCCGCCAGATGCGCGTGCCGGTGGTCAGATCGGTTTCCCAATGAACCAGGCGCCCGGCCATCAGCGCGTAGCGATACCGCTCCTCGCTGCGGGCCAGCTCTTCCGTTTTGCGCTGCAGGGCTTCGTTGGGAGCGGCGGCTGTCATTATCCGGGAGTATAGCTCGCACCGACCGCCGTTGGCAGAAAAATGACCGGCGCCATCAATGCGGCTGCGCCGGCCCGTCACCCGCGGCAAGCTGGCGCGACAGGTCGATGATGTCGCGCTCGACGTCGCCGAGGCGATTTGTGAGTTCCAGATATTTGCGTGTCAGTCGGCCGTCGGCCGCCCAGTCGCCGGTCTTGCGCTGTTCCGGCTGTAGCGCGTCAATCTGGATGGAAACACGGCGACAATCAGGATGGCCATTTTGGCGGTCGCGGCGGGAGGATGATTGTCGCGGCGCGACGG
>CANKBJ010000037.1 GCA_947479905.1 Bradyrhizobiaceae bacterium
GACGGCTTTCATTTCAACGCCCCTTAGTTTTGTTTTCATTGGTAACGAGGCCCTGTTTTCCTCGTCCCTTGTGAACCAAACTATGCGGGCCAGTCTAAAATCGGCTTAAATAACAGCATAAAGATTAGGTTTATTTGCAACGGTGAACGGTCCGTTGCATTTTCAATTGTCGAAATTCGCGCAAGGATTCGTTCACCCTGTGCGCGCGGATTCGTTTGTTTTGCGCACGATCTTGTCCGAAAACCGGTGCCCACTTTTCAGGATCGTGCGCCTCACCCGCGAATGAAGCGGATTATGCCGGAAAAATCCCGCTCCGCCTCGCCGCTCGATGCATATGCCGAATAAATCCTTTCAGCGTCAGCGCCGAGTTCGGTCTTCGCGCCGGCGGCCTTGGCCGCGGCTTGCGCCAAACGTAAATCCTTCAGCATCATCGCGGCGGTGAAACCGGCCTGATAGTCGCGGTTCGCGGGCGAGGTCGCCACCGGTCCCGGCACCGGGCAATAGGCCGTCATCGACCAGCACTGGCCCGACGACTTCGACGAAATGTCGAACAGCTTCTGGTGGTCGAGGCCGAGTTTCTCAGCCAGCACGAAAGCTTCCGACACCGCGATCATCGAAATGCCGAGGATCATGTTGTTGCAGATCTTCGCCGCCTGGCCGTTGCCGGGCCCGCCCGCATGCACGATGGTCTTGCCCATCTTGTCGAGGATGGTCTGCGCGCGGGTGAAGGCCTGCGCCGAACCGCCGACCATGAAGGTTAGCGTACCGCCGGCCGCGCCGCCGACGCCGCCGGACACCGGCGCATCCAGCATCAACAGCCCCCTCGCCTCGGCGGCGGCGGCGACCTCGCGCGCGGTCTCGACGTCGATGGTGGAACAGTCGATCAGCAGCGTGCCGGGATTGGCATTCTCGACGATGCCGCCCGCGCCGAGATAGACTTCGCGCACATGCTTGCCGGCCGGCAGCATGGTGACGACGACGTCGCAGCGCGACGCCGCGACCTTGGCGAATTCGGCATTGCTGCCGCCGGCGGCTTTGAGTTTTTCAATCGACGCCGGATTGAGATCGACGCCCTCGACCTGATGCCCGGCCTTGATGAGATTGAGCGCCATCGGCAGACCCATATTGCCGAGACCGATAAATCCGATGCGCGCCATGGTTTACTCCCTGTATTGTTTTCTAGTTCGGTTGTTCCTGCGCCGACTTCACGGCCAGCCAAAGATAGAGCCCGAGCAGCCCGGCTTCCAGCAGCACGGTAAGGAAAGCGCGGCCGTAGACCTGCGGAAAGAACATTTCCACCGCCAGCATCGAAGCGACAGCCGTCAGCCAGATCACCGCGCCCCAGGCCGCCGCCAGCCACAGGCCGACCGCCGCGACCAGATCGATGACGGCGAAGAACACGGTCGCCGACTGCCAGGCGACCGAATGGGCTTCATAGAGATCGTCGGGGCCGACACCGATGCCGCAAACCCGCGCCCAGTGATAAAGCCCCTTGATCATCGACATGCCGGCCATCACGCGCAGGAACAGAATCAACCGCCCGGTCCACAGGCCGACGCTTGCCTCACCGTCATATTCATGGACGGGATCGAGATTTTTCAGATCTTCGGCGTGGAACTGTTCACTCATGCAAGCACCAGTTCGCCGCTGTCGAGCGGCGCGAAGTGGCGCGCCACCTCGGCGTCGCTCACATCCGCCAAAGCCGCCGGTTGCCAGCGCGGCTGGTTGTCCTTGTCGACGATCACGGCGCGCACACCCTCATAGAAATCGTGACCATAAACGATGCGCGAGACTATGCGGAATTCGGTGCGCATGCACGTTGCGAAATCGCAAGTTGCGCCGAGGCGGACCTGCGCCAGCGCAACTTTAAGACTGAGCGGCGATTTGGTCCGCATCAAGGCCGCGGTTTTGCCCGCCCATTCGGCGTCAGCGCTGCCGGATGCCGCCTCACGATCGAGCGCCGCCAGAATGGCTTCAACCTTGTTGCCGGCGAACAGCCGGTCGATCGCGGCGCGGCGGGCCATCACCGCCCCCTCGCCGGCCGGTTCGGCAAAGGCGGCCAGAACCGCATCCACCGACACCGTGCCGGTCAACCCATCGACCAATGCGCCATAGCGCGCCGACGGCACGCGATGCGTGGCGAGACCGGCGGCAACGCCATCGGCGGCGTTGAAGCGTTCGCCGGTCAGCGCGCAAAAAGTGCCGAGTTCGCCGGGCATGCGGGCTAAAAACCAGGTCGCGCCGACATCCGGGAAAAAGCCGATGCTGACCTCCGGCATGGCGAAGGAATAACGGTCGAAGGCGACGCGGTGCGAGCCGTGCACCGAAATGCCGACACCGCCACCCATGACGATGCCGTCGATCAGTGCGACATAGGGCTTGCGGAAATTCTTGATCGCGGCGTTGAGCGGATATTCGTCGCGCCAGAACTGCAAGGCGTCCGTCTGGCGCTCGGCTTTGCCGAGATCGTACAGATGGCGGATGTCGCCACCAGCGGAGAAAGCGCGCTCGCCATTGGCCATGATGATGACGCGCGTGACCGCGTCGTCGTCGGCCCAGGCGGCCAGTTGCGCGCTCAGGGCATGCACCATGCCATGCGTCACCGCATTGAGCGCCTTCGGCCGGTTCAACGTGACAATGCCGGCCGCGCCGCGGCGCTCGAAGAGTATTTCGGATTCGCTCACGTCATCGCCCACAAATAGGCAATCGTGGCAGCGAACCCCAATGCCGTGCGCACGGCGTGCAGCCGGCCCCACTGCTCGATCAGGCCGCGCGTCACATCGTCGGCCTCATCCGGCGCAGTCGCCTGCAGCAATTTGTTGGTCGGCATGATGATGAACAAAGTGAATGGCCAGTTGGCAATGATCAACGCGGCGCCGAGGAGCCAGCGCCAATCATAGCCGAACACGAAAGCCATAAGCCCGAACACGCAGGAGATAATCGCAAGGCTCGATTGCATGATAAAGCCGCGGATGTAGCTCGGCTTCCACTCCACCAACAGCGCGCGGACGTCGAGTTGCAGCCGCGCATGCTGTTCGGCGAAATTGATATAGAAGGCTGCGCCGGCAAACATCGCCGCCGTCGCCAAAGCCAGTTCGCCGCTCCAGTGCGCCGCGTTCATGCTCAATTTCCCAGCATCGCGCGCGAGACGATCACGCGCATGATCTCGTTGGTGCCTTCCAATATCTGATGCACGCGCACGTCGCGCAGCACGCGCTCGATCGGGTGATCGCGCAAATAGCCGTAGCCGCCATGCAGTTGCAGGCAGCCATTGACGACATCGAAGCCGGTGTCGGTGGCGAGCCTTTTCGCTTTGGCGGCGAGCGTCGTCGCGCCCGGCTCATGGCCGCCGACCGCGACGGCGGCGCGATGCAGCAACAGCCGCGCGGCGTCGAGTTCGGTGGCGTAGTCTGCAATACGAAACTGCAAGGCCTGAAAATCCGACAGGCGCGAACCGAACTGCTTGCGCTCTTTCATATACTCGATAGTGCGGTCGAGACAGAACTGCGCGCCGCCCAGCGAACACGCGCCGATGTTCAGCCGCCCGCCATCGAGCCCGGCCATGGCAATGCGAAAGCCCTCGCCTTCCTTGCCGATCAGGTTCGACACCGGCACGCGGCAGTTCTCGAACATCACCATCGAGGTCGGCTGCGATTTCCAGCCGAGCTTCTTCTCCTGCGCGCCGTAGGACAGTCCCGGCGTGCCCTTCTCGACCGCGATGCAGGAAATGCCTTTCGGCCCGGCTTCACCCGTGCGCGCCATCACCAGATAGAGGTCGGAGACGCTGCCGCCGGAAATGAAGGCTTTCGTGCCGTCGAGCACATAATGATCGCCGTCGCGCCGCGCTCTGGTCGTCAGACTGGCGGCGTCCGAGCCAGAGCCCGGTTCGGTCAGACAATAGCTGCCGAAATGCGCCATGGTGCAGAGCTTCGGCAAGAATTTTTGCCGCGCGACCTCACTGCCATAGGTATCGATCATCCACGCCACCATGTTGTGGATGGAGATGTAGGCGGCGGTCGAGGTGCAGCCCTGCGCCAGTTCCTCGAAAATCAGCGCGGCATCGAGCCGGCTCAAGCCTGAGCCGCCGACATCTTCCTTGACGTAGATGCCGCCGAAGCCGAGCGCCGCCGCCTGGCGCAGCGCCTGCATCGGAAAAACCGAGCCTTCGTCCCAGCCGGCCGCATGCGGCATCATTTCGTCGCGCGCGAAAGCGCGGGCGGTCGACTGGAAGGCGCGCTGGTCTTCGGAAAGCTCGAAATCCATGCTTCGACGGATAGAAGGCCGACCGGGCAACGTCAACGTCCCCTATCAGGGAATGCCCGGGTGGCGTGGCCCGTCCGGACCGGCTAAAAAGGCCGTCCGGAGAACACCATGGCCATCAAATTCGGACGTCCTTTGCAGCAAAATATCGGTTTTGTGCCGGGCGAGCCCGATTCCAGCTTGAGCGCCCATACGCCGCTCGACCTGCCGACCCGCATGCGTCGCAACCGGCGCAGCGAATGGGCGCGGCGGCTGGTGCGCGAGAACGTGGTCACCGCCGACGACCTGATCTGGCCGATCTTCGTCATGGATGGCGACAACAAGCGCGCTGCCGTTGCCTCGATGCCCGGCGTCGAGCGCCTGTCGGTCGATCAGGCGGTGCGTGAAGCCGAGAAAGCCGCCAAGCTCGCCATTCCCTGCATTGCGCTATTTCCCTACACCGACCCGTCCCTGCGCGACGCCACCGGCTCGGAGGCGCTCAACGACAATAATCTGGTCTGCCGCGCCATCAAGGCGATCAAGAAGGAAGTGCCGGACATCGGCATACTCTGCGACGTCGCGCTCGATCCCTTCACCAGCCACGGCCATGACGGTTTGCTGCGCGACGACGGCGTCATCATGAATGACGAAACGGTCGCGGTGCTGGTCAGGCAGGCTTTGGTGCAGGCGCAGGCCGGCTGCGACATCATCGCGCCGTCCGACATGATGGACGGCCGCGTCGGCGCGATCCGCCGCGCGCTCGACGCCGAGAATCTCACCGACGTGTCGATCATGGCTTATGCGGCGAAATACGCCTCCGCCTTCTACGGTCCGTTCCGCGACGCGGTCGGCTCGGCCAAGACGCTCTCCGGCGACAAGCGCACCTATCAGATGGACCCGGGCAACGCCGACGAGGCGCTGCGCGAGGTCGCGCTCGACATCGAGGAAGGCGCCGACATGATCATGGTCAAGCCCGGCCTGCCCTATCTCGATATCGTCGCGCGCGTGAAGGAAACTTTCGGCATGCCGACCTTCGCCTATCAGGTGTCCGGCGAATACGCGATGATCATGGCAGCCAGCAATAATGGCTGGCTCGACGGCGAGCGGGCGATGATGGAAAGTCTGACCTCGTTCAAGCGCGCCGGCTGCGACGGCATTCTCACCTACTTCGCGCCGCGCGTGGCGGAGAAGCTGCGCGAGATGAAATAAAAAAGTATCCTCACTCCGTCACCCTTAGGTGCGAGGCCTTTAGGCCGAGCCTCGAAGGGCGACGGCCACCTCATCAAGGCCTTGGCCGTTTATCCTTCGAGGCTCACTTCGCTCGCACCTCAGGATGACGGGTTAAATAAAAACAGAAAATCAACGGGTAGGACCATGGGTGAATTTGCAATCGGTCAGGGCGTGTCGCGTTTCGAGGACCCGCGTTTGGTGCGCGGCGGCGGCTCCTACACCGACGACGTGCAGATTCCCGGCATGGCCTATGGCGTCGTGCTGCGCTCGCCGCACGGCCACGCCAAGATCAAATCGATCGACATCGCGGCGGCGAAAGCGGCGCCCGGCGTGCTTGCCATTATCACCGGCGCCGACTGGAAGGCCGCCGGCCTCGGCGATCTGTTGTCGCATCCAGGCCTCAAGCTGCGCGACGGCTCGCCGATGTTCAAGCCGCGCTATCCGGTGCTGGCCGAAACGCATGTGCGCTTCATCGGCGACAGCGTCGCCTTTATCGTCGCCGATACTCTGGCGCAGGCGCACGACGCGGCCGAGCTGATGCAGGTCCATTACGAGGTGCTGCCCGCCGTCGTCTCGACCGAACAGGCTGCGCAAGGCAAGACGCGCGTCTACGACGAGTGCAAGGACAATATCTCCTTCGTCGAACTGATCGGCGACAAGGCCGCGACCGAGGCCGGATTCACCAAGGCCGCGCATGTCACCAAAGGCAAGTTCGTCATCAATCGCGTCACCGCCGTGACCATGGAGCCGCGCGGCGCGGTCGCGCATTACCATGCCGGCACCGGCCGCTATACGTTGCACACGGCGACCCAGCGCCCGCATGATGTTCGCGCCAACGTCGCGCAGATCCTGAAAGTGAACGAGACCGCCGTCCGTGTCGTGACCGGCGACACCGGTGGCAGCTTCGGCATGAAGACGCCGATCTTCAACGAGATCCCGCTGGTCTGTCATGCCTCGAAGCTGACCGGCCGGCCGGTGAAATGGATCAGCACCCGCACCGAGGCCTTCCTGTCCGATCCGCAAGGGCGCGACAACGTCACCGAAGCCGAGCTGGCGCTCGACAAAGACGGTCATTTCCTGGCGATGAAGGTCAAGACCACGGCCGCCATCGGCGCCTATCTGCAGCACAACATGCCGGCCTTCTTCCTCAACGCCGGCACGCTCGCCGGCCCCTACCGCACGCCGGCGATCTTTGTCGACGTCACGGGCGTGTTCACCAACACCAATCCGGTGCGCCCCTATCGCGGTAACGGCCGCCCGGAATCGGCCTTCGTTATCGAACGCATGGTCGAACTGGCGGCGCTGGAGACCGGCATCGACAGCATCGAACTGCGCCGGCGCAACTACATCAGCCCGAAGGACATGCCGTTCAAGACCGGGCTGACCTTCACTTATGACTGCGGCGAGTTCGAAAAGAACATGGACATGGCGATCTCGATGGCGGACGTCGCCGGCTTCGACAAGCGCCGCAGGGAAGCCCGCAAGCGCGGCAGACTGCGCGGGCTCGGCCTGTCCAACACGATCGAGCGCGCCGCCGCGCCCGGCACCGAAGGCGCCGAGGTGCGTTTCGACCGCAATGGAGGCATCACCATGTTCGCCGGCTCGAACAGCCAGGGCCAGGGCCACGAAACGGTGTTCAAGCAGATCGTCGCCGACAAACTCGGCATTCATCCCGACGACATCCGCTACGTGCAGGGCGACACCGATCAGGTCTGGTACGGCGAAGGCACCGGCGGTTCGCGCTCGGCGACCATGGGCGGCGCGGCTTTCTTGCGCGCCAGCGAGAAGATCATCGAGAAGGCGACGGCGATCGTCGCTTTCGCCCTCAAGCTGGAGCCCGGCGACATTGCTTTCGCCGACGGCGTGTTCTCGTCGTCGAAGTCGAACCGCACCATGACGATGAAGGAAGTCGCCGCCGACGCGCAGGCGCCGGCGAAGATTCCCGCCGGCATGGAGCCGGGACTGGCCGCCACCGCCGTGCACAAAACGCCGGTCAATAATTATCCGAACGGCTGCCATATCTGCGAAGTCGAGATCGATATCGAGACCGGCGACACGGCCATCGTCGGCTACAATGTCGTCGACGATGTCGGCACCGTGCTCAATCCTATGCTGCTGCACGGCCAGATCCATGGCGGCGTCGCACAAGGCGCGGGACAGGCGCTAATGGAGGATATCCATTTCGACGACAGCGGCCAGATGGTGACGGCCTCGTTCATGGATTACGCCATGCCGCACGCGCATAATTTCCCCGCCATCCACGTCGAGTCAAATTCGGTGCCGACCAAGACCAATCCGCTCGGCACCAAGGGCGCGGGCGAAGCCGGTTGCGTTGGCGCGCTGCCCGCCGTGGTCAATGCCGTGGTCGACGCGCTCAAGGAGTTCGGCATTACCCATATCGAAATGCCGGCGACGCCGGAGCGCATTTGGCGCGCCATGCAGCCGCGCCAATAGCGGCGTGATCGGCGCAGACAAATGATCAACTCCACAATTCAATCCGACGTCATCGTCATCGGCGCCGGTTCGGCCGGCGCCGCCGTCGCGGCGCGCCTCTCCGAGGATTCGGCGCGGCGCGTGCTGCTGATCGAGGCCGGCCGTGACACCGCGCCGGGCGATGTGCCCGGCGATATCCGCTCCATTTTTCCATCGGCCTATTTCAACCGAAACTATTTCTGGCCGGGTCTTACCGCCCGGATTCGCGACGGCGAAAAGCCGACGCCGTTTCCCCAGGCCCGCGTCATGGGCGGCGGCTCGAGCGTCATGGGCATGCTGGCGCTGCGTGGCAAGCCGCAGGATTACGATCGCTGGGAAGCCATGGGCGCGACCAATTGGGGCTGGCGCGACGTGCTGCCGGCCTATCAGGCGATGACCAACGATCTTGACTCGCCGGCGCGCAATGCCGCCGGGCCGAATATCGTCCGCCGCATTCCGCGCGAGCGGTGGCCGGCCTATATGCGCCGCGTCGAGCAAACGCTTCTGGCGCGCGGACGGCGCAAGGTCGGCGACGTCTATGACGGCGGCGACGATGGATTTTTCGCCACCCCGCTCAGCCATGACGACGAACGCGCGACCAGCGCGCGCTGTTATCTGACGGACGCGGTGCGGGCGCGGCCCAACCTGACCATCATGACGCAAACGCGCGCGCTGCGCCTGACATTCGATGGCGCCAAAGTGCGCGGCGTGGTCGCACAACGCGGCGATGAAACGCTCGACCTCGCGGCGAACGAGGTGGTCGTGTCCTGCGGCGCGGTCCACACGCCCGCGTTATTGCTACGCTCCGGCATCGGCCCGGCCGCCGAACTGCACGGGCTCGGCATCCCGTTGGTGGCGGATCGGCCCGGCGTCGGCCGCAACTACCAAAATCACGCGCAGCTGCATTTTTCGATGACGCTCAAGCCAAGCTCGCAGCTGCCGCAATCGGCGCAGCATTACATCATGTCGGCGCTGCAGTTTTCGTCCGGCGTCGACGGCGGCACGCCGGGCGACCTGTTTCACTATTTTACCGGGCGCATCAGTCCGAAGAATTTCGGCCGCCGCATGGCCATGCTCGCCTGCGCGCTCTACGCCCCCGTGTCGCGCGGCCGGGTGACGCTTGACGCGGCCGATGCCGACACGCCGCCGCGCGTCGAGCAGCGGTTGTTTTCCGATCCGCTGGATGTCGAACGCATAGTCATTGCCGGGCGTCACGCCGCCGGCCTGCTTCTCGACCCTGCCGTGCGCGATTGCTTTTCGGAAATCTATCTAATGCCGCGCCAGGCGCCGCTGCGTCTCATCAACGGCACCGGCCTGATCGGCGCCTTGAAGGCGGCCGGCGCGGCGGCGGTGCTGGCCTCGCCGGGCTGGCTGCGCCGGGCGATCATCGGCGCGGCGATCAGTCCCGGCCGGCTGGTCTGGGACGGCAAGACAACATTCGCGCTCACCGATAATGACATCGTCGACGCCGCGGGCCCGATGTTCCATCCGAGTTCGACCTGCGCCATCGGCGCACCGGACAATCCGCTGGCGGTGGTCGATCCGGAATGCCGCGTCTATGGCGTCGAAGGTCTGCGCGTTGCCGATGCTTCGGTCATGCCATGCGTTGTCAGCGCCAACACCAATATGGCGGCGATCATGATCGGCGAGCGCGTCGCCGAGTTCATGCGCAAATCTTCTTAGGTGCCCGCCGAGCCCAGCCGCACCGGCTGGTAGCCGTCCGCCGCCAAGGCCGCCATGATCTCGACGGCGTGTCCGGCGTCGCGCGTCTCGACCGTGACGTCGAGCTTCGCACCCTTCGCCGGCACGTCGAGTAGCAGGCGGCGGTGCTCGACCTCGAGAATATTGGCGCCGAGCGCACCGAGTTTTGTGGCGATGATGCCGAGCACGCCCGGCTGATCGGGAATGGCGAGCCGGAACGAGACGATGCGGGTCTCGCGCTCAAGTTCGCGCACCATGATGGACGCGAGAATGCGCGGATCGATATTGCCGCCGCACAGGATCAGGCCGACGCGCTTGCCCCTGAAGCGCGCAGGCTCCGCGAGCAACGCGGCAAGGCCCGCTGCGCCTGCGCCTTCCGCCATCGTCTTCTGCAAGGTGACATAGGCGTTCACCGCGCGCTCGAGATGCGCCTCGTCGGCCAGAATGACGTCGGCGACCAGTTCGCGGATGATCGGCAGCGTCAGTCTGCCGACATTCTTGACCGCGATGCCTTCCGCCAGAGTCGGCCCGCCGATCGGCCGGTTGCCGTGTTCGAGCGCGTTCCACACCGCCGGATACAGCGCCGCCTCGACGCCGACGATCTCGATCTTCGGATTGACCGCGCGCGCGGCAATCGCGTTGCCGGCGATCAACCCGCCGCCGCCGATCGGAATGACAAGCTGGTCGAGATCGGACACCTCCTCCAGCATCTCCAGCGCGATGGTGCCCTGCCCGGCGATGACATGCGCGTCGTCATAAGGATGCACCAAAGTCAGGCCGCGCTCCTTTTGGATAATCTCGCAGCGCGCCTGCGCGTCGGCAACCGTTTCGCCGTCCAGCACCACCTCGGCGCCATGCGAGCGCGTTGCCGCCACTTTCACGAAGGGCGTGGTCACCGGAATGACGATGGTCGCCGGAATCCCCAAGCGCGCCGCGTGGTAAGCCACCGCCTGGGCGTGGTTGCCGGCCGACATGGCGATGACGCCGCGCTGCCGCTCGCCCTCGCTCAGGGAGGTCAGCTTGACCAAGGCGCCGCGGTCCTTGAACGAATTGGTGACCTGAAGGTTTTCGTATTTGACGAAGACGTGCGCCCCGGTCAGCGCGGAGAGGCGCGGCGCCGGCAGCATCGGCGTACGCAGCACCTGGCCGGCGATGACGCGGCGGGCTTCCTCGATATGGGCAATCGTCACGCTCATCGTCTCAAAATCTCCTGAGAGCAGCCGCCTTTTGCCGCAACCTAAGCATAACGTCCACGTTTCGTCCCTTGCAGCGGAGCGGTATATTCGCCATCTGCAAGAGTGCCGCCGAAGGGCGCAAGGGTGTCGCCAAAGGGCGAAGGGGGACCGCCATGTCGATGGATATCAAACCGCATGTCTACGATCCGGCGTTGAACCCGGAACTGTTCGAAGGCGTCCTGGCCCGCCGGGTGCTGGCTTTCTTCATCGATTTTCTGGTGATTTCGGTCCCCGTGGTGCTGGCGGCGATGTTCATCTTCGCGTTCGGCATCGTCACTCTGGGCTTCGGCTGGGCGCTCTATTGGCTGCTGCCGCCGGCCTCGGTGGTCTGGGCCATCGTCTATTTCGGCGCCAGCCTGGGCAGCGACCGCTCGGCCACCATCGGCATGCGGGTGATGGACCTGGAAATGCGCACCTGGTACGGCGCGCCGGCCTATTTCGTGCTCGGCGCGCTACACGCCGTCGCCTTCTGGTTTTCGGTCTCGGCCTTCACGCCGTTCGTGCTGCTCGTCGCCTTTTTCAATCAGCGCAAGCGGCTGCTGCACGACATCGTGCTGGGCACCGTCATTATCAATAATCCCCAGCGCGCCGCCCAATTGCGGCCCCTAGTCACCGGGGTCCGGTAACGGCGACCGCGTCACTTATGCCCAAAAAAGCGTCGCCCGGGCCTTTGACGGAACCGGCGGGGCGGGCAATGCTTGTGACTTCGAGTCAGAACGCTACCGGCAAGACGGTTCGATGACGTGACCCAGCACTCCCGCGACACGCCGCAATTCTACCTGACCGCGCCGTCGCCCTGCCCCTATTTGAAGGGCCAGGAGGAGCGCAAGGTGTTCACGCATCTGGTCGGCGAGCGCGCCGGCGAACTCAACGACCTGTTGACGCATGGCGGCTTCCGCCGCAGCCAGTCGATCGCCTATCGCCCGGCTTGCGAGACCTGCCGTTCCTGCGTGTCGGTGCGCGTCGTCGTCGCCGACTTCAAGCCGTCGCGCAATATGCGCCGCATCGCCGAGCATAACGCCGACGTCATCGGCGACATGCGCAAGCCGGCGCCGACCTCCGAGCAGTATTCGGTGTTCCGCGCCTATCTCGACGCGCGCCACCGCGACGGCGGCATGGCCGACATGACCGTGCTCGACTACGCGATGATGATCGAGGACAGCCATGTCGATACCCAGGTTATCGACTACCGCACGCGCGGCCCGGATTCGCGTCTCAACGGACGCGGCGCCGGTCCGCTGCTGGCGGTGGCGCTGACCGACGTGCTCAGCGACGGGCTGTCGATGGTCTATTCGTTTTTCGATCCGGACGCCGGCGAACGCTCGCTCGGCACCTACATGATCCTCGACCACATCGAGCGCGCCCGCGCCATGGGCCTGCCTTACGTCTATCTCGGCTATTGGGTACAGGGCTCGAAAAAGATGGACTACAAAGGCCGCTTCCTGCCGCAGGAGCGGCTGATGGCGAGCGGCTGGACGAGGGTCGAGGACTAGCCCACCGTCCGTTCATTCCCGCACAAGCCGGGAATTTGAGAATCAATGGAAGAACGTCTCGAACAACAGTTTCACGTTCAGCACCACGATCACTCCGGCGACAAGCCAGGCCAGCGCCGCGACCGGTTTCGAGATCGAGAAACTCCCCATCTTTTTCTTGTCCGACACGAACATCACCAGCGGGATGACCGCGAAGGGCAATTGCATCGACAGGATGACCTGGCTGAGGATCAGCAGCCGCGCGGTGCCGTGCTCGCCGTAAAGCCCCGTCACCACCACCACTGGCACGATGGCGATGGCGCGCGTTAGCAGGCGGCGCATCCAGTGCGGAATGCGCAGGTTGAGAAAGCCTTCCATAACGATCTGGCCGGCAAGCGTCGCCGTCACTGTCGAGTTGAGGCCCGACGCCAGCAAGGCAACGGCGAACAGGATCGAGGCGATGCCGACGCCCAAGAGCGGCGACAGCAATTCATAGGCCTGCTCGATTTCCACCACATCGGTCTTGCCGCTGGCGTGAAACACCGAGGCCGCGACGATAAGGATGCTGGCATTAACGAACAGCGCCAGCATGAGCGCTATTGTCGAGTCGGTCGTCGCCCAGCGGATAGCGCTGCGCTTGCCGGCGTCGTTCTTCTCGAAGTTTCGCGTCTGCACGATCGAGGAATGCAGATAGAGATTATGCGGCATCACGGTCGCGCCGATGATGCCGATGGCGATGTACAGCATCGCCGGATTGGTGACGATCTCGCTCGACGGCAGGAAGCCGCCGAGCACGGCCGCGACCGGCGGCGCCGCCATGATGATCTGCGCCAGGAAGCAGCCGGCGATGATAATCAACAGCGCGATGATGAAGGCTTCCAGATAGCGGAAGCCCTTCTGCATCAGCAGCAGCAGCAGGAAGGCATCGAGCGCGGTGATCAGCGCGCCGCCGATCAGCGGAATGCCGAACAATAATTTGAGCGCGATGGCGGTGCCGATGACCTCGGCCAGATCGCAGGCGATGATCGCCAGTTCGCAGGCAAACCAAAGGACATAGCCGACGGGCTTCGGATAGGCGTCGCGGCAGGCCTGCGCCAGATCGCGGCCGGAGGCGATGCCGAGCCGCGCGGCGAGCGCCTGCAACAAAATCGCCATCAGGTTGGAAATCATGATGACGGCGAGCAGCGTGTAGCCAAACTGCGAACCGCCGGCGAGATCGGTCGCCCAGTTGCCGGGGTCCATATAGCCGACCGAGACCATGTAGCCGGGGCCTGAGAAGGCCAGCAGCCGCCGCAGCCAGGACGCGCCGCGCGGCACAGGAATCGAGCCGTAAACCTCGGACAGGCTTTGCTGGGTGCCGTCAGTGCGAGTAAAGCGCCAGCCGGTTGGTTGCGCTTCGGAATTTACCGGCGGAATTGCTGCCATATCGACCATTTCCAGTCCCTGCCCCGCGATAGCCCCGCGAAAAGGCGTCCATTTTGTCCTTGATAGTTTAGTTGCGATTGATTTGCAATTGCAACATTTCGGGAACTTTGTTTCCGGCCCGGGGTTATGGCTGCTCTCGCCCCGCCGGGGTGGCTCAGGGGGCAATTTCGGCATGAAATTCAGCGCGCGGACGGCATGGCTATGCGCAATTCCTGTGGCGCTATGGCTGGCCTCGGGCGCGGCGATGGCCGCCAGCGAGGCGCACAAAGGCCCGTCCGAGGTCATTTTCATTGCCCAGATCCTGGTCCTGATGCTGACCGGCCGCCTGCTCGGCGAAGCCATGATCCGCATGCGCCAGCCGGCGGTGATGGGGCAGTTGATCGCAGGGCTCCTGCTCGGTCCCTCGGTGCTTGGCCTGCTGTTGCCGGACTTGCAGCACGCGCTATTCCCCAAGAGCCCGGACCAGAAGGCGATGATCGACGCGGTCTCGCAGGTCGGCATTCTGCTGTTGCTGCTGCTCACCGGCATGGAGACCGATCTCAAGCTGGTGCGCCAGACCGGCAAGGCTTCGGTCTATGCCTCGCTGATGGGCATCGTCGTGCCCTTCGCCTGCGGCGTCGCCCTCGGCGAAATGCTGCCGGACGCGATGTTGCCCGATCCGGAAAAGCGCCTGATCACGTCGCTGTTCCTCGGTACCGCGCTGTCGATCGCCTCGGTCAAGATCGTCGCCATGGTGGTGCGCGAGATGAACTTCATGCGCCGCACCGTCGGCCAGGTCATTCTCGCCTCCGCCATCATCGACGACAGCGTCGGCTGGATCATCGTCTCGATCATCTTCTCACTGGCGCTGCATGGCGAAGTCGATCCGTGGTCGCTGGCGCAAAGCATCGTCGGCACCTTCCTGTTCATGGTGGTCAGCCTGACGGTCGGGCGGCGCGCGGTGTTCTTCGCCATCCGCTGGGTGAACGACAATTTCGTCAGCGATTTCGCGGTGGTCACTTGCATCCTCGTCATCATGGGATCAATGGCGCTGCTGACGCATGCGATCGGCGTGCATACGGTACTCGGCGCCTTCGTTGCCGGCATCCTGGTCGGCGAGTCGCCGATCCTCACCCGCCATATCGACGAACAGCTGCGCGGCATCATCACTGCGTTCTTCGCTCCGGTCTTCTTCGGCGTGGCCGGCCTCGGCGCCGACCTGACCATCCTTGCCGATCCGCGCATGGCGGCGATGACCGCCGGCCTGATCCTGATCGCCAGCGTCGGCAAATTCGGCGGCGCCTTCATCGGCGCGGAAATCGGCGGACTGACGCGGCGCGAAGGCTTCGCGCTGGCCTGCGGCATGAATGCGCGCGGCTCGACCGAGGTGATCATCGCCACGGTCGGCCTATCGATGGGCGCGCTCAACCAGAACCTTTTCACCATGATCGTCGCCATGGCGGTCATCACAACGCTCGCCATGCCGCCGACCTTGCGCTGGGCGCTGGCGCGCATTCCGATGCGCAAGGAGGAGCAGCAACGGCTCGACCGCGAGGCGCAGGAGGAGAAAGGCTTCGTCGCCAATCTGGAACGATTGCTGATCGCGGTCGACGACAGCCCGAACGGCAAATTCGCCTCGCGCGTCGCCGGCATGCTGGCCGGCACCCATGGCATGCCGACCACGGTGCTGCACATCACGAACGCCTCGAAAATCGAAGCTTTGCCGGAAGGCAAAGGCGACACCACGCCCGACACGCTGATTGAAGAAAAGACCAAGGTGAAGGCGGCCGACAAGAAAGCCGACGACAGGAAATCCGAGCCGGTCAAGGACGAGCAGCAAAGCGCGGACGAGAAGAAAGCGGACAAGGCCGAGGTCAAGGAACAGGAGAAGAGGGCCAAGCATGCCGGCGAGACTGTCAAGCTGGCGGCCGAGCAGATCAAGAGCAAGCAGAAGATCGAGGAGAAGGTCGATACGCCGGTCGAAGTCACGACCATCGTGCATGAAGCGCCCGGTCCAGAAACAATCGCCGAGGAAGCCGCCAAGGGCTACGACCTGATGCTGATCGGCCTGGAAAAAACCAATGTGCGCGGCAAGGATTTCCACGAAAGCGTGACGTCGCTGGCGCAAGGCTTCAAGGGACCGCTTGGCATTACGCTGGTGCGCGGCGAGCTTTCGGAAAAGCCGCGGGGTAGACTGAACATCCTGGTGCCGATCAACGGCACCGAGCCGTCGCGCCGCGCCGCCGAGGTCGCCATCACCATCGCGCGGGCCAGCAAGGCGTCTCTGACGGTGCTCTACGTCGCGGTGCGCGGCGCCAGCAAAGTCCGCCGTGGCACGCGCGCACGCGATCAGGAAAACGCCATCCTCAAGGACATCACCGCGATCGCCGACGGCTACAATATGAGTATCCGCACCGCCGTCATTGCCGCCAGCGCCACCGACGAAGCAATCCTCAAGGAAGCGGCGCGCGCCGGCAACAACCTGATCGTCATGGGCGTCGGCCGGCGGCCGGGCGAGAAGCTGTTCTTCGGCGACACCGCCTCGGCGCTGATGCAGGATGCCGAGCAGTCGCTGCTGTTCGTGGCGAGTTGAGGATTTCCGTTCGTCCCCGCGAAAGCGGGGACCCAGAGCATCATAAAAGGCCGAAGCGATTCGCCCCTGGGTTCCCGCTTTCGCGGGAACGAACGGAGTTTGACTGAAGCCCGCGCCCGCTACTCATCGCCACCCGTCTTCGCCGCCGTTGGCGCGCCGCGGAACTTGTTGTTCTTCGGTAGGCCTTGCGCGATGCGGCCGGCCTGCGCGCGCTCGCCGCGCCAGTCCTTGAGTTCGCGCATCGTCAGCGTCTGGGTGCGGCCGGCGCCGTCCACCCAGCTCAGGCCGTCGCTGGCCTTGAAGGTGGTGACGTCGGACAGACCCTTGTCGAGATAGCGCTGCAAACGCACGCCGCGGCCGCGCGTCATCTCTGGCACCTGGTCAAGACCGAACACGATCATCTTGCGGTTCTGTCCGATGAGGGCGAGCGTATCGCCGTCGATCACGGTCATTGCCGCCGCTCTGTCGGGCGCCTTCAGGTTCAACACCTGCTTGCCCTTGCGCGTGGCGCTCAGGCAATCGTCTTCCGGCACGATGAAGCCGTTGCCCTGATAGCTCGCCACCAGAAGCTTGCGCCCGCCCTGATAGGCAAAGGCGGCGACGATCTCGGCATCCTGGTCGATATCGAAGAACAGCCTAACCGGCTCGCCATGGCCGCGCCCGCCGGGCAGCTTCGCGCCGTCAAGCGTATAGAACTTGCCATTGCCGGCGAAGATCATCACCTTGGCGGTGGTCTCGGTCTGAAACGCGAATTTCAGATGGTCGTCGGTCTTGAAGGTCACGCTCGACAGATCGATGACATGGCCGCGCAGCGCGCGGATCCAGCCTTTGTCCGACACCACGACGGTGATCGGCTCGCGCACCAGCATCGCCTCTTCGATCGCCGCTTCGTCGTGCTCGGGCGCCAGCGCGAAATCGGTACGGCGCTTGCCGAGCGCGGTCTTCGGTCCGAACAGCGCCCTGGTTTCCCTGATCTGCGCGGCGACCGTCTTCCACTGCTGAGCGGTCGAGCCGATCAGGCTCTTGAGCTTGCTGCGTTCTTCTTTGAGCGCCTTTTCCTCGCCGCGGATTTCCATTTCCTCGAGCTTGCGCAAATTGCGCAGCCGCATGTTGAGGATGGCGTCGGCCTGCACGTCGGAGATTTTAAAGGTCTTCATCAGGACGGGCTTGGGCTCGTCCTGGGTGCGGATGATCTTGATCACCTTGTCGAGGTTGAGATAAGCGACGAGGTAGCCGCCCAGAACTTCGATGCGATGGTCGATCTGCGCCAGACGGAATTTCGAACGGCGGACCAGCACCTCGCGGCGATGCTCGAGCCATTCGGTCAGCGCTTCGGCCAGGCCGAGCACCTTGGGAATGCGGCCCTTGACCAGCACGTTCATGTTGAGCGGAATGCGGTTCTCCAGCTCGGTCAGCTTGAACAGCGATTCCATCAGCAGCGCCGCGTCGACCGTGCGGGCGCGCGGCTCGATGACCAGACGCACGTCCTCGGCCGATTCATCGCGCACGTCGGCGACCAGCGGCAGCTTCTTGTCGTTGAGCAGTTCGGCGATGCGCTCGACCAGACGCGACTTCTGCACCAGCCACGGCATTTCGGTGATGACGATGAGATAGGTGCCGCGCGAACCCTCTTCCTGATGCCAGCGCGCGCGCACGCGAAACGAGCCGCGGCCGGTGGCATAGGCCTCGGCGATCGCTTCCGGCGGATCGACGCAAATCCCGCCGGTCGGGAAATCCGGCCCCTTGACGTATTTCAGCAAGGTCTTCGAGCGCGCGTTCGGCGTGTCGATCAGATGCAGCGCCGCGTCGCACAGCTCGGCCGCGTTGTGCGGCGGGATCGACGTCGCCATGCCGACCGCGATGCCCTGCGAGCCGTTGGCCAGAAGATTGGGGAACGCCGCCGGCAGCACCGCCGGCTCCTTGTCGGTCCCGTCATAGCTAGGACGGAAATCGACCGCGTCCTCGTCGATGCCGTCGATAATCAGGCGCGCGACTTCGGTCAGCCGCGCCTCGGTGTAGCGCATGGCGGCGGCGTTATCGCCGTCGATATTGCCGAAGTTGCCCTGCCCATCGACCAGTGGATAGCGCTGCGAGAAATCCTGCGCTAGTCGCACCAAAGCGTCGTAGATCGCCTGGTCGCCATGCGGATGGAAATTACCCATCACGTCGCCGACCACCTTGGCCGATTTTTTGAACGCCGAATTGGGATCGAGCCGCAACAGCCGCATGCCATAGAGAATGCGGCGATGCACCGGCTTGAGGCCGTCGCGCGCGTCAGGCAAGGCCCGGTTCATGATGGTCGAGAGCGCGTAAGCCAGATAGCGCTCTTCGAGCGCCACCTGGAGGGCGACGTCCTCAACATGACCGGTTTCGGGGGGAATCACTCTTTTCGCCATTGTGGAGTGCTACTGCGCGGATTGACGATGAACAAGCGATGAACGCACCGGCCAGCAAATCTTCCAAATTTGTTCGATATCCTGTGAACTTAGCAGGGTCGGTCGCGTTGGCCCTGCGCGTCACTGAGGCGTCGCCGGGGATGAACTATCTTCAGCATATCGGCAAAATTCTGGTGACGACGCGACAACCGGCACCGCCGCGAACCGGTTATCGGCTAGACTTGACGGCAATCAATGCAGGGTTTTAAGGCTTGCGGATCATTCCCGGTCCGTACCGAGTTGAACCCTAAACTGGAGGAAATGCTTATGCGCATGATTATTCTGTCGGCCCTGATGGGCCTCGGCATCGGTCTGGCCGGCATGCCGGCGGCGAACGCGGCCCCGATTTCGGGCCTGTCGTCGACAGCCGTCGAAGGCGGCCTGCTCCAGGACGTCCAGTACTACCGCCGCGGCCGTCATTGCCGTTCGGTTCGCGTCTGCCGCCGTGGCCCCTATGGCCGCCGCTGCCACATCGAGCGCGTCTGCCGTCGCGGCTGGTAGTCGGTTACGCTGCAGAGGTTCAACCGGTCCGGCCAAAAGCCGGGCCGGTTTTTTTGTGACTAACCGCGCGCGGCGCGGGTCCGCCCGGCTATCGCAATCGCGAGCGCCGCGACGATCAAAACGCCGGCAACCGCGAAGGTGATCCGCATGCCGCTTGCAACCGCCTGCGGCGCCGCCGTCGTGATGTCGCTCGCCGCGGCGGCAAAGGCGAATACCGCGCCCATCACCGACGCGCCGGTAACCAGACCGAGATTGCGCGACAAATTGAGCAAGCCGGAAATGACGCCGCGCCGGTCGGCCGGAACATCGGCCATCACCGCCGTATTGTTGGCGGTCTGGAACAAGGCATAGCCCAATGTGACGCCGACGATCGGCGCGAGATAACCGGGAATGCCGAACGTCCCCGGTATCGCCGCGAGCGTGAAGCAACCGGCGGCGATGGCAAGGAGCCCGGCGAGCGTCATGCGCTGCGCGCCGAAGCGGTCGGCAATGCGGCCGGCGGGCACGCCGGTCAGGGCGACGACAAGCGGACCAACCGCCAGCACCATGCCGACAACCGCCGTGTTGAGACCGAGCGCGTGCGCCAGATAGAACGGCCCGACCACCAAAGTCGCCATCAGCACCGTCGATACCAGGACGCTCATGGCAAGGCCGGCGCTTAAGCGGCCATCCGCGAACATCGCCAGACGGATCAGCGGCGACGCTGCGCGCCGCTCGACCGCGACGAAGACAACCACGCCCAAAGCCGCCGCCAGCAGCAAGGCGCCATTGAGCGATCCGAATTGGCCGCGACCCAAAGTCATCGCCAGCGCATAGGCGCCGAGCGTCAGCGCCAGCAGCAGCGTACCCAATACATCGAAGCCGGGCCGGTCCGCCGTTGCACGCGCGCCATCGGCCGGCAGAGCGCGCCAGGCGAGAACGCAAGCGGCAAGGCCGAGCGGCACGTTGATCAGAAAGATGGCGCGCCAGTCTAGCGTGGCGATGAGAATGCCGCCGAGCGAGGGGCCGAGCGCGGTGCCGACCGCCGACATCGCGCCGAGCAGGCCCATGGCGCTGCCGGTCTTTTCCTTGGGCACCGTTCCGCCGACGAAGGCCATGGTCAGCGCCATCATCACCGCCGCGCCGAGGCCCTGCAGCGCGCGCGCGGCAATCAGCAGGCAGACATTGGGCGCGATGCCGCAGAGCACCGAGGCAAGAGTGAACAACAAAATTCCGGCGAGCAGCAGGCGCCGCCGGCCTACAATGTCGCCGAGCCGGCCGACGCTGACGATCAAGGTGGTGATGGCCAGAAGATAAGCCAGCACGATCCACTGCACGTCCTGGAACGAGGCATTGAAAGCCTGCGCCAAAGCCGGCAGCGCCACATTGGCGATGCTGGTGCCGAGCGACGACAGCAGCATCGACAGCGACAGGCCGACGAGTACCCAGCGAACCGAAGGTGCGGATGTCGCACCTCCGGCATCGGTCTTTTGATTGTCGATCGTCATCATTTTTTTCCTGTCAGGCCCGAACCAGACCGGAGACGATCCGGCGGGTCGCCGGGGCAACGATCAGGACGACCGGGAAAGCTATCAGCCAGGACAGGAGCCAGGCATTGAGCCAGAGGCCGACGAAGTGGTCGGCAAGGCCGGCGGTGCGGAACGTCGAAATGCCGGACACCAGGAAGGACATCATCGCCGACAGGACGAAGCCGAACAGCACCGGCACGAAACGTGCGGATAGCATGGAAAAGCTCCTTTGCAACATTGAACTTCCCCAGACATAGCCCCTCGCCACTGAGGGCGACAGACGCACGTGTTGCACTCTATCATTGCGTCTAACGCCACATATCCATAAGCAGGCGCCATGGCCGTGCCCGACCTCAATCTACTTGTCACCCTCGAAGTGCTGCTCGCCGAGGGTAGCGTCGCCGGCGCGGCGAAAAAGCTGCGGCTCAGCCCGTCGGCGATGAGCCGGGCGCTGGCCCGATTGCGGACGGCGACCGGCGATCCGCTGCTGGTGCGAGCCGGACGCGGGCTGGTGCCAACGCCGCGCGCGCTCGAACTGCGCGGCCATGTCGGCCGGATCGTGCAGGATGGCGCGGCGGTGCTCAGCCCGGCCGCGGCGCTCGACCTCGGGAAACTCAGCCGCACCTTCACGCTGCGCACCAGCGAAGGCTTCGTCGAGAATTTCGGGCCGGCCCTCATCGCCCGCATTGCCAAAGAGGCGCCCGGAGCAAGGCTGCGCTTCATCGCCAAGCCCGACAAGGACAGCGAGGCATTGCGCGACGCCAGCGTCGATCTGGAAACCGGCGTGATCGGCGAGACCACCGGCCCGGAAGTGCGCACGCAAGCTTTGTTCAAGGATCGCTTTGTCGGCGTCGTGCGCAAACGCCATGCGCTCGCCAAGGGCAATGTCACCGCCGCGCGCTATGCCGGTGGCCGCCACATATTGGTCTCGCGGCGCGGCCTCGACAAAGGGCCGATCGACGACGCCATGAAGAAGACAGGGCTGGAGCGGCAGATCGTCACCATTGTCGGCGGCTTCGCCGCGGCGTTGGCGCTGGCGCGAACGACCGACCTGATCGCCAGCGTACCCGAACGGCACACCGGCAACATGCGCGACGGCCTGCACAGTTTCCCGCTTCCGGTCGCCACGCCGTCGATCACGCTGTCTATGCTCTGGCACCCGCGGCTCGATGCCGACCCGGCGCATCGCTGGCTGCGCGGTGTCGTCCGTGATGTTTGCAAGATCACTTGAGAAAAATTACGCGACGTGCGGCAGCGCCCGCGTCAGCGCGGCGATGAAGTGCATGCGCTCGTCGGCGAAGACCTGGCCGCGCGGCTCCAGCACATGGCGCGACAGGAAGAATCCGGTGAGCGCGAAGCCGTCTTCGAGATCGCGGCCTTGCGGCTCGCCGGCGTCGTCGCGCATGAAAGCCGGCAGGCGCAGCATGCGGTCGGCATAGGGCGCGCCGGCCAGACGCGACACCGCGCGCCCCGACTTCGGCGAGACGTAAATCAGATCGCCGGTTTCGCCGGTCGCGGCGCATTGATCGAGATCGAGGCCGAAGCCGAGTTCGGTCAGGATCAGCAATTCAAAGCGCGCCACCATCGGCGCCGCCCAGACGGCGTCTTCGAGCCGGTCGAGGATCCGCTGAAAGATATTGTACAGCCCCTCATGCGGATCGCGCTCCGGCAAAAGCCGCATCAAGGCCGCCAGGTGCGTGACGCCGTAGATCGCATGCGACGCGCCAAAAAAGTTTGACGCCCGTTGCCGCATCGGCTCGATGGTGTAATTGCCGAGATGTTCGTCGAGCCGCGCCCGCCACATGGCGCTGACGGAATTGCCGGTTTGCAGGATAGGCTTCATGCGGGTACCGAAACCGCCGCGCACCATGCCGAGATGGCGGCCGTGCTCCCGCGTCATCAGCTCGAGGATGGCGCTCGCCTCCCCGTGCCGCCGCACGCCGATCACGATGCCTTCATCGGTCCATTGCATTGAGGTTTCCGTCATTCCGGAGCGCCTGCGAAGCAGGCGAATCCGGAATCCAGACATAATATACGAAATCAGCATCTGGATTCCGGGTTCGGCACTTCGTGCCGCCCCGGAATGACAGAAAACTACTCCTTCGGAAACTCCAGCCCCATGGCCCGGTAGCGCTCCGGGTCGTCGCCCCAGCCCTCGCGCACCTTGACGAACAGAAACAGGTGCACCTTGTGCTCGACAATATCGACGATTTCGCGCCGCGCGCTTTCGCCGATGGCTTTCAAGGTCTGACCGCCTTTGCCGATGACGATCTTGCGCTGGCTTTCGCGCTCGACATAGATCGTCTGTTCGATGCGCGTTTCGCCGTTGCGCAGTTCCTTCCAGCTCTCGGTCTCGACCGTCGAGTGGTACGGCAGTTCCTGATGCAGCCGCTCGAACAGTTTCTCGCGGGTGATTTCCGCCGCCAGTTGCCGCATCGGCGCGTCCGACATCTGATCGGCCGGGTAGAGCCAGGGGCTGAGCGGCATGCGCTCGGCGAGCCACGTCTTGAGATCGTGACAACCGTCGCCGGTCATCGCCGAAATCATGAAGGTCGCCTCGAATTTGGCCTTCTCATTGGCGATCTTGGTCAGCGTCAGAAGCTTGTCGCGCGGCACCAGATCGATCTTGTTGAGGATCAGGATTTTGCGCGTCTTCACCTCGGCGAGCCGCGCCAGCAACTGCTCCGCCTCTTCGTCCACGCCTTTGCGCGCGTCGATCATGACGCCGACCAGATCGGCTTCGTGCGCGCCGCTCCAGGCGGTCGTCACCATGGCGCGGTCGAGGCGGCGCTTGGGCGCGAAGATGCCCGGCGTATCGACGAAGATAACCTGCGACTGGCCATCGACGGCGATGCCACGGATGAGCGCGCGCGTCGTCTGCACCTTGTGCGAGACGATGGTGACCTTGGAGCCGACGAGCGCGTTCAACAGCGTCGACTTGCCGGCATTGGGAGCGCCGATCAGCGCAACAAAGCCGCAGCGGGTGTCGGCTCCCACCGGTGTCTTCAGATCGGCGGCATTTTTATCGGGCATCAATTTTATCCGGTTTCACGCCGACGCTGGTTAACATGGCCAGCGCGGCGGCCTGCTCGGCGGCGCGCTTGGACGCCCCACTGCCTTCGGCCTGCGGCCGGTCAGGCAGCACGACCGCCACTTTAAACACCGGATCGTGGTGCGGCCCGGTGCGCGCCAGTTCCTTGTAGGCCGGCGTCGGCAGGCCGCGCGCCTGCGCCCATTCCTGCAACATGGTCTTGGCGTCGCGCAACGGGCGCACGGTCTTGATCATGCGCTCCTTCCAGAACTTCGACACCAAAGCGTCGGCGGCGGCGTAACCGCCATCGATGAACACCGCGCCGACCAGGCCCTCGCAGGCATCGGCGAGAATGGTGGTGCGCAGCCGTCCGCCGGCATGCGATTCCGAATTGCCGAGGCGAAGCGCCGGACCGAGATCCATTTCCTTGCCGACCTCGGCGCAGGTTTCCTTGCGCACCAGATCGGCGAGCCGGCGCGACAGCTCGCCCTCGTTCGCCTTCGGGAAGGCGCGATAGAGCATGTCGGAAATCACCAGGCCGAGCACATGATCGCCGAGGAATTCCAGACGCTGGTAACTGGACACGCGGTTTTGCGGACCGCCCGACAAAGCGGAGATATGCGTCAAGGCGCGTTCCAGCAACGCCTTGTCGGCGAAACTGTAACCGATACGTTCCTCGAGCGCGGCGCGGTCTTTGACCTTACTACGGCTCATCGGACAATCGTGAACAGCCTGTTCCAGCGCACGGCGAACGGCCAGCGCCAGAATTGCCAGGCC
>CANKBJ010000038.1 GCA_947479905.1 Bradyrhizobiaceae bacterium
CGTCCGGTCCCACTACGGGGATCTGCCTTGAATGGCTGGACGAGGCGGGTGCCAAGGCTGGCGAAAGCCGGCCGGCTCAAGGGAGGCCACGAGGCCCCCGCGCCCGCCCGGAAGCTACGGCCCCGGGGACAGAAAAGCCACATGTGGAGCGCCGGATGGCGACGCGCTCTCTCGCAAAAGAGCGCGGTCCGTCGAAGCTTCGCAAGGAGCGGCGGCGGAAGGAAAAGGTGGCCGCGCCTTTCGGCGCTCCACACCCTCGCGGTTTTTTTCAAAAGCGAGGGTGTGCGTGCATAGCCCGGCGCCGTTTGGCGCGCGGTAACGAACAAACTTGCCCCGACACAGAGGAGTTTCGCATGCCAGCCCGCAAAGCGCGCGCCTTAGCGCAAGCCGCGCCGCAAACCAAACCGCAAGACGATGATCCGATCCCGGAGAACATCGACGACTTCCGCAACGAACTGGCGCGGCGTATCAGCCGTCTCATCAGCAATGCGGAGCATCGCTGGAGCACATGCGGCGAACGCGCCTGCAAGCGTGCGCGCAATTGTCGCGCGCCGCGCGGCATCTGCATCAATCCGAAACCGGAAACGAAGCCGGAAAAGCCGGAGCAGGTTGCGCGCACCCTGGCGCAGTTCCAGCGCATGGTGCGCGAGCGGGTCGCGCAGATGGACGCGGAGCGCGAGGATAAGTGAGCGGCCGCCTGCCTTTCGCGGCGCCTTGCGCCGCCTTTCGCGGCCCTTTGCGCCGTGTCATAACGATCCGCTTTTAAATAGGGGCCCGCCATGATCCGTCGCTCGCTCGCCGTTCTCCTGCTCTCATTGGCTTCCGCGTTGCCGGCTCAGGCCGCCAAATGCGGCGGCGATTTTTCCACCTTCATCGGCGCGATGTCGCGCGAGGCGCAAGGTCAAGGCGTGTCGCGCGGCGTCATCGACCAGGCTTTCGCCGGCGTCGCGCCGGACCCCGCCGTGCTCGATTTCGACCGGCGCCAGCGCTACACCTTCCGCAAAAGTTTTGAGGAATACGCGCGCACCCGCGTGATCCCCGCCCGCATCAAGCGCGCCAAATCGTTGATGGTGCGGCACGCGCAATTGCTGGCGCGCATCGAACAGCGCTCCGGCGTGCCGAAAGAACTGGTGATGGCGATCTGGACTTTGGAAACCGACAATGGCGGTGGCGACATGGGCAAGCTGCCAGTGGTGCGCACGCTGGCGACGCTCGCGCATGATTGCCGGCGCACCGAACTGTTTCAGGGCGAATTGATCGCGGCGTTGCAGATCGTGCAGCGCGGCGATCTGCCGTTGCGCGATCTGGTCGGCGCCTTTGCCGGCGAGATCGGCCAGACGCAGTTCTTGCCGTCGTCTTATATAAAGTACGGCGTCGATTTCGACGGCAACGGCCACGTCGATCTGCGCCACAGCGTGCCGGATGTGCTGGCCTCGACGGCGAATTTGCTGAAGGTCAATGGCTGGCAGGCCGGCGCGCCGTTTCGCGAAGGCACGGCGAATTTCCAGGTGATGCGCGAGTGGAACCGCTCCGAGATCTATCGCAAGACCATGGTGCTGTTTGCCGAAAGGCTGGCGGAGTAGGCCGGGTTAGCCTACTTCACCTTCATCAGCTTTTCCGGCTTGGCGCCAACGCGCTGCAGGCTCTTGATCTGCAGCGGCGCGCGGCCGGATTTTTCGGCGATCTCGCGGTCCTGCTCGATGATGTAGCCGCGCGCCGGTTCGTCCTTGTCGAGCCCGCCGAGCAGCTCGGCCGGCACGCGCCGGTTGGAGCGCTGCGAGCCGTCTTCGTAAACGACGTCGAAGAACGCGAATTCGCCTTTGGGATTGGTGCCCGGTTTCTTGGCCATAAGCGTAGTCCTGTCGAACGCGAGGTGACGAAACGATTGCGAAAAGAAAACGCCGGCGCTTGCGCGCCGGCGTCAACTTCGAGACGAAAGTTAGATCGACTGCAGGTTGGCGGCAGCCGACTTGCCGTTCTTGCGATCGGCTTCGATGTCGAACGAGAGCTTCTGGCCTTCGTTGAGGTTGCTCATGCCGGCGCGCTCGACGGCCGAGATGTGCACGAACACGTCGGGTCCGCCGCCGTCCTGAACGATGAAGCCGAAGCCCTTCTGCGAATTAAAAAACTTGACGGTACCTGTGGCCATGATGGGCCTCCAATTGAAACGCACAATGCGTTTTGTTTCCCTTACGAACCATTCGCTCGGGTCTCAATTCGGATTCGGCGTGTCTTGTGGAAGGCCCCAGAGGGCGTAACCGTAAGGTCCAAGCGAAATCGGAACACCTGCTATATAGGAGCGTACCGCCCCGTTTGCAATCGACATCCCCGCGCCGCCTCGGAAACCGGCATTTGCACCGCATTGCGGGAGCTTGGCCGTCAGTCATGCAAATTTCATCGAATTCACAGCCACGAATCGGCGACAATTCATTAATAAATTCTCGAATCAGTCGACTTTAGTCGGACAAATTTTAAAATAGCGCCATAATGAGCCGATTCTGTAATCAAATGCACTTTTGGATGGCGGCAGTGTAACAAAAGACATGCGTAAATCGCATGGATTGCATGCTGCACTGCAACTACCGGATTCGACGAATTCGTATATATTGCACTGCAACAAGACGAATAACCCTCGCGGCGCACGAATTCGAGGGTCATCGCATGGAGATTGCAATGTCCTACACCGCATCAGCCACTGATCTGGCCTTCACCAAGACCTACTCGCCGGCCAAAGCCAAAACTGCCCCGACGCGTGGTTTCTTCCGCCGTCTGATGGACTCGATGATGGCGGCGCGCATGCGTCAGGCCGAGCGCGAGATCGCGCTGTACGTCACCCAGAGCGGCGGCAAATTCACCGACGAAGCCGAGCGCGAAATCGAACGCCGTTTCCTCAGCAACTCGTCCCGCTGGTAGTCCGCATCCACATTCAGGAGATCACGACCATGTCCACACTTCCGCTCCGCGCGACCAACGTTCCGCACATCTGGCCGATCCCCGGTTTTGCCCGCGTCGGCGCCTTCTTGATGCTGATCGTCAATTCTTATGACGACGCGCAGAAGTCGATGCGCGAAGCCGCCAGGAAGTATCCGTACGCCGGCATCTAAACCGGTCGCGGTCGCTGGCGCATATCAAAACGCTGCCTGGGTAGTCCGGCTCTCCGACAGAGCCGGACTATTTTTTTGGCCGGCTGGATCAGCCTTTGGAACCCGGAGCAGGCGTCTTCTTTGTATAGGCGTCCGCCCAGGCCAAGGTTATTGCGAAGACCAAAAAGGCCAGCGTGATCCCGGCGACGACGATGATGGTTTCTGTTGGCATTGTGAAAAGTCCCCCGGCTGAAATCCGGGACAAAATTAAGCATCCGGGCACCATCGACCTTGATCTGAATCAAGGACGGCTTCGCCGCGCCACAAAGTCGCCTTGCTTGGACGGCACAAGCGGCCAACCCCAAAAATTCGGAGCCGACATGATTCACCGCTTTGCCACGCTTTTGAGCGTTGTCGCTCTCACCCTGGGCGCCCTGGTTTTTGGTGCCGCCGCGCAGACTCGCAACGATGGCGTGCTCGACGCCAACGGCAATCTTAACAGCCTCATTGCCCGCCACGCAGCCGCCAACAATTTGCCCGAGGACCTGGTGCGGCGGGTGATTCGCCGCGAAAGCCGCGGCAATCCGCGTGCCATCAGCAAGGGCAATTACGGTTTGATGCAGATTCGCCTCGGCACGGCCCGCGCCATGGGCTATCGCGGCGGCATCGAGGGCCTGCTCGATGCGGATACCAACATGACCTACGCCGTCAAATATCTCGCCGGCGCTTATCAGGTCGCCGGCGGCAATAGCGATCGCGCCGTGCATTATTATGCGGCCGGCTACTACTATGCCGCCAAGCGTCAGGGTCTGGAGAATCCGGGCAGCGCGCCGCTCAATATCATGGCCTCGACCGCGTTAGCCTCGACCACCTTCGATCAGGCGGCGATCGACCGCGGCGCTCCCTATCCGACGACGTCCAAATAAATCGACGGTGCGTTCCGTCGCTGTCATTCGCCGTTGCGGCAATGAAGGGGACGCGGCGGCTATTGGGCGTTCGCCCGAGTGGCGTCCGCCTGTTTCGCCGCGATCCGCGGGCGGCGCAAAGTCGTTGCTTTGGCTCGCGGTTTGGCCCCGGGCTTAAGCTGCGTCGCGGCGGCAGAGTCTGGCTTGCCGGACAGGCTTGCGAAAAACGCCTGCAAAATATTGAAGGGCGGCCGTGTCTGCGACTCCGCCGGGTCAGCGGCCGAAATTGTCTTGGCCGGCGGCTTGCGCACGCTTTGCTTGCGGATCACCACCACCGGTTTGGCCTGCTCTGGCGCCGGCAACGCCGCGATCTGCGACAACGGCAGATTGGTCGGCTCCGGCGCGGCGCTCGCCGCTGGCGCGACGTCCGCAGGCTCGCGTTCGGTCATGCCGATTATCGGCGACCTTACGACCGGCGGCTTTTCCTCGGTCGGCGCGACCGGCAATTCAAACGATGAAGTCTCGCCGATATCGATCGGCATGGTCGCGCTCGGCGCCACATTGATCGAGCCGGTTTCGTCCTCCGGGCCGACTTCGCTGCGCTCGACCGGCAGCCCGGCAATCTTGACGTTTTCGGCGGCGTCGGGATGAGGCGCGGGTCGCAAAAAACCGGCGAGGCCATCGTCGGTCGTCAGATTCGGCGGCATGGCGGGCGAGCCGTTCAATGCACCCGGCAGCAACCGCAGCCGGCTGAGTTCATCGGCGCGGCGCATCGCCGCCACGATGAGGAATTGTCGCCATTCCGGGTGATTGCGCCGGTCGATCAGAGCGCCGCGGGCGGTTGCGTCGCCGTCCGCCAGTTGCATGGACGGCCGGCTCGGCGGAATGAGCGCCAGGCCGAGGATCGCGATGGCGAGTCCAACTCCGCCTACTGAAATCGTTCGGAGAATCGGCAGCATGCTATGTGGATAACTGAGTCGTAGAAAAGGCCAAAGACAACTTATTAGACGTTTGACGCGCATGGACCGGCGCACCACACGCACAACGAGTCGTGCAGGTCCGGGGAGCGCGGGGGCCGTGACAGCACCAAGTTCGGTTGCTAGGACGGGAGCCACAAAAAGCGGCCACCCAGGCCGGCATTAGAGAGCGCAGGGAAACGTCATGTTCAAAAAGCCGAATTGTCCGGTCATTGCCATCGAAGAACATTATTGGGATGCCGAACTCTCCAAGCACTACACCGGCTCGGAAGCCGGCCATGGCGGCGCGATGCAGGAACGGCTGTTCGATTTCGGTGCCTTGCGGATCAAGGAAATGGATGAGGCCGGCATCGACGTTCAGGTCCTGTCGCACGGTGCGCCTTCGACCCAAAAGCTGCCGATCGAGATCGCCGCGACCCTCACGGCGCAGGTCAATGACCGTCTGGCGGCCGTGTGCGCCGCCAACCCGAAACGGTTCGCCGCCTTCGCCGCCCTCCCCACCGTCGATCCGGCCGCCGCCGCCGACGAACTTGAGCGCTGTGTCACCAAGCTTGGTTTCAAGGGCGCCATGATCCACGGCATGTCGAATGGCGAATTCATCGACAGCAAGAAATTCTGGCCGATCTTTGCTCGCGCCGAGAAACTCGACGTGCCGATCTATCTGCATCCCTCCCTGCCGAATGCGACGGTGACGGAGATCTACTATCAGGACTACGCCAAGGACTTCCCGCTGGTGGTGCGCCCCGCCTGGGGCTTTACTGTGGAAACCGCGACGCAGGCGATCCGGCTGGTGCTGTCCGGTGTGTTCGAGGCCCATCCCAATCTGAAGATCATGCTCGGCCATTTCGGCGAGACGCTGCCGTTCCTGATGTGGCGTATCGATTCGGCGCTCAAGCGGCCGGGGCAGAAGTCGCTCAGCTTCCGCGACGTGTTCAGCAAGAATTTCTATGTCACCACTAGCGGCTTTTTCTCGAACCCGGCTCTGCTGTGCACGGTGATGGAAATGGGAGTCGACCACATTCTGTTCGCGGTCGATTGGCCGTTTGTCGCCGACAACAAGCCGGCGATCGAGTGGATGGCCGGCGTGCCACTGTCCGACGAGGACAAGACCAAGATTCTCAGCGGCAACGCCAAACGCCTGTTGAAGATATGATCGCTCGCCGCCGGGAAGCCGAAAACGCGCTCCGGCGGCGATTGCGCTTCGACCGCGCAAGTTGTTAGAAGTATCGCCTGCCTTGGTGTCGGGCCCGTAGCTCAACGGTTAGAGCCGACCGCTCATAACGGTCTGGTTGCAGGTTCGAGTCCTGCCGGGCCCACCAACACTCGCCGGAATTATTCCGCTTGATATAATTGGGCGTGAATTTGCCGCTAAACGCGCGGCGGTCGACGCCGCTCGTGGAACCAGGCGCGGTACTTCGTCATCTTCGCGCGCTGAGCGGACGGTGCAAGCCGCTTGCACGTCGATGCCTCGTCGCTATTGGCCGGCGCGCCCCACCTCAACTCGACGCAGTCGTTCAGATTATAGGCCATCTCGAGATCGGCCATACGGTCGAAAACGTCTTTCAACGAAAGCGTCCACGAGGAGCCATCGCTGCGCGTATATGAAAACCTGCGCTGCGAAAGCTCCGACGCCAGCACGCTTTGTAATTCCGCCTTAACGTCCGCGACGCTCTTGTTCGGCATGGCGTATCTCTCGGGCCGACGCGAAACGCGGTCCGGAAACTCACGCACCACGTCGAGCGCGATCAAAAGACGCAAATCGCGGGACGGCGTCGCAAAATCTTCCCATGCGCCGTTGGTCTCGAAGATCGCCGCGCCGTCCGGCATGGTCGCGTCCCCGCGCCCGGTGGCCAGGAACTTGCGTCCGTTTTCGACCGAGGTCACACGCACCTTTACCTGTTCGTCGAGGGATGTGATGGCCTCCTTCATCGCGCGCAAAGGATCGAGCGGTGACGGCGACATCACGTCATCCATGCGGTCGTAGAAGTCTTCGACCCCCAGCCGCGCCTGATCGAGCGAAAAATCCGCGTATTGCGGGTTTTTCGCGATTTCATCATTGCTCAGCCGCCGAAGCTCACCGGTCTTCCCGGCCACGATGGGCCGGAAGCGTTTGAATCCCGGACCGCCGAGCGCGGGATCCTGCGCGAACAGGAAGTTGCCGCGCCAGAACCGCTTGCGTGCCACCGTTCCGTCCGGCTGGCCATCGACCGCGAGAATGACGCCGGCCGCGCCGTCCGACTGCGGCACCCGGCGTACGATCATCAATATGTGGCCGTAAGGATCGGCATACACAGCCCCGGGGCGCAGCGTCTCCTGATTGAGCGGCACGGGATAATAGTCGTTGTTGCTGTCGCTCAAGGCTGTTCGCGCCGAACCGGAATGAACGGCGCCCGCGAGCGTTCGCGTATAGTCGCCGAACGTTGCCGCCAGCCCGAGGCGCCTAGGTTCAGGGGCGCTGGGTGCGACCGCTTCGGGCTCGCTCGATGCGTTCGCCACGGGGCCGCCGAACACACCGCCAAGAAATGTGGTCGACCTGTTCGCCGGCGGTGGGCTTGGCGCAGCCACGGCTTGCGGCGGGGGCGGCTCGGGATTCTGAATGCTGAACCACTGCGGGCAACGCGGCGCCTTGCCGCCGTCGCCGCGCGTACATTTCGAATAGCCGAACGGCAACGCCATCTTGAACGCGAAATACGCGCGCAGAAAGTACGGCAGGTCGGCGCAGTCCGGGCGAAGGACGATTTTCATCGTGTCCTCGCCGAGACCCAGATGGTTGAACAGAATGTTGCGCGACCGGTCGCGCAACACCTCATGCAAGGCCGGCCATGACGGCGCCGCGTCGAGCGGATCGTCGAAAAGCTTTTCGATCCATGCGGAGAACAGATTTTCCGTCGCCCGATTCCATGTGTTGCGCACAGGCCAGACATATCCCGCTGTCGCACTTGGCGGCGATGGCATTTCGGCGCGCACGGCGATATCGCGCGTGATTGTGCCGCATCCGGCCGGCGCGTGGTCGCGCACAAGCCTGGCCCGCCAGGTCCCGGAGTCCGGCGCTGCGACTTCGGCGAACCAGAAATAGGGCGGCCCGCCGTGGCGCTGCGATTGAGCAACAACCCGACCGTCGGGCGCGATCAGCGAAAGCTCGCCCTCCATTTCCTTCTCGGCGGCGAAAACGACACGCAAAGGCGCGCCTTTCCACGGGGCGACAGGTGAAGGCAGGAAAGCGAGCTCCGCACCCTCGCATTTACCAGGTGTATCCTCGGCCCACGCATGCGCCGCGGAGAACAACAGAGCGAGGACCGCACCGGCGATCGGCAACAAGGCGGCTGTACCGGTAACGACAGGATATCGGCGCGTTGGACCCAACGTAGTATCCTTCCCTGCTTCGCCTGCAGCCATTCTACTATCGCGAAAGCCCCGGTCTACCTCAACTGCAACAGCACGAACCATTTCCTGTCATTGAGCGAGCAGGTGCTCTTGTGAGCCGCGGCGGCTGCCGTTCCTGTCGAAGCCTGCGGCAAGGACCAATGGGCCGCATCGTTGCAATTGCCATGTTGCGTGGCCGAAAGCTTCAAATTGCGGCGCAGGTTCAGCTTCCTGGCGGAGACGGCATGGTAGACGTTGCCGCTGATGATATACATTTTATGCGCCCGGTGGTCGATATGCGCGATTACGTCGCAATGCGTGCGCCGCACCGAGCGCGTGTCGGCATTGCTCACGAGTTCCGCGCGAATGCGCTCGCGCACCTCAGCGTCGCTGGCGTCGGCGAGGGCGGGCTCGCGCTGATGGCAGATCAAGTCGCCAATGCGCGGCCTGGTGGTTGTGACCGGACACGCACGATAGATTTGATTGCTGGCCTCGTTTGCCGCCTCGGCCGCGCTGGTCGCAAAGGCGTCGTAGATATAGGCGCGGTGGGCGTTGGAAAAATGGAACGCATCCGCTGTGACGCCCGCCTGTCGTATGACGAAGCTTACAAAGGCCGCCGACCACGGCGTATCGACGACCGCCGCCCGCAGAGCCGCTTCGCGCAGGACTTCGCGCGCCACTGGATCGGACGTGGCCTCGATTGCGCGAAGCAGCGGGCCGGCATCGACCCGCAAAAGCCCACCTGATTGGCCCTCGTCCATCGCGGTCGAAGCGTCGCGATAGCCAAGCGCTTCGATCATGTCCAGGGTGTCTTTGCCGTACAGCGCCCGCCAGTATTTCATCACCCGCCACCAGCCGAGATCGCCGAGGTTTGCTTGCGGCGCGCCGGCGAAATCCTTTTCCTGCTGCGCCTCAATCAGGCCGAAGCGGAACAGCCGGCCGTTGGAATCGATCTGGTGGCCGCCAAATTGGGTGAATTCGTCGATCGCTGTCCGGGCGATACGCCGGCCAAGCTCGCTTGCGGGCTTCGCCGCGGTGGCGTCACAGGAAGACTGCACGGATTTCCAGAAAGACGCCGCGGTGCGGTCCGCCTGCGCGAACGCTGGAGGCGCGGCTAGTACGCTCGCCGTTATCATCGCGCAGGCAAAAAGCCGCATAATTTCTCCTGGGCAAAAAAATAGCATAATGTGATCCCGAAATCATTAGCTTTAAGTGCCGCCTGGGTCCGCCACCGATATCCGCAAACCAGCACGCGGGCGCGTATAACGACCCGCGGTCCATGGAGGAAATCATGCCGAATGCGATACGGCTTCCGGCTGCTGGCGTCTTTCTCGGGCGTGCGCAAGTCGCAGGCATCGCGCATCCGCTGGTCGTCACGGTGCGCGGCGACGCGGTCGTCGATATAACCAGCCGACACGCCCCGACCGTCAGCGACATCTGTGAAATGGACGATCCGGCGGGCTACGTCCGCGCCGCCGCCGGACGACCGGTCGGCGGCCTCGACGCCATCGCAGCCAATAGCCTCGCCGCCGCGCCGCGCTTGCCGAGGCTGTTGTCGCCGGTCGATCTACAGGCGGTGAAGGCGTCCGGCGTCACTTTCGTCGTCAGCCTACTGGAGCGCGTCATCGAGGAACAGGCGCGCGGCTCGGCCGAAAAGGCGGTCGCTATTCGCAACGACATCGCCGCATTGATCGGCCACGATCTCTCAAAGCTCAGGCCGGGCTCGCCGGAGGCGATGCAGATCAAGGCCAAGCTCGTCGAGCGCGGAGCCTGGTCGCAATATCTCGAAGTCGGCATCGGGCCGGATGCGGAGATTTTCACCAAGTGCCAGCCGATGTCGTCGGTCGGCTTCGGCGCCGATGTCGGGCTTCTGCCGGTCTCGACCTGGAATAATCCGGAGCCGGAGATCGCGCTGGTCGCATCGAGCGCCGGCCGTATCGTTGGCGCGACGCTCGGTAACGATGTCAATCTGCGCGATGTCGAGGGCCGTTCGGCGCTTCTCCTCGGCAAGGCCAAGGATAACAACGCATCGGCGTCGCTCGGGCCGTTCATTCGTTTGTTCGACGGCGAATTCACGGTCGATGACGTCAAGAAGGCGGATGTCCATCTCAGCGTCGAAGGCAAGGATGGCTATCGCCTCGAAGGCTCCAGCTCGATGGCCGAGATCAGCCGCTCGCCGGAAGAGCTGATTGCCGCCGCCATGGGCCCGCATCATCAGTACCCGGACGGCATCGTGCTTTATCTCGGCACCATGTTCGTGCCATCGAAGGATCGCGGCGTCGCCGGGCAGGGCTTCACACACCATATCGGCGACGTCGTGACGATCTCTACGGAAAAAATTGGCGCGCTCGTCAATCGCGTGCGCCTGTCGCCGGATTGTCCGCCGTGGGACTATGGCGTGCGTGCGCTGATGAAGGACCTCGCCGCCGCCAATATGCTTTAACGTCTATTCGCGGCCGAATTGGTTCTAGCCGTCGCGGCCCAGCAGTGCGTGAATGTCCTTGCGCATCAGCAAGGTTTCGAAATAGCCAATGGTCCTGGCCAGGCCATCGTCGATAGAGACTTTCGGCGACCAGCCCAGCAGTTCGTTGGCGCGCGAAATGTCCGGCCGGCGCTGCTTCGGATCGTCCTGAGGCAGCGCGCGATGTACGATGCGCGACGACGAGCCGGTCATGTCGATAATTTTTGCCGCCAGTTCCGCCATGGTGAATTCGTCGGGGTTGCCGAGGTTGATCGGTCCGGTCACGGCATCGCCGGTCGCCATCAGGCGGATGATGCCGTCGATCATGTCGTCGACATAGCAGAAGGCGCGGGTCTGCAAGCCATCGCCGAACAAAGTGATGTCCTGCCGGGTCAGCGCCTGGACGATAAATGTCGAGACAACCCGGCCGTCATTGGGATGCATCCGCGGTCCGTAAGTATTGAAAATCCGGCCGACCTTTATCGGCATGTTGTGCTGGCGGCGATAGTCGAAGAACAAGGTTTCCGCGCAACGCTTGCCTTCGTCGTAGCAGGAACGCGCGCCGATCGGATTGACGTTGCCCCAGTATTCCTCGGTTTGCGGATGCACGCTTGGATCGCCGTAGACTTCCGAGGTCGAGGCCTGGAATATTTTGGCCTTGCAGCGCTTGGCGAGGCCCAGCATGTTGATCGCGCCGACCACGCTGGTCTTGGTCGTCTGCACCGGATCGCGCTGGTAATGAACGGGCGACGCCGGGCAGGCGAGGTTATAGATCTCGTCGACCTCGATATAGAGCGGCAGCGAGACGTCATGCCGGATCAGTTCGAAATGCGGGTGGCCATGCAGATGGCCGACATTGAGATGGGCGCCGGTGAAAAAATTGTCGACGCAAATGACATGCGCGTCGGTTTCCAGCAGGCGGTCGCACAGATGCGAGCCGAGAAACCCGGCGCCTCCCGTCACCAATATGCGTCGCTCGAGGTGCATTTTTCCCAAAGTCGCATTTCACCCGCTGGTTACAATAGCAGACATACGCACGCAATGAGAGTTCTTTTTGTGACTGGCGCAGCGCAACGGTCCTGGGCGCCCTGCGCCACGCCTCGCTCCGGCTCGACCGTCGTAAGGGCCCTGCATTGACAGCGGCGGCATTAGTCGCAAGGTATTCGCCGCTTCCAGCCGGACATTTGAGGACGCCATGCCGCTATCACAGGCCGATGCCGAATTCCTGCGCTCGATCGATACGCCGACCGTGTGCAATGTGGTCGAGATGGTCGCCCCCGAGCTGCGCGGCCACGGCTACACGACGCGGCACCTGCACTGCCCGTTTCCCGATTTGCCGCCGATGCTGGCTTACGCCAAGACCGTGACGATCCGCGCCAAGGACGCCTTCGGCCTCGGCGACGCCGGTTACATGGACAAGCGCATGGACTATCTCGATTACATCGCCGGTGCACCGCAGCCGAGCGTCGTCGTAATCCAGGACCTGGACGACCCGGCCGGCTACGGCGCATTCTGGGGCGAAGTGCAGTCGAACGTGCATAAAGCGCTGGGCTGCATCGGCACCATCACCAATGGCTCGGTGCGCGACATCCCCCAAATCGCGCCGGGCTTTCAAATGCTCGCCGGATCGATTTCGCCGTCGCACTCCTATGTCCACGTCGTCGACTACGGGCGCGACGTCACTGTGCACGGCATGCCGGTGTCCAGCGGCGATCTCATTCACTTCGATCGCCATGGCGCCATTGTCGTGCCGGTCGACAAGATCGGTGCGATGCGCGCTGCGCTCGACAAATTTCTGAAGACCGAAGCGCGCATCATCGACGCCGCGAAAGCGCCCCGCGCAAACGTGGCCAGCATCAAGGCGGCGATACGCGGCTGAGATTCTAGGATGCCTTTTGCAGCAACGCCAGCAGTCCGGCCAGTAACTGCCGCGGGTTGGGCGGACAGCCGCGAATCGTGAGGTCGACTGGCAGCACGTCCTTGACGCCGCCGACGACAGCGGCACTACCAGAAAAGATCCCGCCATCGACGGCGCAGCCGCCAATGGCGACAACCCATTTCGGATCGGGCATCGCCTCGTAGGTCCGCAGCAAGGCCTCGCGCATATTCTGTGTCACTGGCCCGGTCACCGTCAGCACGTCGGCATGACGCGGCGAGGCGACGAAGCGCAGGCCGAAGCGTTCGAGATCGTAGAAGGCGTTGCTCAGCGCATGCAGTTCGAGTTCACAGCCGTTGCACGAGCCGGCATCGACATGGCGGATCGACAGCGAGCGGCCGAGACGGGCGCGCGCGGCGCGGTTGACGCTTTGTACCAGTTCTTCGAGCGCCGCCGCGTCAACGGGTGGTGGCGGCTCTGTGAGCGGCCCGCGCAACAGGCTTTCGATCATGGTTTTGCGCATTATAAATCGTGCCCCGCGTAAGAGCAGTTGAACGACTTGTTGCAGAGCGGGAAGTCGGCGACGATGTTGCCCTCGACCGCGGTTTCTAGAAGCGGCCATTGAAACCACGACGCATCGCGCAAATGGCAGCGCGCGACGCTGCCATCATCGGCGAGGCGAAGCCAGACCAGCACGTCGCCGCGAAATGCCTCGGCCAGCGCCAACCCGTCGCCGCCGCGTGATGGCAGGTCGATGCGAAGGTCGCCTTGCGGCAGCGCGGCAAGAATCTGCTCAACCAGCGCCAGGCTTTGTTCGACCTCGCGGATGCGAATCCAGACCCGCGCATTGACGTCACCGGCGGTCAGCACCGGCACATCGAATTTGAGTGCGTCATAAGGCGCATAGCCGGGCCGCCGCCGAGCATCAAAGTCGCGGCCCGAGGCGCGGCCAACAAAACCGCCGGCGCCGAACTGGCGCGCGTATTCCGGCTTGACGCTGCCTGTGGTGACGGTGCGGTCCTGCAGTGACGCCGTGTTGTCGTAGAGTTCTGTGAGATGCGGAAACACTCGCCGCACTTCGGCCAGCAACGCCCGCAGCTGCGCAACACCATCCTCGTTTATGTCGCGTGCAACGCCGCCCGGCACGATGAGGTCCATCATCAGGCGGTGGCTGAAGCAGGCTTCCGCCGCGCGCAAGGTCAGTTCGCGCAAAATGCCGCATTGCGCATGCATCAGCGAAAACGAGGCGTCGTTGCAGATCGCGCCGATATCGCCGAAGTGATTGGCGAGCCGTTCCAGTTCAGCCATCAGCGCACGCAGGTAAATCGCGCGTCGCGGGGCTGCGATGCCGAGCGCCGTTTCCGCAGCCAACGCAAAGGCGAGGCCATAGGCCACCGTCGAATCGCCGGAGCCGCGCGCGGCGAACATCGCCGCTCTGTCGAGCGTCACGCCCACCATCGAGGCTTCGATGCCGCGATGCACGTAACCGAGCCGCGCTTCCAGCCGCACCAGGAATTCGCCATTGGCGGTGAAACGAAAATGTCCCGGCTCGATGATGCCGGCATGCACCGGGCCGACCGCGATCTGGTGCAGCGCTTCGCCCTCGGCGGCGAGAAATTCGTAAGGCGGGGCCGTGTGCTTGAGCCAGGGCCGCGTGTCGCTGGCGCCGATTGCGTCCAGTTTATGCAGATCGCGAATGGCGCGCTCAAGCCGGATCGCTGGCGGATGTTTGACGCCGACGGCCGGATACTGGCCGTGGCGGCAGGCGTAAGTGATGATGTTGATGTCGCCACTGGCCTCGTCGAGCATGGCCATTTTCACGTTCGGTGGATCGGCCCACAGCCCAAGCAGCGTCAGGCTCCCGCCGGCCAGGCGATCGCCCGCCTCAAGCCAGCCATCGACGTTCACGGTTTCGTGCGACAGCGTCATCCCAAAAGCCTCGCCACGTTCTGGAAGCCGGTCACCAGCGCCGGCGGCATATAGATGCCGGCGGCAAAGACGATGGCGAGATGCGCGAACATCGGCACATAGGAGGCCTGCGCCGGCGCGTTCGAGCCGCGCGGATCGCCGAAGGCGATCGTATTGAGCTTGATGAACAGGCCGCCAAGCGCGACCAGGATGGCGATCACCAGGATCAATACCAGCCACGGCGCGCGGGCGAAGGTCGAACTGACCACCAGGAATTCCGACATGAAAATGCCCATCGGCGGCAGGCCGGCAATGGCGACCACGCCGGCGACCAGTCCCCAGCCGAGCACCGGATGCGTCACGGTCAACCCGCTTATATCGGCGATCCGCTGGGTGCCTTTGATCTGCGCGATGTGGCCGACCGCGAAGAAGATCGCCGACTTGGTCAGCGAATGCATCGTCATATGCAACAGCCCGGCGAAGTTGGCCAAAGGCCCGCCCATACCGAAGGCAAAGACGATGATGCCCATATGCTCGATCGACGAATAGGCAAACATGCGTTTGATGTCGCGCCGGCTGTACAGCATGAAGGCGGCGAACACCGCCGAGATCAACCCCATGGTCACCATCAGCGGTCCAGGCGCGATGGCGACGGGATTAAGCGCCAGCAGCATCTTGAAACGCAGCAGCGCGTAAAGCGCGACGTTGAGCAGCAGCCCCGACAGCACCGCCGAAATCGGTGTCGGACCTTCGGCATGCGCGTCCGGTAGCCAGGCGTGCAGCGGCGCTAAACCCACCTTAGTGCCGTAGCCGAGCAGCAGGAACACGAAAGCGACATTGAGCAGATCGGGATCGAAGCGCGCCGCCTGCGTCATCAGGATGGTCCAGACCATCGCGTCGGGGCCTTCGCCGATCACCGGCTGCGCCGCCATATAGACGAGAATGGTGCCGAAAAGTGCCAGCGCGATGCCGACGCTGCCGAGGATGAAATATTTCCACGCCGCTTCCAGCGCTTCGTGCGTGCGATACAAGCCGACCATCAGCACGGTAGTGAGCGTCGCCAGTTCTATCGCCACCCACATCAGGCCGATATTGTTGGCGATCAGCGCCAGATTCATGGCGAACATCAGTACCTGATACATGGCGTGATAGAACCGCACATGGGCGGGCTTCAGCCGGCCGGTCTCGATTTCGTGGCCGATGTAGCTGGCGCTGAAGGCGCTGGTGGTGAAGGCGACGAAAGTCGTGAGAACGATGAACACCTTGTTGAGGTCATCGACCAGAAGATAGCGGCCGGATGCCGGCTCGACAACGAACAGCGAGGCGGCGGTGGCGAACGTAAGAAACGCAGCCAGCATGTTCAGCCGCGACGTCAATTTGTAGCCTGGCAGAACGGCGAGCAGCCCCGCCGACAGAGCCGGGATCAGCAGAACGCCTTCGAGCGCGCCGATGGTCATCGCTGCTCTTCCCTGAAACGGTCCATCGCCTGCATGTCGACGGTGTCGAAGCGTTCGCGGATGCGGAACAGGAAGATGCCGATGACGATGAAGGCGATCAGCACCGAGAAGGCGATGCTGATTTCGACCACCAGCGGCATGCCCTTGGCGCCGGTCGCAGCCAGCACCAGCCCGTTCTCCAGCGACATGAAGCCGACCACCTGGCTGACCGCGTTGCGCCGCGTCACCATCATCAAGAGGCCAAGAAGCACGACCGAGAGCGCGAAGGCGAGATCCTCGCGCGCCAGCGGATCGGCGCCGGAAGTGACGCGCAGCATCACCACCATCGACAGTGCGACGAGGCCGATGCCGAGCAGCATGGCGAGGCCGACGCCGAACACGTTCTCGATCTCGCGGTGAATGCCGAGCCGAATCACGATGCGGCGCAGCGCCAGCGGAATGACGAGGGCCTTGAAGATCAGCGCGATGACCGCGGTGATGTAGAGATGCGGCGCATCCTGCACATAAGCCTGCCAGGCGACCGACGCCGCCAGCACGAAGGCGTGCAGCGCGAAGATGTTCAACAGCGCCGACAGCCGCTGCTGATAGAGCTGAATGAAGCTCACCAGCACCAGCGAGCCGGCCAGCATATGCGCGATGTCGAAAGTGATGCTGTGCATCTAAAAGCTCCCCGACACGAAGCGCAGCAAGGTCGCCAGCAGCGCCAGCATCAGAGCGGCGCCGAGGAATTCCGGCACGCGGAAGACGCGCATCTTGGCGATCGAGGTTTCGAACAAGGCGAGCAGTGCGCCGAGGACAGTGAGCTTGCCGATATAGGCGGCGACGCCGATAAGGATGGGCAGCGGCGCGATAATTGCCGGGCTTATGCCCCAAGGTGCGAACAGGCAGGCGATCAGCGAAATATACAAGAGCAGCTTGAGCGAGGCGGCGAGTTCAATGAGCGCCAAATGCCGGCCCGAATATTCCAGCACCATCGCCTCGTGCACCATGGTTAACTCAAGATGCGTCGCCGGATTGTCGACCGGGATGCGCGCATTCTCGGCGACCGCGACAATGGTCAGCGCGATCAAGGCGAGTCCAAGCGAGACGCGCAAGCCCACCTCGGCGGAGTTCATGAACGCGGCCATGGTCGACAACTGTGTCGACCCGGCGATCAGCGCGATGGCGAAAACGATCATCAGCATGGCCGGCTCGGCCAGCGAGGAGATCATCACTTCGCGGCTCGATCCGATGCCGCCGAAACTGGTGCCGGCGTCCAACCCTGCCAGTGCCAAAAAGAAGCGGGCGCTGCCGAGCACGGCGATGATGGCGATCAGATCGGCGGTCCAGGAGAACAAAAGTCCGCTGCGGAAGGTCGGCACCAGCGAGGCGGCGACCCAGGTGGCGGCGAAGACCAGATAGGGAATGACGCGGAACAGCCATGAGGCGTTGTCGGCCAGCACGGCGTCTTTCCGCATCAGCCGCAACAGGTCGCGATAGGGCTGGAGCAAGGGCGGGCCTTGCCGGCTCAGCAATCGCGCTTTCATCTTGCGCACTAAGCCGGTGAGCAGCGGCGCCATCAGAAGCACCAGCAGCATCTGCGCGCCTTGCAGGGCGAAATCGGTGATCACGGCCATGTGGCAAGCACCGTGAGCAGAATCACCAGCGCGCCGAAGACCAAAGTCAGGTAGCTGCGAATGGTGAGGAATTGAAGATAATTCAGGCGGTCGGCGATCAGGCCAACCGCGTTTGCAACCGGCGCGTAGGCAAAATCCCAGATCAGGTCGCGCAACTGCACAGTCAGAGTTGCCGGAGCCCTTGAGCCCGGCGGCGGCATCGTGCCGATTTCGCGGGCGCGGAACACGAGGCTGCCGAAGACGCGGCGGATCGGTTGCGCGAAACTGGAGGCCGAGTATTGCGTCAGCGGGCTCGCGTCGGGATAGCCGCAGCCCCAGGCCGGGCCGCGCCGGATCTTGTCCGAGGCAAATCGATGAATCGCAAAAGCCGTGGCCGTGCCGGTGATGACCATAAAGGCGAAGACCAAGAGCCCGTTATAGGAACTGCGGCTTTCGGCGATCGGCACGATGGACATCCACTCGGCGTCGGTCTGCACCGGCATGCGTGCGCCGGTAAGCATCTGCGTCACCGGCGCCAGCGCGTCGATGAAAATGCCGGGCAGAATGCCAACGATCAGGCAGGTGGCGGCCAAGGCATACATGGCGGCCAGCGAATTGGTGTCGGTCTCCAGCGCGGCGCCGGCATCGTATGAACGCGGCCGGCCGAGGAAGACGATGCCGAAAGCGCGCACGAAACAGGCGGCGGCAAGCGCCGCCGACAGCGCCAGCAGCGCGCCGACCGCCGGCACCATCAGCTTCAAGCCCCAGGACGGCAACTGCGGGCTCAAGAGGATCGCCTGGAAGCTCAGCCATTCGGAGACGAATCCGTTGAGCGGCGGAAGCGCCGAAATCGCGGTGCAGCCGATCAGGAACACGAAGGCGGTCTGCGGCATGCGGTGGATCAATCCGCCGAGCTTTTCCATGTCGCGCGTGCCGGTCGCGGTCAAAACACTGCCGGCGCCGAAGAACAGCAGGCTCTTGAACAGCGAATGATTGAACACATGCAGCAGCGCGGCGGTCAGCGCGAGCGCGGCGGCGACATGCATGCCGTAGGCCTTGAAGGCCAGCGCCAGGCCGAGCGAGGCGAAGATCAAACCGATATTCTCGATGGTCGAATAGGCCAGCGCGCGCTTGAGATCGCGCTGCATCAGCGCATAGAGTACGCCCATCATCGCGGTGACGCCGCCGAGCGCCAGCACGACGAGGCTCCACCACCATTGCGGGGCCCCAAGCAGATCGAAGGCGATGCGGATGAAGCCGTACACCGCGACTTTGGTCATGACGCCGCTCATCAGTGCCGAGACGTGGCTGGGCGCGGCCGGATGCGCCAGCGGTAGCCACGCATGCAAGGGAACAAGACCGGCTTTCGAGCCGGCGCCGATCAAAGCGAGGACCACGACGAGCGCCGCCGTGCCAAGCGCTGGATGCGCGGCGCGAATGGCGTCGAAGGCGTAAGCGCCGTCGCCGCCGGCCATCAGACCGAAAGCGAGCAGCAAGGTCAGCGTGCCGAAGCTTGCCATCAGCAGATAGACGAAACCGGCATGCCTATTTTCAACGCGACGATGATCCGCGATCACCAGCGCCCAGGACGACAGCGACATCAATTCCCACGACAGCAAAAACGAAAAGGCGTCGTCGGCCAGCACCACCAGATTCATCGCCGCGAGATAGACCGGAAAGAACGGCAGCACGCGCTGCGGCGTTTCCTCGTGGCGCCCATAGCCGAGCGCGAACAGGCTCGCCGCCGCCGCGCCGAGATTGACCACGACGAGAAAGAACGCCGCTAGCGGATCGATGCGGAAATGCGCGCCGAGCCAGGGCAGGCCGAGCGGGAGGGTGATCGTCGAGGCAGCGGGGTGGTCGAGCAGGCTGTGCAAAGCCAGCAGAAACAGGATCAGCGTCACGATCAGGCAGGCGCCGTAGACAAAGCCGGTCGCGTTCGGCGACGCGCTCATGGCGACGGCGATGGGAGCGAGGGCCACCAAAGTCAGCACGCCGAAGAGCGCGACGGTCACCATCATCGCCCCCACCGGCCGTGCCGATGTGTCTGGCGCGTCATCATTTGAGCCGAACCCCGCGGCCGCCGCCAGATGAGGCGGCGCCTTCGCCGATCAATTCAACGCCATGGGCGGCCAGTGCGTCGACCAGCTTCATCAATGAATCGACATTGCCGCGCACCACGCCGTCGCTTGCTTCCATGCGCTGGATGGTCGGCAAAGACAGGCCGGCGGCCTTGGCCAGCGCGCGCTGGTCGAAGCCGAGCAGGGCGCGGGCCGCCCGCATCTGCGTGCCCGTTATCATGTAAAAAACATCATAATAGATACTTTCGAAGTATCTATTGAGGGATACTACGGGAAAAGCCCGAATTCAAGGGGCCAAAGCGTCTCAGCCTGTAGCCCGGATGGAGCGAGGCGAAATCCGGGGCCGACGCGCGGCAACACCCCGCATTCCGCTGCGCTCCATGCGGGCTACGTGGTCGCTACGGCCGCTTCTTCGACTCCAGCTTTTTCGCGATCCGATCCATGTTGACCACCATGCGCTCATGCGTGCCGCTGCCGATCTCCTCGATCTCGTCGCGGGCTGAGACGGTGAATTCGATGCGGCGGCCGTCGACTTTGGTGACGGTAGCTTCGGCGGTAACGACGTGGCCGGCCGGCGTCGCCGCCAGATGGCGCACATTGACCAGCGTGCCGACGCAGCTCTCGCCCGGCTCGAGATAGTCGCGCACCGCGTTGAGCGCGGCGTTTTCCATCACCGTGATCATCATCGGCGTGGCGAACACCTTCGGCAGCAGAGCGTCCTTGAACTGGTTGGCGAGATGCGCCGGCGTCACGCGCAAGGTATCGCGGCCTTTGGCTCCCACCGGAATCGGACGCATGGCTTTAGCTCTCCATTCGCGGAACGTGATTGATCGCCGGCGCGAGAATAACCAGGAGGATACCGCAGAACGCGATCGGCAAGAAGGCCATGGCGGCTATGCCGGTGAGGTCCCATAACGCGCCGCTGATCACCGGCACGATCACCGCGCAGCTATAGCTGATGGTGAACATCGCCGCGGTAACGCGATGCACGTCGTCGGGCGGACTGAGCAAAGGCGGCAGCGCCAGAACCAGAATGAGAATACCGGCGGCGGCAAAGCCGGCCAACGCCGCGGCGGCGACGATCCAGAGGCCATTGCCGAAGACAATGCCGCCGGTTGCCAGCAGGCAGACGATGCCGCAAGCGACATAAGGCCAGGCCTGGCGCTCGAGCCTGCCGGCGACCGCCAGCAGAATGAAAGAGGCCGGCAACTGGCCGAGATTGAGCGCGGTCAGCGCCGCGCTGATCCATCCGTCCTGCCCGATGCTGCGCAGATAATCTGGAATGAAGGCATTGGTCGAGAAATAGACGGCGTTGACGGTTCCGAGCATGATGCCGAGGCGCCAGATCAGCATGTTGCGCCAGTCCGGCCACCATTTGCGGCGAACCGGTGCGCCGCTGGTCGCCGCCGCGCGCGGCGCCAGCGCCATGACAATGAGCGCGATGACGACGACCGGCACGCTCCAGAATACGAAGCCCCACTGCCAACTGCCGCCGACGAGCGGCAGCACCAGAACCAGCATCAAGGCGACGGGCAGGATTTCGCCGACCAGCAGGCCATTGGTGTAGACCGCGGTGGCAAAGCCGATGCGGTTCGGCAGCCAGGCGCGCACCGCCGTCGGCATGGTCACCTGCATGATGGCGACGCCGGCGGCCATGGCGACGGTCATGGCGTAGAGCCACAGCACGTCCGGCAACAGGCCGCGCAGGGCGCCGCCAATGGCGGTGAGCATCAGACCGATGACCAGCGCGGCGCGCACGCCGAGTTTAGCGATCAACAGCGAGCCCGGCACGGCGGCAAGAGCGAGCAGCATCGACGGCAGGCCGGTGAGAATGCCGACCTGGGTGGCGCTCATGTTCAGTTGATCGTGGATCAGCGGGATGACCGGCGGCACCGCCAGAATGGTCAGGCGCAGCGCGTTGCCGGCGAGCCACAGCAACAAAAGCGAGGTCAAAAACCGTTCTCGCGGCGAGGCGCCGCCGCCCGTCAAATCCGATTTTCCCGGCATTTCCACTGTCTTTTCTTATTGGTGTCAGGGACGCGGGTTAACATAGACTGCGGCGATGGACCAATCGTCATTCGGGAAGATCAGGGTTTACGCCATCGGCGACATTCACGGCCGGCTCGATCTGCTGCGGCGGGCGATCGACGCCATTGGCCGCGATGTCGAGGACCATGGGCCGCGGGCGCTGACCGTCACGCTTGGCGATTATGTCGATCGCGGCCCGGCCTCGCGCGAAGTGCTCGACCTTCTCGCCGGCAATCCTTTCCCGACGCCGCATGTCGCGCTCAAGGGCAACCATGAAGCCGTGTTCGAGGGCTTTCTCGCAGCCGGCGCCGGCGGCGATCATTGGCGTCAATTCGGCGGCGTCGAAACGCTGCATTCCTATGGCGTTCCGGTCGCGGATGTGATGCTAGGACGAAATTTCGACGTGGCGGCGGAACGGCTGCGCGCAGCGCTGCCCGACGCGCACCGCGCTTTTCTGGCGTCGCTGCGGACGTCCTATACACTTGGCGGCTATTTTTTCTGCCATGCCGGCGTGCGTCCGGGCGTTGCTCTGGCGCAGCAGAGCGAAGCCGACCTGCTCTGGATTCGCGATGACTTCCTCGGCAGCACCATGGATTTCGGCAAGATCGTCGTGCATGGCCATACGCCGGTCGAGGCGCCGGATGTGCGGCCGAACCGGATCAATATCGACACCGGCGCCTTCATCACCGGACGATTGACCTGCGTGGTGCTGGACGCGAGCGGACACCGGTTTCTGAAAATCTGATAATCTGCCCGTTGAGGCAATCGCGGACGATCGAATTTTTAAACTGTCAAACAGCGGGCAACAAAAATCGCCCGTGTTGTTTACCGGCGCCGGGTACGCCGTCTATTCTTTTTGTCCTCCTCTCGATTGAGGGGTGTGGAGCGCCGCGAGGCGCGTCCGTACTCTATCGTACCGCGACCCTTTAGAGCCGCGGACGCCTCGCGACGCTCCACAAGCGGCGTCTTCCGGCACCCGGGGGCCGCGCTTCTGGCGGCTGCTGGCCTTCCCGAAGAACCCAGTGATCCAACTCCTTGCGGAGGGATCAGTCGGAGCATCGGGCAAAGCCAAGGGCTTCGCACCATCAGCCAACTCCCGGCGGGGGATCCTAGGCGGGGGATCCTAGTGTCCCCGGGCGGAGCCCCGGCACGGAAGGAGCGCACCCTTCCGCCCGCGGGCGCCGCTGCTCACCCCCACTCCAAGAACGCCTCTAGAAGCGCCGCTCATCGGGCAAGCTATAGGATAATATACATAGGTTTAAATGGCTGTTAACCGCCGTTGCAGAAGCCAACAAATGCTCTATGCTCTCTAAGAGGGGCTATTTATTATATACAACTTAAACGAGCATTTCATTGGATCCGTCGAAATGGCAGAAAATCCGAAAGTGGAAGTGTTGGGACATATAATCACTAACATACAGCATATGTTGGTGAAGTCGCGAGAAGTCGGTTTAGACTCGGTAGTCTACCGGCTCGAGGCTGCGGCAATGGAAGCGGAGCACTTACTGACTGGAGTGCTTCCGGCCCTGAATTCTAAGCCAGCAAAATAAACTATTGCACCAGTTACCATACTAGTCGCTCGACGGCATGGACGTAGTTCTTACCGTCGACATGGTTATGTCGCCAGTGATCCAGACAGCGCCGCCGACAGCGCCAATAGCAAAAGCAGTCAGCCCGAAAAGAATCGAGACGATCAGGCCGTCGCCTGCGGCAAGTCCGGCGTAAGTAAAGGCAACAATCATGCTGCTTTCACGTACACCCCATCCAGCAATTGAGATCGGGATCGTAGAAATCAGGATTACCGGCGGGATCATAAACAGCAGTAATGTAAAGCTAGCTGATGCTGTGACAGACTGGGCAATGCACCAGATTGATGTGATCGTCAGCAGATGAATGGCGAAAGAAGCGATGCCAATTAAAGTCGATTGCTGCGGCGATTGCGTCAATTGCCGCGCCGTGCGCGACACTTCGACCAGATGACGCGTCGGCGCCCAAAGCTCTAGCAGCGGTAGTCGAAGGACGCCAATAACGATGAAGATGAACGCGCCAATAATTGCCCCCGCGCCTATTAACAGCAGGATCACCCGAGCAATTGGGTCCTGCAGCAAAGCTAGCGTCCACGGCAGGCATCCAATGACGACGACGGAAAGCGCAACAACTCCCGCGACGCGATCGATCATGACCGAATAAGCAGCGCTCGCCCAGCCGCTGCCTGCGCGCGCAAGCAAGATCACGCGCGCAGCATCGCCGCCGATGGTCGAAGGCAAAACCTGGTTGAAGAAGGCGGCAATGAAATTGATCCGTACCGCCGCGCGCTGTGTTAGCTTCGCGCCGCATTCAAGTGCAATAGCTCGCCATCGCAGCGCTTGCAAAACCACCTGCGCCGCCTGAAGCGAAAGAGCGGCGATAATCCAACTGACATTGAGCCGGCTAAGCCGTTCTCCAAGCGCGGCGAGATTGACCGTACGCAGTGAAATGTAAAGGAGCAAAAGTGAAATGACTACTTTGAGCAACAACAATAGCAGACGGCGCATAAAAGTATGATTCCTCGCAGTTTTCTGGAGCAGTCTGGACGGACTCGTCGGCCGCGTTGATAGGCGGCACAACGTCACCTTATATATAAAGGGCACCTCGAAAAATAGCCGCGTCTACTCTCCTGTGCGAGTCTTCCGGATGACGGCATGATTCGGGAGGCGCGGATGGGTCAGCTCGGGTTTTTCGATACGGAGAAGCGGTTGGCGGGGCTATCAGCGAAGGGTGATCCGCTCGAA
>CANKBJ010000039.1 GCA_947479905.1 Bradyrhizobiaceae bacterium
CTCAAGCAGCTCAAGGAAGGCGGCTACAAGGTGGTGCAGATCACCGGCCAGACGCCGACCGAGCCGAAGAAGGAATATGTCGACATGGTGCTCAAGGAAATGGGCGGCGGGCTGGACGAAGCGCGCCCGATGTCGAGCGTGATCAAGACAATCCAGAGCAACTAGGCTCTCGCGTATAAGAAAAGCCGGTCGCGCACATTGCGCGGCCGGCTTTTTGTTGCCGATTCTTGTGCGCGGATTTTACGCTACTTGCCGGCGGCCTTGCGCAGCGCCTCGTTGATGCGGTCCTGCCAGCCCGGCCCGTCGTCCTGGAAATGCTCGAGCACATCCTTGTCGATGCGCAGCGAAACCATTTCCTTGACGCCCGGCAGCGCTGGCGCCTTCGCCGGCGCTTCCACCGGTTTGGTGGTCACGGCCTTGAACATGGCCTCGGCGTCCTGCCTGCTGTCGCCCATGCGGCGCGGCCGATCGTTCTTCATGGCGGGCTCCCTTTCCGCGGCGGTGGTGTTTCGCGCCAGCCGACAACGGCGGCTTCGATGGCTTCGTTGCTGACGCAATTGCGCCACACGGCGTCGTGAAAGCGGCACGCATAGGGCAGCAGATAAGTTCCATTGTGGTCTTCGCACAGCAGTTGCAAAGGCAAATCGGGCGGCGGCGGGCCGTCATTGAACTCGCTCAACCGATGGTGCCGCGTGGCCATGCTGACCTGTCCCGGATTTTGCCGTCTTAACCAGACTATACCAGACGTTCTTGCCTTGTGCCCCGTTTTGGGGCCAGAGTTGGCACCTACCTCCAAAATCCGAATCAGTCAGGCCCGGGGCAAGGCCAAAAAAGTTCGGCCCAGAGGTTCAGGCCAAAGATTCAGGCCAGGCACTATCAAAAACCACAGGGGCACCTAGATGGATGAAGATGTCCGGAAATCGGTCCGGGCCAATAAGGAATTGGCGCGTATGGCGACGATGAGCATGCCCAAGAAGGAAGCTGTAGCGGAGCCTGTCGCGGCCAAGGCCGGCCAGCACCGCCCGACACTCGGGCGCTTCCGGCTGCAAGTCGACCGGCAGACCAAGGCGACCTTTGCCTCGATGGATGAAGCCGAGACCGCCGGCAAGGCCATCAAAAAGGCGCATCCGATCGTCCAGGTATCGGTTTACGACGCGGAACAGAGCGCGCAGACGATGCTGGACTGACCGCGCTTCGTAGCGAACGGCATCGCTCCGGGAACTTCGCGACTTTATTCGCCGAGGCGGCGACCGGATATCCGCTCGGCGCCGCCGGCGCGATATTCGCCGCCAATGCGGTGCGCACTGGCACGCAGCCCGTCTATTATGCGATGGCCAACGGTTTCGGCTTCGGTCGCGAACGGTCCCAATGATGGAACGGGCACAGTCGCCAACGGTTGGAAGCAAAGGCATGCTGTGCGTCCAGCGGCCATTCCCTGACGTCAGCGCAATGGACATCCCTCGTGCCAGACATCGTCACGCTCACCATTAATCCTGCGATCGACATCTTCGTCAGTGTCGATCATGTCGTACCGACGCTGAAGCTGCGCTGCTCCGCGCCCAAGCGCGATCCCGGCGGCGGCGGCATCAACGTCGCCCGCGTGGTGCATCGTCTCGGCAGCGACGTTATCGCGATCTACCCGGTCGGCGGCGCCATCGGCAAATTGTTGCAGCGGCTGGTCGAGCGCGAAGGCATCGACAGTATCGTCACGCCGTCGCATGTCGAGACGCGCGAGAATTTCACCGCCTTTGAGACGGACAGTGGCAACCAGTTCCGTTTCGTGCTGCCGGGTTCGGCCCTGCACCGCGCCGAATGGGAGGCCTGCCTCGAACGGCTGGTGTCGCTGCCCGACAAGCCGAAATTCGTCGTCGCCAGCGGCAGCGTGCCGCCCGGCGTGCCCGACGATTTTTTCGCGCGCGTGGCGCGGGAGGCCAAGCGGCATGGCGCGCGGACCGTGGTTGACACTTCCGGCCCGGCGCTTGTCGCCGCACTTGATGAAGGCGTCACCTTGTTCAAGCCGAACCTGGATGAACTCGGCAGACTGGTCGGCAGGACGCTGGCCGGCGACGCCGCTTGCATTGCCGCCTGCCGCGATCTGATCGTCTCCGGACGGACCGAGGCCGTCGCCCTGACGCTCGGCGACAAAGGCGCGCTGCTGGTCACGGCCAAGCGCGTCTGGAAAGCCGGACCGCTCGACATTGAGGTGCTCAGCACCGTCGGCGCCGGCGACAGTTTTGTCGGCGGCATGGTCTCGGCGCTCGCAGCGGGAAAACCGATCGAGGAGGCGTTCCGCACCGGCGTCGCCGCCGGCTCGGCCGCGGTGATGAGCCCCGGCACCGAATTGTGCAGCGAGGAAGACGTGAAGCGCTTGTTGCCGCGGGTGGCGATCGAGGAGATCGCGATTACGGCGGCGTAACAGCCTCAGCCCGGCAGCCACATGACGTGGCGGATTTCGCCGAGCCGGCGTTTCAGCGCGGTCCATCTCTCGCCGCCGTCGGTGCTGCGATAGATCTGCCCCAGCGCGGCGGAGGCAAACATCAGATTCGGATCGGCCGGATTGACCGCGATCGACCACATCGAACTCTCTACGCTGCCGGGAAGCGCAATATGCTGCCAGTGCTGGCCGAGATCGGCGCTGCGATAGAGCCGCCCCCACGATCCGGGCGGGCCATCGCCATTGGTCATGAACAGCACGTCATCGCCGCCGGCGCGCGGCACGATGGCGCGCGTATAAGATGACGGCGACTCGAGTGCCCGCGGTTGCCATGTCTCGCCATCGTCGAAGCTGATATGCACACCGTTGTCGGTGGTGGCGAAGACATGGCGCTTGCCCTGATTGGCGACGGCGAGGCCATGAATGTCCTCGCTGGTCAGCCCTTGCGTGATGTTGTGCCAGGTCATGGCGCCGTCGGTGGTGCGCCAGACGTTGCCGAGTTCGACGCCGGCCCAGCCCAGCAGCGCATCGACCGGATCGAGCAGGATCTGCGTGAAGCGCGACTGCGCCATATTGGCGCAAATCTCCGGCACCTCGACGTCGAGCTGCCACCAGGTGCGGCCATGGTCTTCCGAACGGAACAAATCGGCGAACTGGGTGCCGGCTATGACGATGTCGGGATTGTGCGGCGAGAAGGCGAGCGCGGTGATCTTGTGACGATCGTCCATCGGCGACCGAACATGCGTCAGTTTTTTCCCGCGGCGGTCCAGCCGGAACAGTCCGCCATTGGTGCCGAGCCATAAAGCGTTGGCATCGGACGGATCGGCCGCCATCGCCCAGATCTGATTGCCGCTATACATGCCGGCGCGGCTGCCAAGGCGCAGCAGCGTTTCGCCCAGGTCGTCGCTGGTCCACAGGCCAAGACCATTGCTGGCGATGTAAAGTTGCGGCTGCATCGTGATCCCATCCTCGGGCGGAACTACCGGTGTCCCAATCCAGGCCTAGTCGAAATTCTGCACCATCTGCTCGCGCAGGAATTTCGGCATCTCGCCGAGATCGCCGGAGCCTTTGCCGGCGGCAACCGCGGCCGACAGCGCGGCAAGCGTACCGGCCGACAGCGGCATCGGCACGCCGGAGAGCGCGCCGGTCGCGACCGCCGACATGATGTCCTTGCGCAAGGTGCGAATATCGAGAGTCATCTCCGGCGGCTCGCCCTTGATGACGCCGATCTTGCTCTTCATCCAGCCGCTGGCATAAGGCGCTTCCTGCAAGACTTCGAGCATCGCGTCGAGCCCGAGGCCCTGCTGCATACCGAGCGCAAGCGACTCCGAGATTGCCTGGATATAGGCGCCGAGGCCGAGATTGACCGCGAGCTTCATCGCATAGCCGCTGCCGGCCGGACCCATATGCATGATGCGGCGCGTGAGCAGTTCAAGAACCGGGCGCGCGCGCTCGACATCCTCGGCCTTGCCGCCGACCAGCGCGAACAATTTTCCGTCGCGCACTTGCGGGATGGTGCCGAGCACCGGCGACTCGATCAGCCGCGCGCCTCTGGCCTCGACCTGCGGCGCCAGTTCGCGCGCCGTCATCGGCTGCAACGTGCTCATCTCGACGAACAGTTTGCCGCTCACATCGCCGCTGAGGAAGCCATCCGGACCATTGAAAATGCGCCGCACGCCGCTGTCGGCGGTGATAATGGAGATGACGATATCGGTTTCAGCGGCAACCGCGCGCGCGTTCGCCGCAATCGTCACGCCGGCGGCTGCCAGCGGCGGCATCGTCGCGCTGTTGCGGTCCCAGACGGTGACGTCGCATCCGTTTTGCCGAAACCTTTGGCACATGGCCGCGCCCATGCGCCCCAGCCCAACAATCCCGATCTTCATACAATGCTCCTATTTCATTCGACCCATGGTCGTCCTGCATGCGCCGCGCCGCGCATGCCGATGATACGATAATTGACAGCGATCCGTGCTAAGATACTCTGGGGGCGTCAACACGAAACATCAATTCGCGCGGCCGCGAAAAAAACAAAATGCAGCCGCCGTCCCGGGGAGGACAATATGAAAATCCGATCGCGCTATGCGATGACTGGCTTGATACTGGCGGCGGCTTTCGTGGCCGCATCGACTTCGGCGCGCGCCGCCGAATACACCATCAAGTGGGGCCTCGTGACCCGCGGCGACATGCAACACAAGTACGGCGAGAAGCTGAACGAAGTGCTGCAGAAGGCCACCAACGGCCGCGTCGAGGTCAAGACATTCCCCGGCGGCCAGCTTGGCAGCCCGGCGGCCATTCTCGAAGGCGTGCAGCTCGGCACCATCGAAGGCTACGCTATCCCGGCGGACTTCTACACCGGGGCCGATCCGCGCTTCGGTCTGTTCAGCATCCCGTTCCTGTTTCGCGATACCAAACACGCGAACAAGACGCTCGCCGATCCGGAGCTCAACGCCTACATTTTGAGCATGGCAGAATCGAAGGGGCTGGTCGGCGTCGGCATCCGCGTCGCCGCCGAGTCGATGTATTTCGGCGCCAAGAAGCCGTTGAAGACTCTCGCCGACTTCAAGGGCACCAAGCTGCGCGTCAATGCGACGCCGGCCGAACGCGCCCGCATGGCCGCGCTCGGCGCCACCGCGGTGCCGATGGGCTTGCAGGAAATGATCACCTCGCTGCAGAACGGCGTCATCGACGGTACGATGAGCGGCATTTCGATCTACACCAACTTCAATCTGCAGAGCGTCGGCAAGACGCTGCTCGAGACCGACGACACGCTGCTGATCGCGTTCGTCTGTCTCAGCAAGGCCTGGCTCGACAAATTGCCGCCCGACCTCGCCAAGACCATCGTCGATGAAGCCCGCAAGTTGCAGCCCTGGGCCGAACAGACCGCGGTCGACGAGGGCATCGAGCTGCGCGCCAAGTGGCGGGCGGCGGGCGGCGAATTCGTCCGGCTGCCGGCCGACGACCTGGCCGAACTGAACAAGCGTCTGAAGCCGATCGGCGCCGACATCACCAAGGACAATCCGGTGCTCAAGGCTTTCTACGACAAGATCCAGACCACCGCGGCGAAGTACTAGGTTCTTCGCGTTAAACATCAGACCGGCGCGCCAGGCTAAGGCAAGGCGCGCCGGTTATGGTTTAGTTCTGACCGAACCCGAGGGCTCAAGACCATGGCGGACGAGCGGACGCTATCCAAACAACGACGGATCGAAGAGCTGATTTTCATCAAAATTCCGCACGTCGTGTCCGGGGTGTTGTTCGTCGCCGCCGTCGGCATCAATATCGTCAATGTCGTCGGCCGCTATGTCTTTTCAATTCCGGTGTTCTGGGCCGAGGAAGTATTGGTCTTCATCGTGATCTGGGCGGTGTTTCTGCTCGCCGGGTCGATCACCTATCGCGGCGGCCACCTGGCCATGGACCTGCTCTATTCGGGCTTCAGCCCGCTCTGGAAGCGGATCGTCAATATCGCCATCGCGTTGAGTCTGATCGGCTGCTCGCTGTTTGCCGTGGCGCAGTCTTGGAAAGTTATCGGTCTCCACATACGCAATGGCGGCGTGACCGCGGCGACCGAAATCCCGCTGGCTTACCCGCATAGCGCAATCCTGTTCGGGTTCCTTTTCATGGCGGCGGCGGCGATCGTGCGCATACGCGCCTATATCACCGGCAACTTCGACTAAGCGGGGCAGATATGTACTGGGTTATGGGAATTCTGCCGTTCGTGCTGTTGCTGCTCGGCTTTCCGATTTTTCTGCTGCTGCTGATCACCTCGCTGGTGATCCTGATCGGCTTTACCGACTTGCCGGTGACGGTCGTTCATCAGACCGTCTTCAACAGCCTCAACAAGTTTCCATTGCTGGCAGTGCCGTTCTTCGTGTTCGCCGGCGACCTGATGTCGCGCGGCGGCATCTCGGTGCGGCTGCTGCGCTGGGTCGGCTCGCTGATCGGCGGTTTCCGCGGCAATATCCCGATGACCTCGCTCGGCTTCGCGGCGCTGTTCGGCGCGATTTCGGGAGTGACCACGGCGGCGACGGCGGCGGTCGGCACGCTGACCTATCCGCGCATGCGGCAGGCCGGCTACAGCGAGAAGTTCTCGTCCGCCTTGATCACCGCGGAAGGCGCGCTCGACAACCTGATCCCGCCGTCGATCGCGATGATCATTTACGGTATCGCGTCTGAAGTGTCCGTAATCCAGCTGTTCGCCGCCGGCATCGGGCCGGGCCTGCTGCTGGCCGGCATGTTCGCCGTCTATATCTACTGGCATTCGATCAAGGTCGGCATCACCCAGACCGAGAAGTTCTCGTTTCGGGAATTTCTGGCGGCGACGCGCGACGGCCTGTGGGCGCTCGGCGCCATCGGCATCATCTTCGGCGGCATCTATTCGGGCGTGTTCTCGCCGACGGAAGCTGCCGGCGTCGCCAGCATCTATGCGATCTTCGTCAGCTATTTCGTCTATCGCGAAGCGACCCTGAAGGAAATGTTCGAATCCGGCGCGCGCTCGATGTATCTGACCGCGCTGATCTTCATCATCGTCGCGGTCGCCGGCCTGTTCGCCTGGCTCCTGACCATCAGCGGCATTTCGCAGGCGGCGGTCTCGTTGATCACCGGCCTGCATTCGGAACGCTGGGTGATCATGCTGGTGATCAACCTGTTCCTGTTGTTCGTCGGCTGCTTCCTAGATCCCGCTTCGGCGCTGATCATGCTTACGCCGCTTCTGGCGCCGATCGCCATCTCGCTCGGCGTCGACCCGATCCATTTTGGCGTCATCGTGGTGATGAACCTGACCATCGGCACCTTCCACCCGCCTTTCGGCCTGAACATCTTCGTGACGCAAGCGCTGTTCAAGACACCCTCGGCTGTGCTCTACGCCGGTCTGGTGCCGTTCGTGACTTTGGCGGTGATCGCCTTGGTGATGGTCACCTATATCCCGGAGATATCGCTGTTCTTCATGCGGCTGCTGTCCTGACCGGCGCGCACGGCGGCAAAAAGTAAAAACGCCCGCGGCAATCGCCAGCGGGCGTTTTTTATTGGACAGACGGAAGCGGGTCTAAGGCGCGCGGCGCAGGAAGGCGTTGATTTCGACTTTTTCCCAGACACCGTTTTTGGTGAACGGGTCGTTCCTGTTGAAGTCGACCACGGTCTGGCGATCCGGCGCTTCGAGGAAGTAGAAACTACCGGCCGACGTATCGCCGTCCTCGGCCAGGATCGGCCCGGACATGATCATGCAGATACGCTTGGAGGCCGCCGTGCCGACATAGGCGCGATGCTCTTCATAGAACTTCTTGCGCTCGGCGCCCTTCTTGTCGAGCGCGTGGACGACAAACATCGGCATGGGTGTTCTCCCTGAACGAAGATGCGAAGGCTACGGTATAGCGATAACGATCTTGCCGAGATGGCTGCCGCTTTGCTGATACGCATAGGCGGACTTAGCGTCGGCGAAGTCGAACACACGGTCGATGACCGGCTTTAACTTCGACTGCGTGATAGCCCGATTCATCGCCGCGAACATGTCGCGCGAGCCGACATGGATGCCTTGAAGCCGGATCGACTTGCGGTTGATCGCGCGCGGATCGATCGAACCCGATCCGCCGAGCGCGCCGATGACGTAGATCGAGCCGCCGGGCTGGATCGCCAGCATCGACTTGGCCAGGGTATTGGGGCCGCCGACTTCGACGATATGATCGACGCCGGCGCCACCCGTGAGCTTGAGCGCTTCCTGGTCCCAGTCGGGATGCGTCTTGTAATTAATGGTTACGTCGGCGCCGAGCGCCTTGGTGCGCGCCAGCTTGTCGTCGCTGCTCGACGTCATGATGACGACCGCGCCGTGCATTTTCGCAAAAGCCAGCGCGAAGCAGGAAACGCCGCCGGTGCCGAGAATGACGATGGTCTCGCCGGCCTTGATGCGCCCGGCGTCCACCACCGCGTGCCACGCGGTCAGCGCCGCGCAGGGCAACGTCGCCGCTTCCTCGTAACTCAGATGATCGGGGATTTTGATCGCACCGGTCTCGTTGAGCAGCGCATATTCGGCGAGCACACCATCGACCATGCCGCCGAGCGAATTCTTCGAGGCGTCGGCGGGAATGCGGCCGGCGATCCATTTGACGAAGAACGTGCCGCAAACGCGGTCGCCGGTCATGAACTGGGTGACGCCGGGACCGATCGCGACGACCTCGCCGGCGCCATCCGACAGCGGAATGACCGGAAATTTGGTGTAGCCATAGGCGCCCTTGATCACGCCCTGATCGCGATAATTGAGCGCGGCGGCGCGCATACGCACCACGATCTGGCCGGGACCGGGCACAGGCTCGGCCCGGTTCGCGTTGAGATGCAGACCATCGAGGCCAGTGGTTTCGCGGACTTCGTAGGCTTTCACGGCGCGCGGCTTTCGATCATGCGGGCGACGTTCTTCAGCGCCGCCGCGAGGTTGACGGACATCGTCAGGCCTTCCGACGTGGCCTTTCGGTTGGCGGCAAATCCGCGCGCACCGGGCAAGCGCGGCGCGTTTGCCCCGGCCATCGGCTTTGCCTTTACCAGCACGTCGGCAACATGCGCCGCGCGCGCGCCGTATTGCGCGTCGCCAGCAAAGCCAGCGGGATTGAGCGCCATATAGAACTGGCTGATATTGCTCGGGCGCTTGACCATGTTCTCATAGGTCACCTGGAAGCCCGGCTCGCCGTCGGCCAGCGCGCTGCACAGCAGCTCGACCATCAGCGACAGCGCGTAGCCCTTGGGGCCGCCAATCGGCAGCACCGAGCCTTTGACGGCGATGGCGGGATCCGTGGTCGGTTTGCCGTCGGGGTCAAGCGCCCAGCCCTCGGGGAGCGTCTTGCCCTGCGTCAGCATGGCGCGGATGCGCGAGCGCGCGACGACGCTGGTCGCCAGATCGATGACGATCGGATCGGCGCCCGGCAGCGGAAAGGCCGCGCCGATCGGATTGGTGCCGAGCAGAGGCTCGGTCGAACCGGTCGGCGCAATCGCCGGCATCGCATTGGTGAAGGCCATGCCGATAAGTCCGTGCTCGGCGGCGCGTTCGGAAAAATAACCGGCGGTGCCGTTATGGCTCGACTTGCGCACGGCGACCGCGCCCATGCCGAATGTCTTCGCCATACCGATCGCGGCGTCCATCGCCTTTTGTCCGGCGACGAGGCCGAGCGCATGGTCGGCATCCATCACCTTGCAGCACGGCAGCGCGCCGGTGACCTTGATATCGGGCTGGCTCTTGATCGTGCCGTCCATGAGGCCGGCAACATAAAGCGGCATCTGCACGGCGCCGTGCGCATCCGAACCGTGCAGCGTGCCGTGCGCGGCGACATCGACGGCGATGACCGCGTCGGCTTCAGACAGGCCGGCATGACAAAATGTGTCGCGCAACAGCGCGACAAAGTCCGCCACGTCGAGGCTTCGCTGGCCGGCAGCATCGTTCAATCGCTGGACGAGTTCGGCGGCGCTCGGCATGAAAATCACTTCTTACTTTTTACTTGTTATTTGGGCGCGGCGTCGGGAAAAAACGCCTCGGCGTTGCGATGGAAGACCTTCTCGTAGACTTCCTCGCTGTAGCCGAGCGAACGCCAGTCTTCAACCAGACGCTCCAGCGTCAAGGTCGGCCAGTCCCAGCCGAACATGACGCGGTCCTGCATGCGCCAGCCGATTTCTTTCTTCAGCGCCGGCGTGAAGTATTTCGGCGACCAGCCATGCACCTCGTAATAGACATTCGACTTGTGCAGCAGGATCGCCAGCATGTCGTCCTGCCACGGCCAGGCCGGACGGCCAGCCAGAATCTTCAACTCGGGAAACCGCGCGGCGACATTGTCGACGTGGCGCGGATGGCCGTCTTCGAGGATAATGCCCTTGCCGCCGGGCATGCCCTGGCCGATGCCGGTGAGGCCCGTCATGAGCAGAACGGGGGCGCCGATCTCGATCGACAATTTGTAGAACGGGTCCCAGATCGGGTCGCTGGGCGGATAGCCCAATGAATTCTGACTCTGGCAGAAGCCGTAAAAGCCGGTCTTCGAATCCAGCAGACGCCGGAATTCCTTGAGCCAGAAGTCCTTCATCGCCGGATTGATGGCGACCCAGTTGCCATAGACGATGTCGCTATTCTGGCGCGCGAAGTCGATGACATAGTCATGCGACTTGCGGATGTCGTCTTCGTCGGTCATGCGCCAGGTGCGGTAGATGTCGAGAATGGTGCGGACATTGCGCGTGCGGAAGCCGTCGGCCATTTCCGCTTCGGTCTCGAAGGTGCGCTTGCGCTTGAACACCTTCTGCGCCTGCTCGTAATCGGCCTGCGTGGCATGGTGCAGACCGGCCTGCGTCGAGAAATGCGAGTGACAATCGAAATAGCGCATGGCGGTTACTTCTTCTCAAAACGGTGATCGAGGATGCGCTTCGGCTTGCCTTCGCGGCCGCGGTTCGACCACTCCATCAAGGCGTCTTCCGCGACCAGTTCGACGGTCAATTTCAGCCCGAGGTCGGAATGCAGGCGCTTCTCGATGTGGTCCTTGAGCCCGTCCCAGCCGCCGGCGTCGTCGCGCACTTCGACCTTGACGGTCATCTCGTCGCGAACCACGCCGTCGCGCACATTACGCTCGGCGATGCACAGCCATTCGCCGGTGGTGCGGTTGTCGCTCTTGATCGCCGGCAAACAGGCCTGCGGCCAGATGCTGACGCCGCGGATGCGCACCATGGTGTCGCTGCGGCCGAGCATTTTCTGCATGCGGCGGAAGCAGCTGCCGCATTCGCAGCGCTCGGTCGAGACGATGCGGGTAAGGTCACGCAGATTGAAGCGGATCATCGGCTGCTGGCGGCGATGCAAAATGGTGCAGACCATATTGCCGATCTCGCCGACCGGAGTCGGCTTCTCGTCCTCGACGCCGACGATCTCGAAGAATGTCGAATCCTCGTGGAAATGCAGGCCGGCCTGATGCTGGCACTCGAAAGCGCCCATGCCCATCTCATGCGTGCCGTACATGTCGTAAACCTTGCAGCCCCACAGGTCCTGCAACTGGTTGCGGAAGGTGTTCTCGGTGTCCGGACCGAGACCGCAGCCGAGAAACTTGGTCTTGAGATCGCGGACGTCGAAATTCAGTTCGTCGCGCGCCACCTTGGCAAGCTGGGTGGCGTATTCCGGCCGCACGTACCAGACATTGGTGCCCCAGTCCTGGGCGATCTCGATCTGGCGGCGCGAACTGGTCACAGCGCCAGTGCCGGTGGTGATCGGCATGGCGCCGAGATAATCGTGGCAGGCCTTGTAGGCGCACCAGCCGGCATTGCCGAGCGAGGCCGTATGCGGGATTTGCACGCGGTCGCCGGGGCGCACGCCGCAAATATAGAGATTGCGCGCGTGCGTCAGCCCGTTCATCTCCCATTCCTGCGGCGCATACAATGTCGGCCGCGGCTTGCCGGTGGTGCCGCCGGAGGTTTGCAGCTTCATCGGCGTCGTCTGCATCTTGGCGAAGACATCGCCATTGATCAGGCCGAAGGGCGGGTTCTCTTCCTGGTCTTTCTTGATGTCGGCGGAGTCGAACATCGGCAGCTTGACGATGTCGTCGATGCTCTTGATGTCCCCCGGCTCCAGACCGACGGCCGACCAGCGGCGCTTGTAGAATCCGTTCTGCCAGCCGGTCACCATCAGGTCGAGGAACTGCTCGTTCTGGAATGCGCGGATTTCGTCCGACGACCAGCGCCAGCGGCCACGCTCAAACACATCCGGCACCGGGTAACGTTTATAGAGCGCATCCCAGTCGATCGAGCGGTGATAATTCGGCAGCGAACTTTCCGCCACCCCGCGTTGCAGAACCGTCATTCCAGACTCCGTGTGAATTCAATGCGCGACGGTTCTTTAACCGGCGCGACAACTTTTGGGGCGCGGCAGCCGTACCGGTTTCAGGTTTTATAGTCGGGTGCTTCGCGGTCGAGTTTGCGCAGGAGTGCCCGCCAGCTCATCTGATTGAACGGCGCATTGCCGTCGGTGATGATGCGAGCCTGGCCCGGCGTGATGTCGAGAACATGCTGCGGCGGCACATAAGGCTTCACGCCGCCGGCCAATGAGCGCACCTGCGTTTCGCAGGCGCGGATCATCAGGAAGGCCAGCATGTAGGCCTCGTGAACCGTATGGCCCCACAGCACAAAGCCGTGGCCGCGCTGCAGGACCACCTGGCTGTTGCCGAAGTTCCTGGCGAGGCGCTGCCCTTCTTCGTCGGTCGAGATCAGCCCTTCATAGTCGTGGTAGCCGATCGGCCCAAGCCACATCGCATATTGGTTGCCGTAAATCAGGCCCTGCTCCTGCATCGCCACCGCGGTTACGTATTTCGTATGCAGATGGATGATGCATTGCGCCTGCGGATAGGCGTCGTAGATGCCCTTGTGGAACGGAAAGGCGAATTTGTGCGGCATCTCGTCGCTCGGCACGACGTGATTGCACTTCTCGTCGAGCTTGTGCAGCCGCGAGGCGGTGATTTCTTCGAACAGAAGGGCGGCCGGGTGCATGAGGAACTGGTTCGGGTTGCCGGGCACGCGCGCCGACAGATGCGCGACCAGACCTTCGTCCCAATCCTGCAAAGCGGCCAGACGGAACGCCGCCGCCAGATCGACGCGGGCCTTCCATTCCTCGGGCGACATACCGGGCTTTAGCGCAGTCGCTTGAGTCTGCATCACATTCCCTCCCCCATTTTTGCCATTCTGCGCATTGCGGCCACGTATTTTCATGGCAGCGATACGAAATGGCAATTCTTGCGCCCGATCTTACACGGGCGGAAGCGCCTGCAGGAAATGAAGTATTCTTAGATGCACTATGAAACCGCAGCATGGTGCCATGCGACTGGGCGGTCAGCCTTTGCCAATCGCCTTTGGCGCGGATATCTCGTGCAGAATCTGGTTCATCCAGCGATTGGCGGCGCCATTGCCGAGATGCGGATGCCAGATGATGCGCGTCGGCTGGAGCGGCAGATCGAGCGGCAGTTCCACCACGCGCAGTTTGTGCAGCGATTTGCACATCACGCCGAGCCGGCGCGGAATGCTCATGATGTAGTCGGTATTGTAGATGATCGGCGGCGCCAGCGCGAACTGGCTCACCGTCAGCACATGGCGGCGCACCAGGCCTTTGAGTTCCAGCGCCCGGTCGATGCGCCCGGTATGGGTCGGGATGATGCCATCGACCGGAATATAGACGTGCTTGCCGGCGGCGTAACTCTCCAGCGTCAGCGGCTGCTTGCCGAGCGGATTTTTCGGCGACATCACCACGACGACGCCGTCCTCGTAGAGCAGTTCGGTGGCGAAGCGGTCGGGCGGATGGTCGATCATGCCGACAACGAGATCGGCTTCCTGCTTGTCGAGCATGCTCCAGGCGTGCTGCATGACATTGAGCTTGATGCGCAGATCGACATTGGGCGCGCGGGCGCGCACGACTTCGACCAGATTGGTGAGATGCAGGGTCGCGACATAATCGGTCATCGCGATCTGGAACGTATGCACCGCCTTGGCCGGATTGAATTCGGTCGGCGCCAAAGCCGCGCGGATATGCGCCAAGGTCGGGATCACGGCGGTCGACAACGCGACGGCGCGCGGCGTCGGCCGCATTTCGCCGGAACCGCGGATGAACAGTTCGTCCTTGAGCACCACGCGCAGCCGGTTGAGCGCGTGGCTGATGGTCGATTGCGACACGTTGAGCCGCTGCGCCGCGCGGGTGACGCTGCGCTCCTGCATCACCGCCTCGAAGACGAACAGCAGATTGAGATCCATCCGGGAGAGATCGTCGGCTCTCATAAAGATTCCCGTCGGGTCATCAAAAGGCTCCGCAGCCGGTTACCGGGTCATGGCCGCCGCCAAAATCCGCCATTTCGGCGGCGGCGGCAACCTTATTGTGGCCGGTGGCGCCTGACCGCTTCGAGATTGGTCGAATCGGCGCCCATATAGACGCCGCGCTCCCATTTCCGCTTCAGCGGATCGGACACTTTGAGCGTCATCTTGCCGATATTCTGGATTTCGATGTCGACGGTTTCGCCATCCTGCAACGCGCCAAGGCCCTCGTGGTTGGTGCCGCAGGCGATCAGGTCGCCGGAGTTCATGGTCATCACCGTGGTGGCGAATTCGACCAAGGCCGGCACGCGGTGCTCCATGTCGTCGGTATTGTAATTGTGGCGAAGCTGGCCGTCGTTCCAGAACCGCACCACCAGATCGTTGGGGTCCTTGATCTCGTCGGCGGTGGCGATGCAGGGGCCGATCGGGCCGAAGGTGTCGAACGACTTGCCGAGCCAACTCGTGTTCGGAAAGGCCGGCCAGGTCTTGCGGCCCTCTTCGCGCGCGGAGACGTCTATCATCGACGTGTAACCGAAGACGGCTCCCTGCCAGTCCTTCGCTTTGACCATCTTGGACGGACCGCGCAGCACCAGCGCCAGTTCGGCCTCGTGCATGAAAATCCACGGCACGGTGTATTCCGGCAGCATGATGGTGTCGCCGGGGCCGACGACGGCGTCCGGATTTTTCATGAACATGTTGAGCGGGCGCGCCTCGCGCTGGGCGTGTTCCCAGTAATTGGCGATGCAGGCGAGAATCTTGCCGGGACGCGGCAGCGGCGGCCGCAGCCGCACCTGAGCGAGCGGCGTCGCGTTATCGTCGCGCGCCATCTTCTCGAAGGTTGGCCGCAGGCGGTCGAAGTCGTCGATGATGCCCTGCATGGTCAGCTGCGGCGTGTAACTCTTTTCCACCGCGGCCGAGAGGTCGACGACGCCGCGATCGGTGAGCGCGCCCGGCAAAATTTCGGCGCTGGGCGACGTCTGGAACAGAACAAGCTTCACGAAGGCCTCCCTGGCATTTTCTTTTCAATACAGCACATAAGCGCGAAACCAACCAGCGGCGTCGAATGAAGCTTCAGCATAGTTGGCCTGTAATTTTTTCATCTCGCCGCGCGCTCTTCTAACCGCCGCCCGGGAGTGTTAGAAATTCACAGCCATGCCGGATCAAACCGACGCCCTTCCCCATCCGCTGCGCGCGCCGCCGCGCATCGACACGACCGCGGTGTCGCAGCCGCTGCAGGACCTGTTCGCCGGCTGGGACGTCGCGCTGGCTAAGCCTTTCATCGGACTGACCGCGGACGGGGCGATCGAGCCCTGGCTGTTTCCGCTGCGCAGGACCGGCGCGAGCGTGCAGCCGATTGCCGATGCCGTCGCCGCGTTCGCGGCGTCGCTCGACGCCACGCAACGCAAAGAAGTCGGCTTCCCGGTCGACAGCGAGATCTGGCGCACCTGGAGCAACATCCATCGCAATCTGATGCGGCACGGCCTTTGTCTGGTCGAACTGAGCGAGCCACAACGCGAACTGGCCTATGCCATCCTGCGCGCCACCTTGGGCACTTACGCTTACGAGACCGCGCGCAACGCCATGCGGCTGAACCAGACGCTCGCCGAAATGACCGGGCTGCCGCTCGAATTCGGTGAATATTTCTACTGGCTCAGCCTGTTCGGCGAGCCGTCCGCCAATGAGCCATGGGGATTTCAGCTCGACGGCCATCACTGCAATATCAATTGTCTGGTGCTGGGCGATCAGATCGTGCTGTCGCCGATCCTGCTCGGCTCCGAGCCGGTTCTGGCGGAAGCCGGCAAATATGCCGGGCTGACGGTGCTGCGCGAGGAAGAAGCGCGCGGCTGGAATTTCATGCAGGCGCTCGACCCAGGCCAGCGCGCGCAGGCAATCGTCGGCAAGCAACTGCCGTTCGACGGCTATGCCTCCGGCTTTCAGGACAATGTGACGATGCCCTATGCCGGCGTTCCGTCAACCGAGATGACGCCGGCACAGCGCGGGCAGCTGACCGACCTGCTGACGCTCTACACCGACCGGCTGACGCCGGCGCATGCGAAATTCCGGCGCGACGAGGTGATGGCGCATTTCGACCGCACTTATTTCGGCTGGATCGGCGAATTCACTGACGTCGCGCCCTTTTATTATCGCGTGCATAGCCCGGTGATCTATATCGAATTTTATCATCAACCGGGCGTGGCGCTGCCGGATGTCGGCTATAACCGCCGGCACGCCCATGCTCTGGTGCGCACGCCGAACGGCAATGATTACGGGCGCGAATTACTGCGGCAGTATCGCACCAAGTTCTAAATTTTAGAGAATCGCGGCAACAAGGCCTTGGCATTGCCGGACATGACCCTGGCGCGCAGCGCATCGTCAAAGCCGTCGAACGCGGTGACGTTGGCGATGGTATCAGCCATCACCTTCTCGACATGACGGGCTGACGGATAATCGGTGCCGAACATGACGCGCGACGGATCGGCGATCTCCAGGAGAGCGCGCAAGGCCAGCGGCGACGGCGACTGCGCGATGTCGTAATAGAGCCGGTTGAGATAGGTCTTCACGCCGGCCGGCAGCTTGTCTTTTAGCTTCGGGTCGTCGTCGAGACCGCTCAAACGGAACAGCAGGAACGGCGTCACGCCGCCCATATGTGGCATGATGAACCGGATATTGGGAAACTTCTCCAACATGCCGGTGTAAAGCATATTGGTGATGGCGCGCGTCGTGTCGAAGGTCAGTTCCGTATAGCCGGCCGGAAACGCGTATTCGGGCATGCCCGAGACCGGCGGGCGCTGCGGATGCACGAACACCACCGCCTTGCGGCGATCCAGTTCGGCATAAAGCTCGAACTCTTCCGGGTGACCGAGATAGCGATGTGCGGTGTGGCTCTGCAAATTGATGCCGTCGAGCTTGAGCGTGTCGAGCGCGTATTCGACGCCGCGGCACGCGGCCTCGACATCCGGCAAAGCCACGAAACCCATGGCGCCGAACTTGCCGGGGTGATCGGCCACCGCCTGCGCCATATATTCGTTGCAGACTTTAACCAGCCGCTTGGTGAATTCGACATCGCCAAACCAGGCGCCGGGCGAGGCAATCGACAGCAGCACCGCGTCGATGCCGAACTGGTCCATCAGTTCCAGCTGCCGCGGCAGGCTCCAGGCCGGCCATGGATTTTCGCCCGAACCGAGCACGCCGACGCTGGCGAGTTCGCTTTTATATATGTCGGGAATGACGTGCTGGTGGACGTCGATCAGGGACATGGATCTGTATTCCGGATGGTCAATACTGGCCCGTCTTCGCCAAGGCTTCGGCGGGCAACCTTCGCGCTCTAGGCTGGCGTGCCAACCGAAGCGCCGGAAGGCGCGAAGGTTGGAGCGGGCGAAGGGAATCGAACCCTCGTATGCAGCTTGGGAAGCTGCCGTTCTACCATTGAACTACGCCCGCGTTCGCAAAGACTTAGCACATTTTCAAAAGGACGCCAGCACCCCTCAAAATGTCGCCAGCTTAGCCGTCTGAAATCTCATTCCTCTCTGCCATGACCGTTGGCCCGATCCCGCAGGAACTCTGCGGCCCCGCGAACGTTGTCCCGCCACATTGGAGCCGGACATGGACATCCTTCTCATCGTTCTTCTTGTCATTCTCATCAGCGGCGGCGGCTTTTACGGCCACCGGCGTTGGCGCAGCGGGCGTCGCCTCTAGCGTTGCCCATCGCCGACCGAAGGACGTCGGCTAAGCCTTGAAATGCTTTGAAAGCTTCAAACTCTGCGCCTGGTAGTTCGAGCCGATGCCCTGGCCGTATAATTTTTCCGGCATGGCCAGCATCTTCTCATAGACCAGGCGGCCGACGATCTGGCCGTGCTCGAGAATGAACGGCACTTCGCGCGAGCGTACTTCGAGCACCGCGCGCGAACCCTTGCCGCCGGAGCCGGCATAACCGAAGCCCGGATCGAAGAAGCCGGCATAGTGGACGCGGAACTCGCCAACCAAAGGATCGAACGGCACCATCTCGGCGGCGTAACCAGGCGGCACCTGCACCGCTTCTTTCGACGCCAGGATATAGAACTCGTTCGGGTCGAGGATCAGGCTCCGGTCCGGCCGCGCCTGCATCGGCTCCCAGAAGTCGAGCACCTGATAGCCAGCGCGACGCTCGACATCGATCAGGCCGGTGTGGCGCTTGGCGCGATAGCCGACAATGCCGCCGGCGCCGAGCGCGCCGGACAGATCGACGCCGACGGCGATGCCGTCGTTCATGTCGGCGGCGTCGCTGTCGACCAGCCGCTCGCGTGCGTGCAATTCGCGTAACGCAACGGAATCGAGCTGGGCGTGACCGTGGCGGAAACGGATCTGGCTGAGCCGCGATCCCTCGCGCACCAGAACCGGAAAAGTGCGCGGCGAAATTTCGGCGTAAAGCGGTCCGTGATAGCCGGCCTCGATGCGGTCGAAGCCGCGCATTTCGTCGGCGATGACGCGGGTGAAGACATCGAGCCGGCCGGTCGAGCTTTTCGGATTGGCGGCGGCGGAAATGTCGTCTGGGAGCGCCAAGCTTTCCAGCAGCGGCACGATATAGACGCAGCCGGTTTCCAGCACCGCGCCGTCGGTGAGCGCGAATTCGTGCAGCTTCAATTCGTCGATGCGCTGGGCGACCGTGGTCGAGCCGGGCAGGAAGCTGGCGCGCACGCGGTAGGCCACCTCGCCGAGCCTCAGGTCGAGGCTGGCCGGCTGGATCTGGTCCGGCTGAAACTCGGTCGACGGCAAAATCCCACCGTCGGCGGCCAGCCGCGCGATCATGCTGTCGGGCAGGATGCCCTTGTCGTCGATGGCGAAGGAAAGGGCCACTTCTACCTCGGTCTGAACGCGCCCGATCTAACCCGACGGATGGCTTGACGGGAAGCCGGGCGCCCCGGTACAAGCAATTTATCCCGTGGTCATTTGAAGCCGGCCGGCTTGCCGCCACGTAAAACAAGGCGCTAAAAGGCCGGGGACACGTGTGCCCGGCCGAGATTTTTCTCCGGCCGGTTTTTTGTTGCGCCAACGCTTTCTGGCGTATCGGCCAAAGGAGCACTGCGATGTCCGCTTCGAACGAGAAGAACTACCGCCCCGAGACCCGGCTGGTCCATGCCGGCACGCTCCGCTCGCAATATAACGAGATGTCGGAAGCGCTGTTCCTGACGCAAGGCTACAAATACGAGAGCGCCGAGGACTGCGAACTGCGCTTCTCCGGCAAGATTCCGGGCTACGTCTATTCGCGCTATTCCAACCCGACCATGGACATGTTCGAGCAGCGCATGGCCGCGCTCGAAGGCGCCGAGGCGGCGCGCTCGACCGCGACCGGCATGGCCGCCGTCACCACCGCGCTGATGGGGCTGGTCAGGCAGGGCGACCACGTCGTCGCCGCCAAGGCGTTGTTCGGCTCGTGCCGCTGGGTGATCGAGGACTGGCTGCCGCGCTTCGGCGTGCCCTGCACCCTGGTCGACGGCAAGGATCTCAATGCGTGGAAGGCGGCAGCGACCAAGAACACCAAGGTGTTCTTCATGGAGACGCCGACCAATCCAACGCTGGAGGTCTATGACATCCAGGCGGTCGCCGATATCGCGCACAATGCCGGCGCCAAACTGGTGATCGACAATGTGTTCGCCACGCCTTTGTACCAGAGCCCGCTGACGCTCGGGGCCGATGTCGTGGTCTATTCGGCGACCAAGCACATCGACGGTCAGGGCCGCGTACTCGGCGGTGTCATTCTCGCATCGCAGCAGATGATCATGGACAATTATCATCAATTGCTGCGCCAGACCGGCCCGTCGCTGTCGCCGTTCAATGCCTGGGTCATGCTCAAGGGCCTTGAGACATTGGCCGTGCGCGTCGAGCGACAAACGCAAACCGCCGGCAAAGTATCGGATGCCCTCGCCGGTCACGCCAAACTCACCCGGCTGATTTATCCGGGCCGGGCCGATCATCCGCAGGCGGATATCGTCAAGAAGCAGATGAAGGCCGGATCGACTCTGGTGTCGTTCGCGATCAAGGGCGGCAAAGAAGGCGCGTTCCGTTTCCTCAACGGTCTGAAGCTGATCCTGATCACCAACAATCTCGGCGACGCCAAGAGCCTGATCACGCATCCGACCACGACGACGCATCAACGGCTGACGCCGGATCAGCGCGCCGAACTTGGCATCGGCGATGGGCTGGTGCGATTGTCCTGCGGACTCGAACACGCCGACGATTTGATCGAGGATTTGCTGGCAGCGCTGGATAAAGTTTAGAGCGTTTTCGAGCGAAGTGGGTACCGGTTCGCGTGAAGAAAACGCGACAAAACAAAAGACTAGAGCCCCGGCTTTGATTCCATCAAAGCCGGAAAGGCTCTAGGCGAAACGGGAAGCGCCGGCGTCAGTCGGCGTATTCCCAGTGCGCGGTCGGCACAACCTTCGCCGACACGACCGGCCGCTGCGCGGCCTCGGCGATCGCCATGCCGATGCCCTTGGCAATGCAGGCGTAGCCCCAATCGTTCAGGTGCAGGCCGTCGGCGATCACGAACGTGCTGAACGGCAGATGCTCGACCTCGATCCACTCCTTCATCACCTCGAAACGGCGAAACAGCGCCACGTTTTCGCGCTTGGCGGTGGCGGCGATGAAATCGACCATCTTGCCGACTTGCGGCTTGGCGATGACCTTGGGTGCGAATTGCGGATCAATCAGCACGACATCGGTGCCGTTGGCCCGCGCCTTCTCGACGCCTTCGCGGATCGAAGCGCCACGGTCGTTGAGAGCGTGATCGCGGATCAATGAATTGGTGCCGAGCTGCCACAACAGCAGATCGGGCTTGTTGGCTATCACGGCCTCGTCGAAGCGCTTGAGCATGTCGGGGACTTCCTCCCCGTTGACGCCGCGATTGAGAACGGCAATCCGGTGCCGGGGAAAATGCCGTTGTAGTTCGAGCGCAAGCTGACTCGGATAAGAATTGAGGCTTGAGCTCGCGCCCGCTCCCGCGGTCGATGACGAGCCGAGCGCGACGATGGTGATCGGCTCGCCGCTGGCGAGCTTGTGCGCCACATGCCTCAACGGCGTGGAAAGCCGGATCAGATCGTGGCGGGGATTGCACGGCGGCGCGCCCGGAGGCGGCTCGGCCTGCGCCGAAAGCGGCATGGCGATCGATGCAAAAAAGACGACAACAGCGAGCCGCTGAAAGGCCCGGCAGGCGAGATCGATAGTTTGCACCGTTTCCGTCCCCTAAGCCCGCCTACTTGCCCGGCTCTCGGCCACTTTCAGTATTTGGAACGCTTGCCTTTGATGCTTCCAGCACGAGATCAGCCAGCAGGCCCCCGAGGCAGCCATGTACGCGCTCAGCCATATCAAGTTTTTTCGTGGCGGAATAGAGGTCGAACGTTCCTAAATCGGCCCATGCTTTCATAAGGTTGAACCGATCGAACAGGGGAACTTCATGTTGCAGCGCAACCCAACGCAGGTTCTCGACGTAGGTCGCCAAGGCAATCATCGATTCCGTGCGCGGGCTATATTGCGGGTTGATAAGTATGACATCCGCCCCGGCCGAGCGGGCGATCTTGATACCCTTGTCCAGCGCGTGGCTGAACTGGTCCGGATCGACCGCCTGCATGGCGTCCACGGTCGCGGTTTGCCAGATCATCAGGGCCGGTCTTGCGTCCGCCAGCGACGGCTTCAATGTTTTAACCATCTCCAAGGCCGTACGGGTCGGTTTGACGTCGGTCGCCACTTTGACATCGACGCCCGGCAATTTCGCCGCCAGCGCCTGTTGCAGCCGCGCCGGATAGGCATTTTTCGCCCCGGAGGGCCCCGGAAGCTGGGAGGAACCGGCGCCCAGCACCAGCACATTCAGGTGTTTGGCGGCGATGGCCCGGCTCACCTGCGGGAGCGGAAAATCGATCTCGTTCTGCCGATTGGGCACATCGCATTCGGTCAAGGGCTGCGCCCAGGCCGGTCCCATCGGACCTGACACGATCTGGCCAAACCCCGCCACGACCGGCAGGGCCAGGAGAAAGATAAGGCGCCCCTTCATGTTTCGCTCCCCGCATAGCCCGGCTTGGTCGCAGGCGGCCGCGGTCCCGATCCTTGTCGCTCGACCCGTCTATACCACGAAATCATAGCGCCAGCGCCAACCATCATGGCAATGCCGCTGACGCTGACAACGACATGCATGAAAACACGGTTGGAAACCTCGGTAAACACAAAGTGCCCGGCGAAGGACAGGAATACCCCGAGGCAGAAGATCTCGAGCGAATGCCGGCCGCAGACGATAGCCGGCCAGCACGCCGGCGACTTGAGCGCCGGCCAGTCAGGCGGCACCAGCCAGACCGTGATCACCGCCAGCGACAGGAAATGCAGAATGCGCAGAACGTCGAGATTGGTCTTGTCGATGGGGTAGATGGCTTCGCCGATGAATTTCGGCACGTAGGCGCCGAGTGCCGGAAAATACCAGGTCATCGCAATTCCGAACGCGAAGGCGAGGTAGCAGAAAGCCAAGGCGACAACCACCCGCGACTTGGTCCAGCGTGCCAGCCTGGCCGCGCCGCCGAGGGCACACCAGGCGCCAAATACGAACAGCAGTTGCCAGGCCAGCGGATTGAACGCCCAGTCGCCGCTCGGATAGGCCGGCAAATTCCATTCGAACATCCACGACATCGTGTAGATCGCGGCCGACACCAGAAGCGCCAGCGTTGGCGAGCGCAACAACAGCCACAGGATCGGCGCGAACCAGAGCAGCAGCACGATATAGAGCGGCAGCACATCCATGTTGACCGGTTTGAACTTCAACAGCAGCGCCTGGATGATGGTGACATCCGGATTGTTGAGAAAGTTCAGCACGCCCATTTCTTCCGAATAGAGCGGGTTGTCGAAGGAGTGAGAGACGTAGGAAATCTCGGCAAGATAGATCGCGAACAGAAAGACATGCGCGACATAGATCTGCCAGGCGCGCTTAAGCACGCGGGCGGCGGCAATGATGAAGCCGCTCACCGCCATCGCCCGGCCATAGACGAAGGCGGCGGTATAGCCGGAGATGAACACGAAGATTTCAGTGGCGTCGGAAAAGCCGTAATTGCGGATGGTGACCCAGCTCACCAGATTGGACGGAATATGGTCGAGAAAGATCAGCCAGAGGGCGAGCCCGCGAAACAGATCAAGCCGGAGATCGCGTTCGGTCGGGACCGGGGCCATGAAGAGAATTTCTTTCGTCCAGCGTTTCAGCCATAGTCCCGAACCGGGGCGAATAGCGAGTTCCCGCGTCGTATAATAATAAGGCTTTTAAATGTACCGCGCGATAACCCGCAAGATTGAGGTCACGGTGACGCCCCGCTTTATCGCCGAGCGGTCGTCGCCCAGCAATGGCTATTACTTCTGGTCCTATACGATCGATATTGCCAATCACGGCTCCGAGACCGTTCAGCTTAAAACCCGCCATTGGCGCATCACCGACGCTTCGGGCCGGTTGCAGGAGGTCAAGGGTCCGGGCGTCGTGGGCGAGGAACCAGTCCTCAAGCCGGGGGAATCGTTTGAATACACCAGCGGGGTGCCGCTACCGACGCCGTCCGGCTTCATGGTCGGCAGCTACGGCATGA
>CANKBJ010000040.1 GCA_947479905.1 Bradyrhizobiaceae bacterium
AACAGCATCCAACGGCACCGTCACGCACCCACGTCACACTGGTCGCGATGCGCTGGAATGACTGGTCGCGATCGTCGGAATGCGCATATGTGCATCTCCAGCACTCGCATATGTGGATTGCGTTCCGCGGTATGCTCGGGCGCATCTTCGTGTCGCCGGCGCATCATCAGGTCCATCACTCCGACAATCCGAAGCATTTTGACAAGAACTTCGGCAGCTGCCTGGCACTGTGGGACTGGATGTTCGGCACGCTCTATGTGCCGCAAAAAGAGCGTGAGCCGATCACATTCGGTTTCGCCGATCGGGCCGACGCGCATACGGTGAAAGGCGAATTGGTCAATCCGCTGATCGACGCGGCGGCGCATCTCAAGCCATTGTGGCAGCGCCGGCCGCATGCGCTGGCGCCGCTTCCCGCCGTTAAAGCCGAATAAAACTAGAGCGCATTGTGGCCCATCGCCTCGACCTCACGCAGCCACTGCTTTCGCGTGTCGTCGCTGACCGCTTCGATCATGCCATAGACTGTTGAACGCACCGGCTTGATGCCGATGAATTGCAGAATATTGCGTTTCAGTAATTTGAGCGCATGCGCGCCGAAATACCAGCGATAGAACCAGCCAGGCATGCCCATGGTCATGACGATTCGTGCCGACTTGCCCTTGAACATCTTCCAACTGGCTTTGCCGCCGCTCTTTTGAACCGCCAATAGGTCGGCTTGCAGGATGCGTTCGAAGAATCCTTTCAGGAGCGCCGGCATGTCGCCGCACCACAATGGAAAAATGATGACAACGTGATCGCAGGCGGCAAAAGCCGCGCGCGCTTTCGCCAGATCGGGCTCGAGCGGCTGCTCGCGCCGGTAGCCTTCGCGCAGGATGGCATCGAAATTCATCCGGCCGAGCAGAAAAACTTCAGCCTGATGCCCGCCGCTTTCGGCGCCACGTTGATAGGCTTTGCCGAGCGCCTCGCAGTAGCTGTCATGCAGCGGATTGCCGACAATAATCGCAACCTTGGCCATGGCTTTTTCTCGTCACTATGATTTTATCGATCAATAGCGTGGCTCGATTAATTGTACTTTGACTTGCCGCAATTTCACCGGCATGGCTTTGGCTATGAAAAAGCACACCGTCACGGTCAATGACAAGATGCAAAAGGGCTACCGCTACGAATTGACGGCTGGCGTCGGCCGTTCCTTCGATCCCGAATTCAAGCCGCAACTGACGCCTTCGGAAATGCTCCGGCTCGGCGTTTTCGGCGGCAAATACATGACCGACTGCGCGCGCGAATTCCCGGCGAGCTGGTTTGCCCGGGCCAGACTGGCTTCCGGAAAACGTGACAATTCGCTCAACTTTTTCAACGTCGACGCCAGCCAGCCTTTGTCGGAATGGCGACGCAAGGGTTGGATTCACCCCGACGATCCGCGCGGCTGGTTTCAATGGTATTGCCGCTATTATAGGGGCCGTCGGATGCCGGACGAGGATCAGCGCCAGATCGGCCGCTGGAAGGCGATCCGCCGCCATATCCGCCAGATTGAAATCAATTGCGAGACCGGCAATCTATTGTGCCGGCCGCGCCAGCGTCAGGCGCTGCTGCATTGGGCCTATGACAGCCGCAAATTCTAGGCCGCGATCTTCGTCAATAAATCCGCCAGCACATCCGGGCAGGTCAGATGCGGATTGTGGCTGGAGTCGATTTCATGCGCGCCGGCCCAGCCTTCGCTTTTGGCGCGCTCGTAGAACACCCGAAAACGGTCGTCCGCCGAATTGCGCAGGCAGTAGATGTATTGCCGCGGAAGCGTCAATGGACCGTTTTGGAATATCAGCTTTTGCTCGAAAGTCTTGACCGGCTGCGGCACGCGCAACGGCTCGCACCAGGCGCGATCGTCCGGCGACGTGTCGGGCGGCATGGGCCCGGGTGGAATGCGCCAGCCGTCGGCGCTGCTGCTGACGCCTGACTGGCGCTGGGCGCGGACCGATTCCGGCAAGACATCGAAGGCGCTCTCGCCATTTAGTGGCACGAAAGCGTCGATATAAATCAATTGTCTGATGCGCGCGCGGGCGCGATCGGCGACGCCGGTCGCGACCATGCCGCTGTAGGAATGGCCGATCAGGTTGACGTCATCGAGCCTCTCATAGGTCAGCACGCCAAGAATATCGGCGATGTGAGTCTCCAGATCGATATCCGGCCGCGCCAGATGACTTCGTTCGCCAAGCCCGGTCAGTGTCGGCGTAATCAACCGGTGGCCGCGCGCGCCCATCAAAGGATGCATCTTCGCCCAGGCCCAGCCGGCGCTCCAGGCACCATGACAAACGACAAAGGTGGCCATCGTTTCCCCTACTCCGCCACGACTGTCCGACTGCGCGGCGCCCGGCTGATCCAACGGCTGCGAACGAGGTCGAGAATGACAACCGCCATTCCAGCCGCCAGCACCTGCCATCCCGGTCTGATGCCGGCGTCGAAATCGAAAACGGAATCGAGAACGCGCAGCGGCGACACGCCGAAGGTGATGCCGATGCCAATCGCCTCGCCGGCAAATGTCAGTAGCGACACCAGCACAGAAAGTCCAAGCAGATGCAGTGTCGATAGCTCGTTCGCATCCCGCCACCAGGCCAACAGCCGGTAGGCCATCAGCCAGGTCAACAGCCCGGCCGCGAAGGTCGGCACGGTGACATCGGCCTTGGTCTGCTGGAAATAATGAATGAGCGCAAGCAGCGCGATGGCGTAAATGGCCTGATGCAGCCGACGCCAGCGCATACCGCCAAGGCGTCGCACCATGCCATCGGTCGAGGTCGCCGCGAGCACGGCAAGGCCAAGCCAGGCGACGCCGCCGACAATCAGATATACCCGCGTCGTGAGTTCATGGAAAATCTTGGCGATGTCGTAGCGCTGATCGGCAAAATAGAGAACGAGATGCGCAGCGACGTAACAGAACGTACCGACGCCAAGCATGCGCCGCACGTCGATGAGATTGCCGTAGCGGGCAATACGCCGGAACGGCGTGACGGCCAGCGACAATCCAAGAAATATCAGCGCCCAGAAACCTGCACGATGAATGAGATCGTTCAACGGCCGCGCGCCATTGGCGATGGCGTCGGCGTCAAAGAGCGCCTTGGCCAATGGAAACAGCAGCAGCGCCAGCGCCGCGATGCGCAGCGTGGACACGTTGCCACGCCGGTCGCGCCAGAGTTGCCACGATAATGCGTTCATCGATCAGCCACAGCAGACCCCATGAACATGCGGGTAACACGATAACGGCAACCCGCGCCAACCACCTCCTGCCGCCGCATGCCACCTATGTAGCAGCGGCTTCCGGGCCGTAACCATCTGATTTAGCCTACGTAAAACGATCCGCCACAAATATACCGCACTGCACCATTTTCTTCTTCCACAAAAAATCTTCGCGATAATATTTTACATGCAGTCACGATTCGTCGCGTCCACAGCAAGGCCGGACGGGAGAAAGTGGCGCTATCACCGCCGCGATCGAAGGGCGAAGGAGGAGCAGTTTTAGAAACCGTAGAAACGCCACGCCGGGCCCACGCTTCAGGAGGCTTTCGATGTCGCGCATTCTGGTTCGCTCACTGCTCGTGCAAGTTTCGCTTGTCCTTGTGTCACCCCTGATTTGTTTTTCCGTGTTCGCCCATGACGCCCCGATCAGGCAAGGCGGCTACAAGAATCTCGCCGGCGAGTGGTGCTGCGGCGCGGGTGATTGCGGCATCGTCTCGCCGAACAATGTGAAGGTCGGCAGTGGCGGCTATTCGTTGCAAGGTCCCGTTACTTAGGGCGCCAGCGCCACCGGCGTTGAGTCGGACGGTCCGACATGGCGCGAGGACGTCAACGAAGTGGTGCCTTACAGCAAGGCGTTACCGTCACCAGATGTCGCTTACTGGCGCTGCAAGCGCCCGGACGGTTCGCCGCGTTGCTTCTTCGCGCCGCCCTCCGGCAGTTAATTGCGTTAGCCGGGCGCGTCGGTGATAAACAGCGCTATGGAAATTATGCCGGCCGTGCCGGCAAGGACTGCCGCCGCGCCCTGCGCATCGCCTTCGTTGAAGTAAACGAGCGCGGCGATAAACACGGCGCTGAAGGCAAGCGACAGCGCCCAAAGCGCAAGCCAGTCGATTTTGTCGGTATCGGCATTATCGTCGGCGCGTTTTTTCGGTACGTCGATAACGGCGCGGCGATGAACATCGTCGCCGGCGGTATGATGATGATCGGCGCGGATCGATTTCGCGCGAGGCTTCTCTGGCAAACGGGTTGGCAATGTCTTGCTCCATATCCAATTGCTTTTTCATTGCTATCGACAAAGCAATATCCATGCCCTCCCCGTTACGTAACTTACCGTTACGCGCAGCAGTTCCCTCCGCTTTTAGTATTGGTATTGAATTACTTTAAACCCGCGGCAGCGGACGACCGCCCTGCTCTTTCGACGGCACTTTCACCCAGGCTTCGCCGTCGAGCACGACGTCGTCGCCGACCGAACAGGTGCATGCCAGGCGCGCGCGGAATTTCTCAGGCAACAGTTCGGCAACCGACACGGTGACGTCGACGGTGTCGCCGATCTTGACCGGCGCGCGGAAATTCAATGTCTGCGAAATATAGATCGCACCCGGGCCGGGCAACCGGGTGCCGAGCACCGCCGAAATCAAACTCGCGGTGTAAAGGCCGTGCGCGATGCGCGTGCCGAACGGCGTCCGCGCCGCGAAATGTTCGGACAGATGAATCGGATTGCGATCGCCGGTCACTTCGGCAAAGCCGACCACGTCGGACGAGGATACGGTCTTGGCCAGCCGCTCGGTCATGCCGACCGACAGGTCCTCGAAATACAGCGTGCGCAACGTCAACATTGTCATAGGTTCAACTCAGCTTTCGGACGGCACAACAACCACAGCACGCCGATCAATACCAGATTGATCAATGCCAGCACGGTCAATACGCCGATGGTCGCATGTGGTCCATGGCTCTCGATCAGCCAGGCGCCGGCCGATGGCGCCAAAGCCTGTACGATCAGGCTCGGAAAGGCGATCCGTCCCATCAAGCGTGGAAAACGCAGCGGGCCGAACAGCGCCAGCGGCAAGGTTCCACGCCCGATCCAGAAGATCCCGTAGCCGCCACAATAGACCAGAATGACCAGCACCAGCACCGGAAAGTGCGCATACAGCATCACAAGGCCGGCAGCCATCGCCGCGCAGGATGCGATCATCGTCCAGATCGGATGATAGCGATTACCGAACAAGCTCTCGATCAGTCGCGCACCGACCTGCGCCGGACCGAATAAAGTGCCGAGCGCGATCGCGGTCGTATAATCGACGCCGGTCGATTGCAGGAACACCATGAAATTGACCAGCACAACCGCGCCCACACCCGCCGTCAAAGAAAGAACGATCGCGACCAGAGCAAAGATCACGCCTTCCCTTTCGACCGGCGCCAGATCCGGCGACCGCGCATCATCCGCTGGCGCAAGCGCCGATGCCGTCCGCGCCGGTGCGCGCCGGACCACGGCCATTTGCAGCGGCAGCACCAGGCACACATGCAATGCGGCATAAACCAGGCAAGCTTCGCGCCAGCCAATATGGTCGATCATGAAGGCGCTCAGCGGCCAACAGACCGTGCTGGCAAAGCCGCCGAACAAAGTGAGGTTCGTGATCGGACCGCGCGCTTTGCTGCCGTAAAGGCGGCCGAGCGTGGCGAACACCGCGTCATAGAGGCCGGTGCCCATGCCGATGCCGATCGCTACCCAGGCCAACAAATAGACCGGCAAGATCGGCGACAACGCCACGCCAGTCAGGCCCAGAGCATAGAACAGCGAACTCGCCAGCAGCACCGGCCGGCCGCCACGTCGCTCGATGATCGCCCCGACTTGCGGCGATATCAAACCGCCAACCAGCAGGCCGATCGATGTGCCGCCGACGACAAGTCCGAGCGGCCAGCCGGTGTCGCCGACGATGGCCGCGGCAAACACCGCAGGAAAATAGAACGACGTGCCCCACGCCAGGATCTGACCAATGCCGAGCGCCGAAACGACGAGGCGGTGGTCGATCGGTGATGCCGTTGACGGACCCGGGTTCATGCGGTGACGAAACGAATGCGCCGGATCAGGTCGCCGGCTCCATGCCCTTCGACTTGAGCAGCTTGGCAGCCTCGGGACCGGAGAACACTTTGATCAAGGCCTGTGCCGCGTCCTGGTTTTTCGTTGTGGTACTCAAACCGGCGGCATAGGTCGTGATGTTCTGAATGTCCTTCGGTAACGGGCCGACCAGAACCGCGCCCTTCACCGGCACGATTTCGCTGATCTGGTGCAGGCCGATCTCGGCCTCGCCACTGACCACGAGGTCTGCGACATAGCCGCCCATCTTGAGTTTGGCTTTGGCGCGCACGGCATCACCAATGCCAAGACGATCTATCAGTTTGTCGACGTAGGTGCCGCTCGTGCCGCCGCTTTTCGGATCGATATAGGCGACCGACTTTGCCGCCAGCATGGCCTGCTTGAAGGCCTCGACGGTGCCGATGTCCGGCTTCGGCGTGCCTTCTTTTACCACCACGCCGACACCAACTGTCGCAAGATCTTGCCTGCTGCCGCGCATGATGCGGCCTTTGTCGATCAGCGCCTCGACAACGACAGGCGATATCACGGCGACATCGAACGCTTCGCCGCCATCGATGCGCTTCTGCAATTCGCCGGCCGTGCCGTTGTCGACCGAGACCTTGTGACCGGTCTGCTGCTCGAAAGCCGGCACCAGCGCCAGTACGACCTGTTTGTAGGCGCCGGCGGTCAGGACCTTGATCTCGGCGGCGCCAGCCGGCCGCGGCGTAAGGACGGCGGCGGCAGCCGCGGCAAGAACGGTGAAAACGGACATATGCAATTTCATGGGGCGGCGTCCTCTGCTGGCGACCGCAATCTACACGGAAAGCCGAAAAACCAGCACCAAAGACCGCGAATTGTGCAACGCCGCAAAATGGCCCTGTATGTTAGACGGTAAAAGGCGCCAACTCTCTATTTTTTCGTTAACAATCATTAGCTTAGGCTATGCGTTTTTCACTTAGCTGCATCGCAGCATTTTTTCTTCTCAAGCGGCCGGATATGACTATTTTGGTGGTAACGAGATTCACCGGTACCGCCATCAAGCAGCAGGTCCCGGTTCTGGAAAGAAAGAGGCCTCCCATGTTTGCCACCCTCATCCGCTTCATCCACCGGTGGAAGCAGTTCAACCGCAGCCTGAACGAACTTTCCCGCCTGGGCGACCGCGAACTCGCCGATATCGGCATCGGCCGTTCCGATATTCAGGCTGTTGCGTGGAAGTCGGCCCACCACGCCTAAAACGCGATGATCGCCGAATCGACCGGTTTCAAACGCCCGCAGATCGCGGGCGTTTTGATTCCGGCACGCCCTAGTCGAGCGTCATCCACAGAGCGAGCGGCATTATCTCGGGCGCCTGGCCGTAAGCCCGCGTCCACGAGTCGACCGACCATTTCGTCCCGGTCACATTTTCGACCAGTACGGCCGTGGCATGCGGTCCGCGGCCATCAAGCAGGAAGCCACGCGCTTCAGGTTCGGCGACAGTGTGGTGCCGCAACAACTTGAGCTGCGTTAGCACCAGCAGCAGGCTGGTGGTGTTGCGGCTTGAATCGATGCAATCCATCTGCCCCTTGTCGAACATGTATTCCCGATTGGCGCGGGCGACATGGCCCACGGTGCCGGCAACCGGCCCTATGCGGCGGTCGAACCAGGCGCCGGCGGCGCCGATGGCGCGGCGCTCCGCGGCGGCCGATGCCGCACCGCCAGCCAGAAACCTCGCAAGCGTCGCCCGGTCAGCGCCGGTGAGAGCCAGTTCAGCGCGAAATTTGCAGCCAAATCCATGGCAAACAATGATCGCGTCAATCGAAGGCGGCGATACGGATAATTCCCTGTATGTCGCGGCAAAAACCGAGTCTGTATCGGCATATGCCGGAGGCGCCCGGTTCGCCGTTCCAAAAACAACCGCGACGACTGCAAAAACAAAGGCCTGACGCATACAAAACACCACCATTGCCGCCCGTTGTCCTAGAGCCTAATGATCTGGCCATGACCAAAGCAAGTAACGAAACCGTACATATCATCGGCGGCGGGCTGGCCGGTTCCGAGGCCGCCTGGCAACTGGCACAGGCCGGCATCCCGGTAACGCTGCATGAAATGCGGCCGCTGCGCGGCACGGCAGCGCATCAGACCGATGGCTATGCGGAACTCGTCTGCTCCAATTCCTTCCGCTCCGACGACAAGGACCACAACGCCGTCGGCCTGATGCATGAGGAGATGCGCAGGCTCGGCTCGCTGGTCATGCGTTCGGCCGACGCCAATCAGGTCCCGGCCGGCGGCGCCTTGGCGGTCGACCGCGTCGGCTTTTCCGACGCGGTGACCGCGGCACTGAAATCGCAGCCGCTTGTAACGCTCCATCGCGGCGAAATCAGCGTGCCGCCCGATGAATGGGAAAGCGTCATCATCGCCACCGGCCCGCTCACCTCGCCCGACCTTGCCGCGGCCATCGCGCAGCGCACCGGCGAGCAGGCGCTGGCCTTCTTCGACGCCATCGCGCCGATCGTGCACCGCGACTCGATCGACATGGAGCAGGCCTGGTTCCAGTCGCGCTACGACAAGGTCGGTCCCGGTGGCACTGGCGCCGACTACATCAACTGCCCGATGTCGCGCGAGCAATACGACGCCTTCGTCGATGCGCTGATCGCCGGCGACAAGACCTCGTTCCACGAATGGGAAGCCTCGACGCCCTATTTCGACGGCTGCCTGCCGATCGAAGTGATGGCCGAGCGCGGCCGCGAAACGCTGCGGCACGGGCCGATGAAGCCGTTCGGCCTGACCAATCCGCGCGCGCCGAATGTGAAGCCCTATGCCGTCGTGCAACTGCGCCAGGACAACAAGCTCGGCACTCTGTTCAACATGGTCGGCTTCCAAACCAAGCTGAAATATGGCGCGCAGGCCGACATCTTCCGCGCCATTCCCGGCTTGCAGAATGCGGAATTCGCACGTCTCGGCGGGCTGCACCGCAACACGTTCTTGAATTCGCCGAAGCTGCTCGATCCCGTCTTGCGGCTGAAGGCCAATCCGAAATGGCGCTTTGCCGGCCAGATCACCGGCTGCGAGGGCTATGTCGAGAGCGCCGCCATCGGCCTTTTGGCCGCGCGGTTTACCGCCGCCGAGCGCCGGGGCGAGACCCTGGCGCTGCCGCCGCCGACAACCGCGCATGGGGCACTGCTGGCGCACATCACCGGCGGCCATATCGACGCCATCGACCCCGGCCCGTCGTCCTTCCAGCCGATGAATGTCAATTTCGGCCTGTTTCCGCCGCTGGCCGAACCTGCTTCCTACGACAAGGAAGACGCCCGGAAATTCGGCCGCGGCTCGGCCAAGAACCTCGCCAAGAAGACGGCGATGAGCCAGCGCGCGCTTGCCGACCTCGCGGCCTGGAGCGGCATCCCGCAAGCGGATGCGGCGGAATAATATTAGGCAGCGAAGATGCGGCTTGGGTCGCGCGCGGAGCGCCACAGCAGCCATTGCCGCTTGATGAGCGACAGCGGAGTCACGTCGAACGGCTCATAGCCGCGACGGTCCATCGGCCGCAGCGCCGGGCCTACCAGGGCCAATGGCAACAGCGCCGGCAGGATCGCCGCCGGCGCAAAAGCCATGTCGGCCTGCGCCGCCGCCAGCTGACGCCGTGCGTGACGGCGCAACTCGGCAAGCGCCGCCTTCAATGAATCGCTGTCCTGCCGCGCGAGGATTTGTTCGCGCGTGACGCCGTGGCGGTCGAGCACTTCCTGCGGTATGAACACCTGTCCGCGCGCGGCATGGCGCGCCAGGCCGCTCAAAATGCCAGCGATCGTAAAAGCGATGCCGGCGCTGCGAATCAACATCATGGTTCCCGACCGATCGGCCCCCAACATGTCGGCGGCAATGTCGATCAGGGCCGATTGCGTCATCACCGCGTAATTGTCGAGATCGTCGAGCGTTTGCAGCGGATCGTCATAGAGATCGAACGTGTGTGCATCGACAATGGCGGAGAGCCGATCCGGCGCGATGGCGTATTGCTTGATACTTGCCATCAATGCAGCGGCAATCGGGTTTGCCGCGCCCTCGCCTTCGCGCTCACCGCTCAGGACTTCGCGCCACCATTGCAGGCGAATCTCGCCCGGCATCGGCTCGCGCGACACCTCGCGCACGCGGGCGATTTCGACATTGAAGGCGTAAAGCGCCAGCAGCGCGCCGCGCCGCTCAGCGGGCGCAAACAAAGCCGCCAGATAGCGGTCGCGGTCTGCCTCACGCACCAGCGACGCGCAATGATCGAAATTCGTCTGCATAAGGCTATGCGTTACCACAAGGCTCAATCGACCGCGATCAGCCCGACGCCGGCGCGGCGGTTTTCCGCCAGCAGGATATTGTAGGTCCGCACCGCCGCCCCTGTCGCCATCGTATCGACCGATATTGCGCGTTCGCGTAACATTGCTCGCAAATGCGCCGGCAAGACGAAGGGATCGCGGCCGCCACCAATCAAAAAGACGTCGATTAATCCGGCATGGGCGAACACAGACGCAAGCGTCGCTTCATTCAGTTCGGCAACGGAAGCTTCCGGCCAGGCCCAGATGCCGTCGGGGAAACACAACAGCGAACCCCGGTGCGACATGCCGCCAAAGCGGAAACCGCCATTGCCATAGGCGTCAATCGGCGCAGGGTTAGGCAGATGCGGCGTGGTGTCGAGGCCCGATCCGGCCGCCACGTCGCTACTTGCTCTTTGTGCTTGCTTTGCCGCTATCCGGCCCAGTCAGCGCGTCGGTGCCGCGGCCGACGCCGAGATAGATCAGGATCGGTGCGGCGATAAAGATCGACGTATAGGTGCCGACCAGCACGACGCCGAAGGTCATGGTCGCGGCGAAAGAATGGATCGCCTGGCCGCCGAAGAACAGCAGCGCCAGCAAGGCCAAGGTCACGGTCAAATGCGTGATGACCGAACGCGACAATGTCTGGTTGACCGAGGCATTGAGCAGTTCCGCCATCGGCATTTTCTTGTAACGCCGCAGCATTTCGCGGATACGGTCGTAGATGACCACGGTGTCGTTGAGCGAATAGCCGAGAATGGTCAGGAGCGCCGCGATGCTGGTGAGATCGAAATCGATCTGCGTCACCGACATGAAGCCGATGGTCAGCACGATATCGTGCACGTTGGCGATCATGGCGCCGAGCGCGAATTGCCACTCAAAGCGGAACCAGAGGTAGATCAAAATACCGAAAATGGCGAGGCCAAGACCGACAACGCCGTAAGACAGCAATTCGCTCGACACGCGCGGGCCGACGACCTCGACGCGGCGGTATTCAACTGAATCGCCCAGCGCGCCACGCACCTTCTGCACCGCAGCCTGCTGGGCGGCATCGCCGCCGGGCTGCTCGGCAATGCGCACCAGCACGTTGCTCGGCCCGCCGAACTGCTGAAGCTGTACTTCGCCGAGATTGAGCCCGGACAATGTCGCGCGCATTTTTGACAGATCGGCGGTCGGCGTCTTGCTCTGCACTTCCATGAGCAGGCCGCCCTTGAAGTCGATGCCGAAATTCAACCCGTGGAAGAAGTACAGACCGATGGCGAGGATCGACAGCACGGCCGAGATCGGAAAACTGATCCGCCGGAACTGCATGAAGTCGAATTTGGTATCGTCGGGGACGATGCGGAGAAGACGCATGGCTATATATCCTTGCGCATGATCTTGACCGAAAATCGGTTCCCACTTTTCGGGATCATGCGCTGCCCTTAAATCGGTACGTGCTGGGGGCGCCGCCAGCGCACCCAGGTGGCGACGATCAGCCGCGTCACGGTGAACGCGGTGAACACCGTCGTGATGATGCCGATGCCGAGCGTGACAGCGAAGCCGCGCACCGGCCCGGTGCCGATGTAAAACAGCACGGCGGCGGCGATGAAGGTGGTGATGTTGGAGTCGAGAATGGTCGCCAGCGCACGGCTGAACCCGGCGTCGATGGCATTGATCGGCGAACGGCCGGCGCGCACTTCCTCGCGGATGCGTTCATAGATCAGCACGTTGGAGTCGACCGCGATGCCGACGGTGAGCACCACGCCGGCGATGCCGGGCAGAGTGAGCGTCGCATTGAGCAGCGACAGCACGCCGAAGATCATGGCGACGTTGATCGCCACCGCGATATTGGCGAACAGGCCGAAGATGCCATAGGTGGCGAACATGAAGACAACCACCAAACCGGCGCCGACATAAGACGACATCTTGCCCTTGGCGATCGAGTCGGCGCCGAGGCCGGGACCGACGGTGCGTTCTTCGATGATGGTTAGCGGCGCCGGCAGCGCGCCTGCGCGCAGCAGGATCGACAGGTCGTTGGCGCTTTGCACCGTAAAGCTGCCGGAAATCTGGCCGGACCCGCCAAGGATCGGCTCACGAATGACCGGCGCCGAAATCACTTCATTGTCGAGCACGATGGCGAACGGCTTGCCGACGTTTTCCTGCGTCGCCTGCGCGAATTTGCGCGCGCCCGCGGTGTTGAAGCGGAATGAGACAATCGGCTCCGAGGTGCGCTGGTCGAAGCCCGGCTGGGCGTCGGTCAATTCGGCGCCGGACACCACTACCCGCTTCTCGATCAGATAGGGGGTCTTGGGGGCGGTGGAGCTGTATAAAAGGTCGTCTTCCGGCGGCGCGCGGCCCTGCAAGGCCTGTTCGACCGGGGTGCCGACATCGACCATGCGGAAGTCGAGCTTGGCGGTCTTGCCGAGCAGTTCCTTGAGGCGGGTCGGGTCTTGCAGACCCGGTACCTGGACCAGAATGCGGTCGGCGCCCTGACGCTGGATCAAGGGCTCGACAGTGCCAAGCTCGTTGACGCGACGCTCGATGATCTGGATCGACTGCTCGACCGACTGGCGGACGCGGTCGAGGATGGCGGCATCGCCAACGGTCAGTCGGATCAGATTGCCGGCCTCGGTCGTGACGTTGAGGCTCATCTGGCCGCTGCCGCCGAGAATGCCGCCGAGGGGCACAGACAGTTCACGCAGTTTGGTCAGCGCGGTCGCGCTTGAAGCCTCGTCGCGCAAGCGAACTTCGACGCTGTTGCCGCGCACGACAAGCCCCGTATAGCCTACACGGGCGTCGCGCAGCACACGGCGAACATCGTCGCGCGTCGCTTCGAGCTTGTCCTTGCGCACCGCGGCGGTATCGACTTCGAGAAGGATGTGCGAGCCGCCCTGCAAATCGAGGCCGAGTACGAGATGACGCTGCGCCCATTTCGGCCAGCTATTGACCGTCGCTTCCGGAAAGAAGTTCGGGACAGCGAACAGGCAGACGACCAGTGCCGTGAGCACAATTGCCGCCGCCTTCCACCGTGTGAAATAAAGCATGAAATCCCGACTTGAAGCGCCAAAAGGCTAGAATAACGGACTGAAACGCCAAACGAACCGGGCCGGAGATCAGCCGGCCGCGGCTTCATCCTTGACCGGTTCGCCCTTGGCGCGCACGTCGGTGATCATCGGCCGAAGCTGGCGGATCTTCACGTCCGGCGCGATTTCGATTTCGATCTGGTCGTCATCGACCACCTTGGTAACCTTGCCAATCAAGCCGCCATTGGTGACGACGGTGTCGCCGCGGCGCACGTTCTTGACCATTTCAGCATGCGCTTTCACGCGCTTCTGCTGCGGACGCAGGATCAGGAAATACATGATGACGAAGATAAGGACGAAGGGCAGAAGCGACATGACCATGCCGCCGTCGCCACCTGCCCCGCCGAATAGTGACCCTTGCGCGAACGCCGGCGTGATGAACATCGAAGCTTCCCTTGCGTGGTTTATGGGCGCACCGGGCATGAAACCCAGTATTGGGCCCGGCTCAAACCGCCTTGAATTTCGCCGGGACTATAACCGCCGCCCGCCCAATTGCAACGCTGGCAGGTTGGGCCATTTACCGAGGATTTGCCCCTCAATAATGGCCAGTTTCAGCCATTTAGCCCCCTATTGGCTTGCGATGCTCAAGGCCGGACGCTAAGAGCAGCCAAACTTCGCAAGGCACCCCCAAGGTACACTCGATGGCACGTCCGAAGTCCAAATCCGCCCGCTCGAAGGCCACGGCCAAGCCCGCCCCGAAGGCGAAAAAGCCTGCCGCCAAGGTTGCGTCTCCGAAGGGCGATGCCGACGTGCTGGCGCGCATTGCCGACGCCCTGGAGCGCCTTGCGCCGCGCCGCCCGGCCGCGCCCGACCTGACGATTGCCGACGCCTATGTCTGGCATCCGGACGGGCATCTCGCGCCGGTGCCCCACGTCAACCGCGTCGGAATGTCGCTGCTCCAGGGCATCGATCGGGTGCGCGACATGCTGGTCGAAAACACCGAACGCTTCGCCAAGGGCCTGCCGGCCAACAACGCGCTGTTGTGGGGCGCGCGCGGCATGGGCAAGTCCTCGCTGGTCAAGGCCTCGCACGCCGCAATCAACGCGACCTTCGCCCGCGCCAACAAGAGCGCACCGCTCAAGCTCGTTGAAATCCACCGCGAGGATATCGAGAGCCTGCCCGAACTGATGGCAATCGCGCGCGGCTCCTCATTCCGTTTCATCGTATTCTGCGACGATCTGTCTTTCGACAATGACGACACCAGCTACAAGTCGCTGAAGGCCGTGCTCGATGGCGGCGTCGAAGGCCGGCCGGAAAACGTGATTTTCTACGCGACGTCGAACCGCCGCCATCTGATGTCGCGCGACATGATCGAGAACGAGCGCTCGACCGGCATTAATCCCGGCGAGGCGGTCGAGGAGAAGGTGTCGCTGTCGGACCGGTTCGGCCTGTGGCTCGGCTTTCACCGCTGCAGCCAGGACGAGTTCCTCGCCATGGTCGAAGGGTATGTCGCCCATCACAAAATCAAGGTGTCGGCCGACGAGTTGCGCCGCGAGGCGCTGGAGTGGTCGACAACGCGCGGTTCGCGCTCGGGGCGCGTGGCGTGGCAGTTCATCCAGGAATTAGCTGGCCGTCTCGGCGTGACATTGAAGGATTAAAGGTGGCACCTTCGGGCGAACTTCTCCTCACTACAACCTCACGAGACAGGGGGCCAGCAGATGAAGGTTCTTTTTGGAGCGTTGATTCTGGCAAGTATTTCCTTCGGCGCAGCGTACGCACAGACCGTGAAATCCGTGGACCCTGCATCGAAAGAGGCATGGAAGCCCCTGAAAGACAAATGTGCTCCGTTGCGAACTTGCGTGGAGCGCCAAACGTGCAGGGGATATTCGTTCTCGGCGGCATCTCAATGGTGCGCCGCAAGAAACAGTACGAGTTGATAGATTAACCCGCCGCGCCGGTGAGGTACTTGGTCGGATCGACCGGGGTCGAGCCCTTGCGGATTTCAAAGTGCAGTTGCGGTGAAGTGACATTGCCGGTCTGACCGGCACTGGCGATCACCTGCCCGCGCTTGATATTGTCGCCGCGCTTGACCAGCAGTTCCTTGGCATTGGCATAGGCCGAGACAAAGCCGTTGGCGTGGCGGATCAGCACCAGATTGCCGTAGCCTTTGAGTTCGTTGCCGGCGTAAGCGACGACGCCGTCCTCGGCCGCCTTGATCGGCGTGCCTTCCGGCACCGCGAGATTGATGCCGTCATTCTGCCCGCCATTCGACTTCGGTCCGAAGCCGGCGATGACGCGGCCATGCACCGGCCAGCGGAACGATGGCATCGGACCGGCGGGTTCCGTATTCGACGCGGCGGTCTCGGTGGCCGGAGCTTCCGGCGTTGCGACGCGCGCGGTCTGGGCCGGCGCGTTTGCCACTCGCTCGGCCGGCACAGTGCGCGGCTGCGCCAGTTGCGGCATTGGCTGAGTGGCGGGCGTCGACACGACCGGCGCGGCCATTGTCGGCGCCGCATGTGCCGCCGCCTGACGGCCGGCGGCCGGGATCGCGATGCGGTCACCGATATTCAGCTTGGCATAAGGCTGCAAATTGTTGGCGCGGGCAAGCGACGTCAGCGTGATGTTGTTCTTGCGGGCAATGCGCAACAGGCTTTCGCCAGGACCGACGATGTGAACGTTGCCGCCGGCCGTCGCGGCCACCGGCGCAGGCGCGGCCACGGGCGCGGCGACACGCGGCGCGGCGGGCTGCGGCGCCGAGGGCGACGACACATAACGCGGGATGACCAGACGCTGGCCCGGCTTGATCGACGCGACATTGGTAATGCCATTGGTCTCGAGGATGGCCTGCGCCGGCACGCCATGCCGCCGCGCAATCATCTCGACGGTTTCGCCGTAACCGACCGTCACTGGCGCGCCGCCGTCCCAGGTCCATGAACCCGACGGCCGCGGCTGCGCCGGCTGGCTGACGACCGAGCCGGTCACGTCGGCATTCTGCGGCGTAGCCTGCACGCTTGACTGCTGTCCCGGGCGATAGGCGCCGAGACCTTGCGCGCCGGTCGCATAACCGCCTGAGCCCGAAGGAACGGTCGCCGGCGCGCTTGGCGTCGGCAAAGGCTGCGCGACAATTCTGTTATTCGTTGCCGGACGCTGCGCGACCGAGCCGGTATATTCCGGACGCTGCTGCTGCGCGGGCTGGCGATTGTTGGAAGCGTAGGGCGTGTCGAAGCGGCTGGAGTTGGAGCAACCGGCCAGCGCCAGACCGATCAGCGCGAGAACGGCGACGCGCGGCCGAGCAAGCGAATGAATCGACACGGTGGGGCGTGACATTTGGTTACTCACTCACACACACAAATATGTAGAATTGGAAATAGACCATTCACGAGTAAATAAGGTTTTAAGAATTGGTGCATGACCGGCAACGATTGCCGAGTCCGACATAAATGCCACAGTCGGCCCGGCCCCGCGCCGACTGTGTCGGTATCTGGACAACGCGATCGGCGGAATTGAATTGGCCGCCTACAATTCCTGCGCTTGGCCCGGTAACAGCGGGACGAAACGAACAGAAATTAGCTCCTCGCGCTTCACCTCGACGCCGGCCGCCGTTATCGATTTGGTAAGCCTAATAATCCGTTGCGGTCCGTTATGCGGACCGAGCGGCAACAGCATGATGCCATCGTCGGCGAGCTGGTCGAGCAAAGCCTGCGGCACATCCTCGGCCGCCGCCGTGACGATGATGCGATCGAACGGCGCGCGCGCCGGACAACCGGCAAAGCCGTCGCCGACCACGACCTCGACATTGTGATAGCCGAGCGCCGCCAGCCTTTCGCGCGCCTGCGCCGCCAAAGTGCGGTAGCGCTCGACACTGACAACCTCGCGCGCGAGGCGCGACAGCACGGCGGCCTGATAGCCGGAGCCGGTGCCGATTTCGAGCACGCGATGATGCGGCCGCAGCATCAGCTGCTCGGTCATATAGGCGACCACGTAAGGCTGGCTGATGGTCTGGCCGCAGGATATCGGCAGCGCCTGATCGGCATAGGCGGTTTCGATAAAGCCCGGTTCGACGAACTCGGCGCGCGGCACCTCCTCCATCGCCCGCAGCACCGCCTGGTCGCCGATGCCGCGCCGGCGCAGCGTCAGCAGGAACTCCATACGGCCGATGTCGCGTCCGCCCTGCTCGCTCACGGTCAAAATCCCCTCGCCTCGAAATCTAGCACATTTGGCCCCAATTCGGATAAGGTTGCCGGCGACGACGGAACCCGATGGAACTTCGTGCATGATAGCGCGTTGGTTTGCAGGGGAAGACATTCATGACCAGTCCGACGACGATGACGGCACGAATTCTCGTGGTTGAGGACGAGTACCTCATCCGCATGCTGCTGGAGGACATGCTGGCCGATCTCGGCCACGTTGTCGCCGCCGCCGTCAGCACCATTGCCGAGGCCAAGGAACTGGCCGCGACCGGCGACTTCGACTGCGCCGTGCTCGACGTCAATCTCGATGGCGAGCAGATTTTTCCCGTGGCCGATATCCTGATCAAGCGCGGCAAACCATTCGTTTTCGTCACCGGCTATGGCGAAAACAGCCTGCCGGAAACCTATCGCGGCCGACCTGCTTTGCAGAAGCCGTTCCAGGTCGAACGGCTGGAGCAGATGCTGGCCGGATTGCTGGCGACAGTTTAGCGCGCACGCACGTTACCCCAACAACGCCGCCAGCTTTGTCATGAACGGCTCGTCGGTCAGATCGAGCCGCAGCGGCGTCACCGAAATCTTGTGCTCGTTGAGCGCGGCGAGATCGCTGCCGGGACCTGCGCCCATATTGCCGCCGCCGCGCGAGAAGGCGATCCAGTAATAAGGATTGCCGCGGCCGTCGCTGCGCGGCTCGATGCGCAGCAATTCCTGATCGCGCTTGCCTTGCGTCGACACCGCGACGCCCTTGACGTCGGCCGGCAGGCAGTCGGGGAAATTGATATTCACCAGCACGTCGCGCGGCAGGCCTTCGCCGAGAATTTTCTCGATCAAGCCCGGCGCATGCGCGATCGCGGTGTCCCAATGCGGCAGATGCTTGGTCGAGAACGCATAAGCCTGCGACAACGCGAAAGACGGCACGCCGAGCACGGTGCCTTCGAGCGCGGCGGCGACGGTGCCGGAATAAATCACGTCCTCGGCGGCGTTGCGGCCGCGATTGACGCCGGAGATGACGAGATCCGGCGCGTCCTTCATGATGTGGCGAATGCCCATGATGACGCAGTCGGTCGGCGTGCCCTTGACGGCGAAGCGGCGCTCGTCGACTTCGCGCAGGCGCAACGGATCATTCAACGACAAGGAATGCGACACGCCGGACTGATCGGTTTCGGGCGCGACGATCCACACGTCGTCCGATATCGCGCGGGCGATCTGCTCGCAGGCATTCAGGCCCGGCGCGTGGATGCCGTCGTCGTTGGTGATGAGGATGCGCATTGTTCTTCCTTCTTACCTCCCCCGCTTGCGGGGGAGGTCGCCGACCTTCGGTCGGCGGGAGGGGGAAACTTCAAGACTGAGTACTAGCCCCTTCCCCCTCCCCAACCCTCCCCCGCAAGCGGGGGAGGGAGACGAAAGATCGCGGCGCGTGGCGATGCAACACGCGCTTGTCATCACTTCGCCTTCTCGATTCTGCTCATGCCGCCCATGTAAGGCTTGAGGACCTCAGGGACTAAGATCGAGCCGTCTTCCTGCTGATAGGTTTCCATCACCGCGATGAGCGCGCGGCCCACCGCGACGCCGGAGCCGTTCAGCGTGTGGACGAAAGCCGGCTTGCCATCCTTGCCGCGATAGCGCGCGTTCATGCGCCGCGCCTGGAAATCGCCGCAGACGGAGCACGACGAGATTTCGCGGTAGGCGTTCTGACCCGGCAGCCAGACCTCGATGTCGTAGGTCTTCTGCGAGGCAAAGCCCATGTCGCCGGTGCAGAGCGTGATGACGCGGTAGTGCAGGCCGAGTAATTTAAGCACTTCCTCGGCGCAGCTAAGCATGCGCTCGTGTTCGTCCTTGGATTTTTCCGGTGTGGTGATTGAGACCAGTTCGACTTTCGTGAACTGATGCTGGCGGATCATGCCGCGCGTGTCGCGCCCGGCAGCGCCCGCTTCGGCGCGGAAGCACGGCGTGCAGGCGGTATAGCGGCGCGGCAGCGAGTCTTCGTCGACGATGGATTCGCGGACGAGATTGGTCAAAGGGACTTCGGCGGTGGGAATGAGCCAAAAATCATTCTCCGCGAATACTTGTTCCAGTTTTTTATATTCGGGAACAAGCGGCTCCAGCCTATCAAGCGCTTTATCGATCCCTGAAGTGTCACCCTTAAAATAAGCGCTCACGAGCGATATCATTTCATCTCGTGCGGCATCGCTGTGTTGGAAAAATTCCGCGATGTCCGAAGTCTTAATAGAAGCTGCGGCGAATTGGTCTTCAGCAAACTTCGGCAACTGCGCCGTACCGAACATCACATCATCTTTTACCAGTAATGGCGGATTGACTTCAGTATATCCGCCCTTCTCGCTGGTGTGCGTATCGAGAAAAAACTGCCCGAGCGCGCGTTCGAGCCGCGCCAGCCCCTTCTGCAGCACGACAAACCGTGCGCCGGACAATTTGGCGGCCAGTTCGAAGTCCATCATGCCAAGCTCAGCGCCGAGCTCGAAATGCTCCTTCGGCTTGAAGGCGTATTCTCGCTTCGTGCCGTGAACGCCTTTCTCGACATTGTCGTGCTCGTCCTTGCCGTCCGGCACGTCGTCATTCGGCAGATTCGGAATCTGCGCCAGTTCCTTGTCGAGCTGCTCGCCGAGACTTTTCGTTTCCGCCTCGTATTCCGGCATCTTGGTTTTGAGTTCGGCGACCTCGGCCATCAGCGCGGACGCGGTGGCCTCGTCCTTCTTCGCCTTGGCGGCGCCGATTTCCTTGGACGCCGCGTTGCGGCGCGCCTGCGCCTGCTCGGACTTGGTGATCGCGGCGCGGCGGCGCTCGTCGAGTTCGATCAGCATGGCGGACAGCGGCTTGAGATGGCGGCGTTCAAGCCCGCGATCAAAAGCGGCGGCGTTCTCTCGAATCCATTTGATGTCGTACATGGCGGGGTTCTAGTCGGATTTTCGGACTTAGCCAACGCTTCGCCGCCCGTATTGTATGAGGCCCCGGGCAGGCCGCCGTCCTTTTCCTTGCCCCGGCAAAATACCGAGGGGATGGAGCGCCGAAAGGCGCAACATCTTGGTCCACGCCTTGCGTCCCGCCTATGCCCTTGCGGGCTTCGGCGGACAAGGCATGAGCACCCGTGGCGACGGGTGCGCGCCTCCCGGCGCTCCATCGCGGCGTCTTAACGGCAGCCGGGCCGCGCTTCTGGCGGCTGTTGGCCTTCCCGAAGAACCCAGTGATCCAACCCCTTTTGAGGGGGATCAGTCCGAGCATCGGGCAAAGCCAAGGGCTTCGCACCATCAGCCAGCTCCTGGCGGGGGGTCCTAGTGTCCCCGGGCGGAGCCCCGGCACCGCCCGAGCGCAGTGAGTGCGTTACTCACCGCCCGCGGGCGCCGCGCCCTGCTCCACCATCCTGACGCCTCATGACAGCGCCCCTCGATAAGCAGGACAGCGGAATTTAAGCATAGGATTAATAGCTGGTCAAGCGGGTTTTCCCCGCCCTCATCCTGAGGAGGGCCGAAGGCCCGTCTCGAAGGATGGGGCGGCCTCTTCCTTCGAGACGCGCGCTGCGCGCGGCTCCTCAGGACGAGGCCGAGAGAGCGCCTACCCCGCCCCGCCCACATCCGCCGCCGCCTTGGCGTCGGCCTCAGCCTTGGCGTCGGCATCCTTCTTCGCGCGCTTCTCGACGACGCCCACCGACAGGATCGAGCCCTCGTAGAGAATGAGCAGCGGGATCGCCAGCGACATCTGGCTGATGACATCGGGCGGCGTCAGCACGGCGGCGACGACGAAGGCCGCGACGATGAAGTAGCGGCGCTTCTCTTTCAGTTGCTGCGAGGTGATGACGCCGATGCGGCCGAGCAGCGTGAGAATGACCGGCAACTGGAAAGCGACGCCGAAGGCGAGCACGAGCGTCATCATCAGCGACAGATATTCGCCAACCTTGGGCAACAGCGCGATCGAGGCTTCGCCCTCGACGCCGGTCTGCTGCATGCCGAGCGAAAAGCGGATCAGCATCGGCAGCACCATGAAATAGACCACCGTGCCGCCGAGCGCGAAGAAGAACGGCGTGGCGACCAGATAAGGCAGGAACGCCTTGCGCTCGTGCCGGTAAAGTCCGGGCGCGACGAACATGTAAATCTGCGCGGCGATCACCGGGAAGGCGAGGAAGGCGGCGCCGAACATGGCGAGCTTCAACTGCGTCATGAAATATTCGAGCAGCGCCGTGTAGATGAATTTCGAATTTTCCGCGCCGGCCACCCAGACGAAGGGCCAGACGAGGATGTTGTAGATCTGCTTGGCGAAGGCAAAGCAGATCGCGAACATCACGCCGAACGCAATCAGCGCCTTGATCAGCCGCGAGCGCAGCTCGATCAGATGCTCCATCAGCGGCGCCTTGCTGGCCTCGATGTCGTCGTGGCTCACGCTTTTACCCCTTGGCCGCCGGCCTGCTGGTCGGGCTGTTTGTCAGCCTGCTTGGCCGGCTCGCTGACGGAAGAAGGCGCCGCCGGCGCGGCGACGGCGAAATCCTTTTCGGTCACCGGCGACGGCAATTCCGGCAGCGGGATATCGATCGGCGGCAGGACGCTGCCGGGCAATGTCGCGCCGTCGGTGACGCCGCTCGCCGGCGGCGACGGCGCCGGATCGTCGGGGTTGAAGCCGGCCGCGGTATTGGCCGGCTGGCCGGCATCCGCCATCGGGTCCGGCAGCGTGAAAGTCTTCTCGATCTCTTTCTGGGTGTCGGTGAGCGGATCGTATTTGGAAATATCGGTGACCGACGAGGCCACGTCCTCGGCCTGCTTCTTCAGGTCGGCGATGTCGGCTTCGCGCAGGGCTTCCTGGAACTGGCCTTGAAACTCGTTGGCCATGCGCCGCACCTTGGCCAGCGCCTGACCGACCGAGCGCAGCACGCCGGGCAATTCCTTCGGCCCGATGGCGATCAACGCGACGATGCCGATGAGGAGGATCTCGCCCCAACCTAAATTGAACATGGGTCAATCAACTCCAGGCGCATGATCCCGAAAAGCGGCGGCCGGTTTCCGGACGGGAGCGCGATCAAAAAACCACGCCGCGCGCGCAATGCCGGAGCCGGGTATCCGCGACGCCGGCTGCGAAACGGCGCGGCGTCAGGAATGCGCGCGCTCGGTCTCGGCCTTCGCCGCGGTGCTGGCCGGCGGATT
>CANKBJ010000041.1 GCA_947479905.1 Bradyrhizobiaceae bacterium
AGCGTTTACGTTCACCAGTTCAAGCTCAACGCCAAGGCCGCCTTCGAGGGCGACGTCTGGCAATGGCATCAGGATTACGGTACCTGGGCGCGCGACGACGGCATGCCGGAGCCGCGCGCGATGAACATCGCCATCTTTCTCGACGACGTGCTGCCGATCAACGGCGCGCTGATGCTCATTCCGAAGAGCCACAAGCAGGGCGTCTTCGCCGCCGGTCACGACACGACGACGACATCGTATCCATTGTGGACGCTCGACAAGGAAACGGTGACGCGGCTCGCCGCGGACGCCGCCGGTCCCGACGGCGTCGGCATTGTCGCGCCGACCGGCAAGGCCGGCTCCGTACTGATGTTTCACGGCAATCTGGTGCATGCCTCGCCGCCGAACATCACGCCCTATCCGCGCAAGATCGTCTATCTGACCTTGTGCGCGGTCTCCAACCACATCACCAAATTCAACCGGCCGGAATTCATCGCGCACCGCGACTTCACGCCAATCGTGCCGGTCGATGACGACGCGCTGGTGGAATATGCCCGCGCGCACCGGGTGGCGGCGGAATAAAATTTTAATAATGCCGCGTTGTGAAGAAGGCATCGTTCGTTATGCGTCACAGATAAGAAACGTTTTAAAAAATTGTCGCGTACCGGCCTTGTTGTTGCCGGACTTTGCCTGCCCTATCCGCCGCGTTGGAGCGTTTTCGAGCGAAGTGGGTACCGGTTCGCGTGAAGAAAACGCGACAAGACAAAAGACGAGAGCCCCGGCTTTGATTCCATCAAAGCCGGAAAGGCTCTAGACTAAGCGCGCGAAGGACGGTTTCGGATGTACACGCTCTATTCGATGCAACGATCCGGCAACAGCTACAAGGTCCGCCTCGCGCTGGCCCGGCTGGGCATTCCCTATCGCCGCGTCGAGATCGACATTTTGCAAGGCGAGAGCCGCACGCCGGAATTCATCGCCAAGAATCCGAGCGGTCAGGTGCCGCTGCTGGAAGTCGCGCCCGGCCGGCATCTCGCCGAATCGAACGCGATCCTCTGGTACGTCGCCGGCGGCACCACGCTGGCGCCGGAAGGCCGCATCGAGCGCGCCGAGGCGATGCAGTGGATGTTCTTCGAGCAGCACAGCCTGGAGCCGAATATCGGCGCCGCCTATTTCTGGCTGTGCCTCGTTAAAGGCGGCCGCGACCTGCAAGGCCACGCCATCGAAGGCTGGATGGAAAACGGCTATCGCGCGCTGGGCGTCATGGAGATGCACCTCGCCAAGCACGACTACTTCGTCGACAAGCGCTTCACCATCGCCGACATCGCGCTCTACGCCTACACCCATCTGGCGCATCAGTGCGACTTCGATCTCGGCCGCTATCCGGCGGTACGCGCCTGGCTCGATCGCGTCGGCAGCGAGGCCGGCTATGTGCCGATGGACTGGGAGCCGCGGTCGGAAGCGGCCGAATAGGCCTTAAAATCCGGACAAAAGCGCGCAGCTGCTTTAGCCGCCAAGCCGCTGATTAACCTTCCATTAACCAAGAACGTCACGAAAACGCCGCTGTTCCCCAACGGCTTTGCCTTAATCGGGCCGAACCAATGCCCGGTTCGGACGTTACGTTCCTGACATTGGACAAATATGGTCCCCTCGTCAGGTGGGTCAGTCATGAGCAGCAATTTTGAAAATGCCGGTTTCGCCGCCCCCGTCGAGCGTGCGCTCGTCAAGGAGCGCCGCGGTCTGGTGCTGGCCGAGCTGTTCGCCATTGGCGGCCTGGTCGTTTCGACGCTGATCGCGGCCACGGTGATTTCGATGGGCGCTGCGCGCGCCGGCGTCGCCGATGGCGTCATCGACAATGAAGGCGGCCTGTTCGCCATCGCCTTGGTGCTCGGTCTGGTCTTTATCGCGGTCGGCGGCTTTTCGCTGCTGCCGCCGCGCCAGCATCCCCACCGCCACTAGGCGCAGGCCATTGCGGTCGCGTCGGGTCGGAGTCAACCTGACCCGCATGATGCTGCGCCAGGCCTCTCTCATTCTTGTCGTCATCGCCGCGCCCCTTTCGGCGCAGGGTCAGACATTCAACTCCTCCGCCGGTTCGCTCGCGGTCGAAACCATCGCACGCGGGCTGGTGCATCCATGGGCGCTCGCTTTCCTGCCCGACGGCCGCATGCTGGTCACCGAACGTCCCGGCCGCATGCGCATCGTCGCGCGCGACGGCACATTGTCCGAACCGCTGGCCGGCGTGCCGCGCGTCTTCGCCTCCGGCCAGGGCGGCCTGCTCGACCTCGCGCTCGACCACGATTTCCCCCGCAACCGCACCATCTATTTCAGCTATGCCGAACCGTTCGACGGCGGCGGCCGCACCGCTTTGGCGCGCGCGCAGCTCGATCCCGGCGCAACGCCGGCGCTGAACGATGTCAAGGTCATCTACCGGCAGCAGGGTTCGGCCTCGCGCGGCAATCATTTCGGCGGCCGCATCGCGCAGAGCGCAGACGGCAACCTGTTCGTCTCCAATGGCGAACACTTCTCCGGCCGCGACAAGGCGCAGACGCTCGACAGCCATCTCGGCAAGATCGTCCGCATCACGCCGGACGGCGCGGCGCCAAAAGACAATCCCTTCGTCGGCCGCGCCGGCGCACTGCCTGAAATCTGGTCCTACGGCCACCGCAATCCGCAAGGGCTGACGATCAATCCGGCCGACGGAAAATTGTGGGAGCAGGAACACGGCGCCATGGGCGGCGACGAAATCAATTTGATATTGCCGGGCAAGAATTACGGCTGGCCTGTCGTCAGCTACGGCGTGAACTACGACGGCAGCAAGGTCGGTAGCGGCGCGGCGCAAGCGCCCGGCATGGAAGACCCGCTCTGGCACTGGACGCCGTCGATCGCGCCATCCGGCATGACTTTCTATACCGGCGATCTTTTTCCCGCGTGGAAGGGCAATTTGTTCAACGGCGCGCTGAAATTCCAGTTGCTGTCGCGGCTTGAAATCAAGGGCGGCCGCGTCGTCGCGGAGGAGCGCCTGCTGCAGGGCTTGAACGAGCGCATCCGCGATGTGCGGCAGGGACCGGACGGCGCGCTCTATCTGCTCACCGACAACAATGCGGGGCGCATCCTGCGCGTCGCGCCGGGGAAGTAGCCCGCGCGTTCAACTCACAACTTGTGAAACACAAAAAACGCGCCGGCGGCGATCAGCACGAAGCCGAAGCCCTGGCTCCAGGTCAGTGCCTCCTTCAGATAGAAGGTCGAGAACAGCGCGAAGATCACCAGCGTTATTACTTCCTGCATGGTCTTGAGCTGGGCCGCCGAATAGACCGAACTGCCGAAGCGGTTGGCCGGCACCGCCAGACAATATTCGACAAAGGCCAATCCCCAGTTGATGAAGATGACGCTGATCAGCGGCACCTCCTTGTATTTGAGATGCCAGTACCATGCGGTGGTCATGAAGACGTTGGAGCCGACGAGAAGCGCGATCGGCAGCAGGTAAGGCGAAAGACCGGGCAGGAATGCGGGCATGATCGTCTCTGGCTGTGGGGTGTCGCGATACGCCGGATTTAGCGATATCGCCGGGTCGCCGCAACGCCACGCAGCGACGGCGTTGGCCGCGCGCTAACGCCCGCCGGCCGGCTTCGTTCGCCCGGCGACTTGGAAATCGCGCGCGCCCGGTCGTCATTTCGCCGTATCGGTCTATGATAGAGGGACAGAACGATAGCGGAGCCGGAGTCGACGATGGCGAGCAGGACGATAACAGTTGCGCTGTTGGCATTGTCGGCGGCGTTCGCCACGCCCGCGCCGGCGCAAAAGGCCGTTGCGCCGGCCGCGCCCTACAAGGCGGTCGCCGTCGTGCCGCCGACCGACATGACCGACGCGGCGCTGGTCGCCTTGCGCGGCCGGCTCAGCGAAGCGACCAAAAAGCGCGACGCCACGGCTTTGGCAAAACTGGTCGTCAGCACCGGCTTCTTCTGGCAGCGCGATCAAAAGGATGCCGCCAGCAAACGCGCCACCGGCTACGAAAATCTTTCCGCCGCGCTGGGCTTGAGCAGCAAGGACAGCGCCGGCTGGGACATTCTCACGGGCTACGCCGAGGACCCGACCGCCTCACCCTCGCCCGGCCGCAAAGGCGTAGTCTGCGCGCCGGCCGATCCGGGTTACGACCTCGCCGCGTTCGATCGCATGCTGAAGGCGACGCAGACCGAGGCCGCCGAATGGGGCTACACCGCCGCGACCGGCACCGAGGTCCACGCCACCGCGGCGGCCAATGCGCCGGTGCTCGAAAAGCTCGGCCTGCAATTCGTCCGCATCATGCCCGAGACCAAGCCAAGCTCGGCCGCCTATCAGCGCATCGTCACACCGTCCGGCAAGACCGGTTACGTCTCGATCGACGCGCTGGCGCCGTTCGGCAACGACCAGATCTGCTACGCCAAGGAAGCGGGCGCCTGGAAAATCGGCGGTTATATCGGCGGCGGCGAACCGCAATAGCGGCGTCGCCCCTTATCCTGCCCGAAAGTGCGTCCGCCCCATTTACAACCTGAAGTAACAGCGCTCTAATATTGCATCTCGGCGGGGGCGCCCGATGCATTTCATTACCCAGATTCTGGCTGCCGGCCTGCTGGCCTGGCTGGTGCTGCTTGCCCTCATCATCACGTCGCGCGCGCTCACCGGCGAGCTCAAGACCGACGGCCTGCTGGCCATGCGCCGCGGCGCCAAAGTCGCGCCGGAACGCGCGCTCTCGATGCTCGTGTTCCCCGTCGTCATCGCCAGCTACGCCTATCTCGCGCTGCACGCCGACGTCAGCGAAAAGGCCGCGCTGCCCGACGTACCCGAACAACTCATGATGCTGCTCACCGGCAGCAACGGCATCTATCTCGCCGGCAAAATCGCACGCCAAGAATAACAGGAGGACGACGTGAACCCGCAAAATATCTCCCTGATCAGTTTCGGCATCATCAGCCTGATCATGCTGCTCTTCGCCTTCGTGATCCTCTGGAAGATCTACACCGGCGCCATCAGCCTGGACGGCCTGCTCGCCGAAGTGCCGGCGGCGGGAAAGTCCGTCGATTCCTCGAAGGCCTCGCTGTCGCGCTTTCAGTTCCTGATCTTCACCTTCGTCATCGCCGGACTTTTCCTGCTGCTGTCGATCGAAGCCGGCACTTTCGTCGACATTCCGCCGAATGTGCTGATCCTGCTCGGCATCAGCGGCGGCACCTACGTCGTGTCGAAAACCGTCAAGAAATAGCGCCTGTCGCGGCCACTCAAGGAGGGCACATCCGATGCGTTCTTTCTCGATGTTCGTCATTGCGGCTGCGTTGAGCGTGGCCGGCGCCGCCGCCGCGCAACAGGCCGCGTTCACGCCGGGGACGGAGAACGATCCCGAGACCTGCGCCGATCTGTGGAAAGGCATCGGCCTGCCCGACTATGCCCGCGACAGCGAGCGCGACACCACCATCGTCTGCCATACGAAATACGTGCTGTCGCACAATAACGACGACAAGACGCCCGACTGGGTGCTGGAACATCTCACGCGCGAACAGGTCAGCGGCACCAACAAGCGGCCGAAAATGAAATTCCAGCCGGAGCCCTTTGTCGCCGAGGACAAGCGCGCCGTCGACAAGGATTATACCAACAGCAAATTCGACCGCGGCCATCAGGCGCCGTCCGACGACTTCAAGCAGAACCGCGACTGGATGGTGGAAAGCTTTTTCCTCTCCAATATCGTGCCGCAGGTCGGCGTCGGCTTCAATCGCGGCATCTGGAAGGAACTGGAAGACCACGTTCGCGACGTCACGCGCGATCGCGGCGAACTGTATGTCATCACCGGCCCGGTCTATCGCGGCGAATCCGGCGACGGCAAGATCGTCATCAGCGACAGCGTCAACGCCTGCCGCAACAAGATCGTCCTCGACCCGCCGAAGCGCCAATCCATTTGCGGCGCCACGACCATTTGCGACGCCGGCGTGACCGTGCCGTCCGCTCTGTTCAAGATCGTCTATGACCCCCGCAACAAACGCGCCAACGCCTTCATCCTGCCGAACATCAATCATCGCGACGCCGCCGACTTCACCGAGCCGCTCGACTATCTCAAGAAATTCCAGGTCACGGTGCAGGTGGTGGAGAAATACACCGGACTGGAATTCTTCCGCGCGATTCCCGCGCGCTCCCGCAGGCCCTTCATGACCCAGTGCGGCGCGTTGATGACGCACTGACGTTAAGGCTTATCGCGGCGCGCCCGTTGCCGGACGCCGGCGGGCCCGCCTTGCAGCGTCGCACCCGGACGGCGCAGGATGCGCCGATGCCGACCTTGCCCGATTCCCGTCAAGCCAGCCGGAGCCTTATCTGCGCCGGATGCGGCGCTGCCTTCGCCTGCGACCTGTCCGGCGAATGCTGGTGCATGGCCGAACCTTTTCGTCTGCCGCTGCCGGAAACGGCCGCCCAGGATTGCCTGTGCCCGGCCTGCCTGCGCCGGCTGGCGGCGGCGCAAGGCGCGGCCGCGACCGGCGGCTAATCCGGCCCGCCGTCATCGTCCTGTCATCAACGCGGCACTTCCTTCGCCCGAGAGAGCGCCAGGGATACGTGCCAATGACATCGCCGGAAAAACACGCCGAGAAAACAAACGAGCCGGCCCATATCGCCCCGTCCGCCGGCATCGTCTGGGCCTACCGCTTCGCCGCCGACGGCAGCGCCGCGCCGATCCCGAACGACAGCGTCGACGCCGCTCTGGCCGAGCATGGCGGCGGCTGGATCTGGGTGCATCTGGCGCTCGCCGACAAGCGCTGCCGCGGCTGGATCGCGCAGCACGCGCCCTTGTCCGAGATGGCGCGCGAAGTGCTCGGCGGGCCCGACAAGCATCTGCGCCTCGATATTCTCGGTCACGAAATTGTCGGCGTGGTGCCGGACCTGCATCAGGGCCTGACGCAGGAGAGCGACGATCTGGTGCGGCTGCGCTTCGTCATGACCGAACGCCTGCTGATTACCGCGCGCCAGCAGCCGGTGCATTCGGTCGACAGCAACCGGCGCGCCATCGAAAGCGGCAAGCGCTTTCCGACCGCGGTGTCGTTCCTCGACGCGATCGTCGATCAGTTCGCCGACGCCATCGGCCGCATGGCGGAGCGGCTCGGCAACGAACTCGACAGCGTCGAGGAAAACGTCATGCAGGAGGAGCCGGCCGACGAGCATCGCCGCATCGGCCGCGTGCGGCTGCAGGCGGTGCGCGTCCACCGGCAACTGGCGCAGCTCAAGACCATGTTCGCCCGGCTCGAGCCGCGGCTCGCCGTTCATCACCGCCAAGTTGCCGAGGCGATTGGCGCGCTGGCGCAGAAGCTCGATTCGATCGATCACGAGGTCGGCTCGCTCTACGAGCGCGCCCGCCTGCTGCTCGACGAATCCAGCGCCAAAGTCAGCGCGCTGACCAACAAGCGGCTGTTCACTTTGTCGATCCTGACCGCCTGCCTGCTGCCGCCGACTCTGGTGACCGGCTTCTTCGGCATGAACACCAAGGACATGCCGTTCCAGAACACCGACGGCGGCACCTGGTTCGCGTTGATGGTCGCCTTCACCGCCGGCGCCGTCACCTTCTGGGCCCTGCGGCGGCTGCGCGCCCTGTAGCGCGCGTTCCGGCGGCCTGCTATTCGTGACCGCGCGCCACAAGAATAAGCGAGGAAACGATGATCACCGAAATCGCCCAGATCGACGTCATGCCCGGCATGGAAAAGGAATTCGAAACCGGCGTCGCCAAGGCCGCGCCTTTGTTCAAGCGCGCCAAAGGCTGCCGCTCGATGCGGCTGATGAGTTCGGCCGAACGGCCGCAGCACTACCGGCTGCTGGTCGAATGGGACACCTTGGAAAACCACACCGTCGATTTCCGCGGCTCGGCCGATTTTCAGGAATGGCGCAACCTGGTCGCACACTGCTTCGCAGCGCCGCCGATCGCCGAACATATGAGCGAAGCGGTCAAGGGTTTTTAGACAGATTTCTGTTGTCGCCGCCCGCCGCGCTTTTCCTATTGACAATCTATTGTCGTTCTGCCAATATAGCACCATGAACGACGACCCGAAATTACTGGTGCCGCTGATCGTGGCCGACATTTACGAACTCGCCGGCCGCTTCCGCGACCAGGGCGAGACGATCGCAGCCGCCGTCGGCCAGACGCAGGCGCGCTGGCAGGTGATGAGCGCCGCTTCGGCCGATCCGCGCACGGTGCCGCAGATCGCCCGGCGCCTCGGCGTCACCCGGCAGAACGTGCAGCGCATCGCCGACCTCCTCGTCGCCGAGAAATCGGCAACCTACGAGCCCAACCCCGACCACAAAAATTCGCCTTATCTCGTGTTGAGCCAAAACGGCCAGACCGCGCTCGCCGGCATCAGCAAAGCCGCGCAGGCCTATCACGCCCGCATCGTCCGCCGCCTCGGCGGCGCCGATCTGGCGCCTTTGCATCGCAGCCTGCGCCGGCTGCTCGACGCCGCCGATTCCAACTGAACATCAAACCCAACGGAGTAGAACGATGAACGGCGAAATCATTGCCGACTGCATGAAAGCGAGCTTTTCCGGCACGCCCTTTCCGGTCGTCGTGCAGCGGCTCGCCGGCGCTGGCGTGCGCAGCTATCGCGCCGATCTGATCAATCTGCGCAACACATATTATGACGGCGCCGCGCAGGCCATCGATGAGACGATGCCGCTCAGCGATGCACCGGACATCGCCGCGGCGTTCAATGCCGATGCGGTCGCCGCCACCGTCAAGGCTATTCAACGCAAGGAGATCGATTACGCCGAATTCCTGCGCCGGATCATGCAAAACGGCTGCGCCAGCTACGACGTGTTCTTTGGCGGCCGCAAGGCGGTCTATGTCGGCCGCGACGGCGACGTTTACATCGAGCCGTTCCCGCAGGCGGCCTAGGCCGTCGATCTAGGCAGCCACTTTTAGGCAGCTTTGCCGCAGCCCTAGAGCGAGCATGACGATCCCCTTGTCGGGCTATCGCTAGTTTGACGCCACCGGCGCGCCGGTCAAGCCGTCCTCAAATCCGCATCTCTAAAATTTGAGCGAACCGGATAACCCGCTGATGACGCACGCCGACGGAACCCCCGGTTGTTAATTTGCTGGTAGCACCTAAGCGGTTAAATGGCACCGTCTGCCAGCTGTTTTACACGGGACATCCAAGGAGACGCTCATGAGTTTCTTCTCGCGCGGCCTGTTCGTTGTGACCGGTATTATCGTTGGCTCGACCGCGCTTAATCATTTTGTGTTCGGCAACACCGCCGATTTCGGCCTGCCCAATGCCCGGCTCGGCGAGTTCCGCCAGGCCCATGTCCGGCCTGCCTGTTACGCCGCGCTTGAATCGCCGAAAACGGATGCCGCCAACCCGGCGATGCCTTACGGCCAACATCGCGTCAGCTATGAGGACCACGACCGCGCCGTCGTTCTAACGGCGGCGCTGCATTGTTATCTCGTGACGCAGAACAACGCCGTGTGCCAAATCGACAACCGCGCCTATGTGACCGATTACATCAAGAAATATTTCGCCAAGATCGACGAAATGCAGGCGACCGCCAAGCGCTATGGCGACGACGAGGTCCGCAATGTCCGCGCGCTCTGGAACAGCGCCAATAACCGCGCCGTCATGAGCGCGCTCGACAACCATATTCGTTACGGGCGCTTGAAGAAATCGGACTTCGGCTGGAGCGCGCCGGCGGCGCTCACCCCGCTGTTCGACAAATACCCCGACGCGCCCGACGCATGCGCCAAGGAACGCCCTTGGGCCGCGGTCAAACTGTAACGGAACAATGCCCATGGCTCCCCTCCGCGAATTCGGCAAAAGGGGTCTCCCGCCAATCAATGCCGCGCGGTATCAAGCCCCCGCTGCGAGGCCCGTGACGGCCGCCGGCACCGGACGAAGTGCCGGCCTCCGGCATGGCGTCATGGGTCTCTGCCTATTCGGCCTTGCCATCGGCGGCTGGATGACATTCATGCCGCCCGGCCATCTGACGACCTTACTGTCGGCATCCGGCATAACGTTCGGCGGACCGGATTTTTCCGGCGACCGCATCGGCGGCAGCGCCACGGCGCCGGTACTGAATTTCTGTCTGACGAAGCGCATGATGGGTCTCCATGCCGCGATCGACATCACGCCGCAAATGCTGCTGATCGATCTCAAGGCGAGCGGCACGCAACGCCGCCTCACCCGCGTACTTGGCGCGCCACCCCAGCATGCCGCCATCGAAACCGCGGAAATTTGGGGCCAGCTGGCCGATTGCGTCTACCGCCAGGATGCATTCCGATTGTGCGACATCGACAACCGCGCCTTGGCGGTCGAAGCCGCCAACACATTCATGCGCCTGACCGACGCGGTCGTCGGCCAGCCGGAGGCCACTTTCGCCGCCCAGCCTGGCGAAATCCAGAGCCTCACCGCGACGCGAGACCGCGTCGCCGAAGCGTTGCGCGCCCGCGTCGCCAGCGGCGTGCTGATTGGCTCCGATTTTGCGCCCTTTGCGCCGGTTTCAGTGCGCGCCGCGCTCAACGACACGCGAACGCTCCGTAACGATTGCGCCAAAACGCCATAAGCGAGGGAGCACAGCCGTGGCGATCCTGCGCACTTATGTCATTCCGGCTGTGGTTCTGCTCGGCATCCTGATCGCCTGGGACTTCACCAAGCCGCGGCGTCCGGCGGACTTTTACGAACCGCCTGCGTCGGTGCGCTCGAGCGACCATCCGCCGCCGATGAACGCGAACGAAGCAAGATACGCGGCCAATCGTGACCGCATTCGCAAGTCGGCGGCGTCAGGCCTCGATCGCGCCTGGAGCACGTTCTGCACGGCAGAGGGGCGCAAATCGCTCGCGCAGGCCGTGACCTATTATTTCGAGATGCGCGGCAACGAAGAAGAAAGTTACGAAAAGCGCTGGGGCGACGAAGGCCGTATTTATATCCGCCGCGAATGGGCGACAACCGAAGACAAGCGCATCGAGCAATTGGTGGCGGACACCTACGAACGCGGCTATTTCGACCTTGCCAGCGTCAAGCCCTTCATCGCCAAGCGCATGGCGTGGCTCATCAATGACGTCCGTGTTAAAGCCGCGCCCTGCGCACGCGCCGGCTGATCGCGCGGCGCGGCCCCTGCCGCATCAACCCACCGCCCGCCGCTCTTCCGTCGCCTGCGCATAGTGCTCGCGCTTGGCTTGAAGCATGGCGAGGTCGGCGCGCTTGACCACGGCTTCGAGGCGCTCGCCCCGCTGGCTGGTGGCGATGCCCATCGACAGCGACAGCGGCAGGTCGGTGTAGAACTCGTTGTTGATGGCGACGAGATCGAGAATGACTTTCATCATCGCCATGCCCTCGGCCTGTTCCACCGCCGGCAGGATCAGCGCGAATTCGTCGCCGCCGATGCGCGCGGCCCGCGCCGGCTTTTCAATGATCGAGTTGAGCACCTCGCCGGCCCGCCGCAGCAGCGCGTCGCCGGCGGCGTGGCCCAGTTCGTCATTGGCCGCCTTCAGCCCGTTGAGGTCGATCATGACGATGCTGACCGGCCACGGACCCTTGCGCTCCAGACGGTTGAGTTCGTCGACGAAGAACGAGCGGTTGGACAATTTGGTCAGCGCGTCGTGGCTGCCGAGATATTCGAGATAGGCTTCCGCCTTCTTGCGCGCGGTGATGTCGGTGAGCGCCACCTGCACCAGCGACCAGTCATGCTCATGCGCCGGGAACACCGAGAACTGCAGCAACAGGTTCAGTTTGCTGCCGTCGAGCGCGTAGTTGACCACCTCGCGCTGCTGGAACAGCTTGCCGTCCCACAGATCGACCAGTTGCTCGCGGAAGCACGGCTCCATCTCGTCGCGCATGACCGATGACAGATTGCGCAGCAGCGTTTCCTTGTCCGGCGCGCCGAACAGATCGAGCGTGTGCTGGTTGACGTCGACGATGCGGATTTCGCTGATACAGCGGGCGACGAATTCCTCATGCACGTCGGTGAAGACGCGCAGGTCCGTGATGCCCTGGGCGCGAATCTCGTCGATCAGCTTCTTGACGCCGGAAAAATCCTCGACCCACAGCGACACCGGCGAATGCGCGAACAGGCCGCGCGCATAATTCTCGCTGCCGGCGAGCAGACGGCGCGCATCCTCGCGCGCGGTGACGTCCTCGATGGCGATGAGCACGCGCGACCAGTCATGCTCGAAGCCGGGCAGGATCGCCGCCTTGAGCTGGATATCGAGCCGCTCGCCGGCCAGCGTGTAATTCACCGCGTTGCTGACGAATTCGGTCTGGCCGTCCCACAGTTGCGCCAGCTCCTCGATATGGCTCGTGAGCATGTCGTCGCGGAACACCTTGTCGAGATTGGCGACGAGGTGATCGAAATCTTTTGCCGCGAACAGGCTGAGCGTCTTCTGGTTGACCTGCAGCAACCGGATGCGGCTGGCGCATTCCTTGACCCGCGCAAGATCGGCGGTCAGATGCGCGCGCAGCGAGGTCACGCCGGCCGCCCGCCATTCGTCGAACAGGGCTTTGACGCCGCTGTAATCCTCGAGCCACAGCGACACCGGCGCCAGGTCGAAAATGCCGCCGTCGGCCTCGAGGGCCGGCGCGGTGGCGGTGAGATAGGCGGGCAGTTCGGTCATGACAATTCACAGGCTGCAGGAGCGATTTGGTCGGTTGCCGCCATAATGACCGCCGAAGATGAGCAATTTCCTACCGCCGGCTCGGAATTAAAATGCCGCGCGCGCGCCATGCGGAACACCGGCCCCGGCCTTCCATCGCCCGGCGACTCCACCCATATTCGACCGATGGCGACACCCCCGAAAAAGCCGAAAAAGGACCCCGCGCGCCCCACGCGCGCCAAGGCCTCGCGCCCGGAAGACGCAGCCGTGCCGGATTCGCTGGCCGATATTCTCAATCCGGCGATCAACAAGGGCACCGCCGGCATGGGGTCTGGAACAGGTTTGGGTTCCGGCACCGGGCTTCAGCCGCCGCCGGACAATTCCTTCGACCGTCGCCGCGACTTTTCCGCCGCGCATACCGCGCGCAAGTCGACGCCGAAACCGGTGCCGCTCCCCCCGGGCTTCGGCGAAGCCCCGCAATCCGACTACACGGGATCGCCCATCAGCGGACTTGATCCTGCTCTGGCGCAAGAATTGGGTTTAGGCGATGAGGCGGACGCCGCTTCTCCCTCTCCCCGCTTGCGGGGAGAGGGTCGGGGTGAGGCGCAATCTTCGAGCACTGACGACGACGGCGATACCCCCCTCCCTAACCCTCCCCCTCAAGGGGGGAGGGAACAGTCAGTGCGTGGGGAGGCGAAGAAGAAACTCGATCCCAAATACCGCCTCCCCCGCGCCGACCTGCCGACTGGTCCCGGCGGCCTGTCGTCGATGGGCGTCGCCGCCACCGCCGAGTCGCTGGAGCGCCTGCTGCGCGAAGGCCGGCCGGAAGTCACCGAACAGATATGGACGCCGCATCGTCCGCCGCGCCCCGAGAAATCCGAAGGCGGCCAGAAATTCGTCATCGAGTCGGACTTCGAGCCGAAGGGCGACCAGCCGGTCGCCATCGCCGAACTGGTCGAGGGCATCAAGCGCCACGACCGCACGCAGGTCCTTCTTGGCGTAACGGGTTCAGGCAAGACCTTCACCATGGCCAAGGTGATCGAGGCGACGCAGCGCCCGGCCCTCATCCTCGCGCCGAACAAGACGCTCGCGGCGCAGCTCTACGGCGAGTTCAAGAACTTCTTCCCCGACAACGCCGTCGAATATTTCGTCTCCTACTACGACTACTACCAGCCGGAAGCCTACGTCCCGCGCACCGACACCTATATCGAAAAGGAATCCTCGATCAACGAACAGATCGACCGCATGCGCCATTCGGCGACGCGCTCGCTGCTCGAACGCGACGACGTCATCATCGTCGCTTCCGTCTCGTGCATCTACGGCATCGGCTCGGTCGAAACCTATTCGGCGATGACCTTCACGCTGAAGCAGCGCGGCGCGATCAGCCAGCGCCAGCTGATGGCCGACCTGGTCGCGCTGCAATACAAGCGCACCCAGGCCGACTTTTTCCGCGGCACGTTCCGCGTTCGCGGCGACACCATCGAGATTTTCCCGGCGCATTATGAAGACCGCGCCTGGCGCGTCTCGCTGTTCGGCGACGAGATCGAGAGCATCCACGAATTCGATCCGCTCACCGGGCAAAAGACCGACGAGCTGGAATTCGTCAAGGTCTATGCCAACTCGCATTACGTCACGCCGCGCCCGACGCTCATCCAGGCGATGAACTCGATCAAGGCCGAGCTGAACATGCGCCTGCGCCAGCTCAACGACGCCGGCCGCCTGCTGGAGGCGCAGCGGCTCGAGCAGCGCACCAATTACGATCTCGAAATGATGGAAGCCACCGGCTCCTGCGCCGGCATCGAGAACTATTCGCGCTATCTCACCGGCCGCAGGCCCGGCGAGCCGCCGCCGACTTTGTTCGAATATGTCCCCGACAACGCGCTGGTCTTCGCCGACGAGAGCCACGTCACCATTCCGCAGATCGGCGGCATGTTCCGCGGCGACTTCCGGCGCAAGGCGACGCTCGCCGAATACGGCTTCCGCCTGCCCTCCTGCATGGACAACCGGCCGCTGCGCTTCGAGGAATGGGACGCGATGCGGCCGCAGTCGGTCGCGGTGTCGGCGACGCCGAGCCATTGGGAGATGAACGAGGCGAATGGCGTCTTCGTCGAGCAGGTCATCCGCCCCACCGGCTTGATCGATCCGCCGGTCGAAATACGTTCGGCGCGCACGCAGGTCGACGATCTGGTCGGCGAAGTGCGCCAGGTCGCGCTCGCCGGCTATCGCTCGCTGGTCACGGTGCTGACCAAGCGCATGGCCGAGGACCTCACCGAATACATGCACGAACAGGGCATCCGCGTGCGCTACATGCACTCGGACATCGACACGCTGGAGCGCATCGAGATCATCCGCGACCTTCGCCTCGGCGCGTTCGACGCGCTGATCGGCATCAACCTGCTGCGCGAGGGCCTCGACATTCCGGAATGCGCGCTGGTCGCCATTCTCGACGCCGACAAGGAAGGTTTCCTGCGCAGCGAGACCTCGCTGATCCAGACCATCGGCCGCGCCGCGCGCAATGTCGACGGCAAGGTCGTGCTCTATGCCGACAAGGTCACCGGCTCGATGCAGCGCGCCATCGACGAGACCGACCGCCGCCGCGCCAAGCAGGTCGAATACAACACGGCGAACGGCATCACGCCGGAGAGCATCAAGAAGTCGATCGGCGACATCATGGACTCGGTCTATGAGCGCGACCACGTTCTGATTTCGACCGGCGGCGCGGATACGGGTGAGTTCGGCGACGCCGCCACCATCGGCCATAATTTCGAGACCGTGCTGGCCAACATGGAAACGAAAATGCGCGAGGCCGCCGCCGATCTCGACTTCGAGGAAGCCGCGCGCCTGCGCGACGAGATCAAGCGCCTGCGCCAGACCGAACTGGCGGTGGTCGACAATCCGACCGTGCGCAATGTGATGATCGGGCAGGATTCCAAGCTGCGCCGGGCCGTGGCGGGCAAGAAGACGAAGGCCGAAGACCCGCTCTCCCGCCCGCACAAACCAGTCCTCGACGAAATGGGCATCGCGACATGGCACGAGTTCAAGCCGGCGCGCGCTTCTTCCACCTCCCCCCTTGCGGGGGAGGTCGGCGCAACGCGCCGGGAGGGGGGTAACTCACCGCGCAAACCGAACCTCGACGAAATGGGCCCCGGCGTTGAATCGATCCCCGCGCGTGGCGAGCCGTCGCAAGGTCCGCGCTCAAAGCTCGGACGGCCGGGCATGCGGGGCGGGTTTAAGAAGGAGGGAAGGTAACAGCTTTTTTTCCACAACCTGTAATATACAATTAGGTTGGCTCCTGGGGCTTGGGTCTTCAAATGCGGCGATGGCATAGGCGAAATATCGGGGCTGCTGTAAGCAGGACGCCAATAACCGAACAGCCACAAACACAGGTCAAAGGCCTAGCGCAGACGTTCGTTAAGCCCAGTTACGTGCGGCTCTTAAGTGCAGAACCCACGTTACGAAGGGGCGTGCCGATTTTAGTAGTGGCATTCATGCTCACGATTATTATCGGCGGCGCTGTCCAAGTCCTTGATAGCCGACGACAGACGATCGAAACCGCCAACGAAATTGTTTTTAATGCTAGCGAAATTTTAAGAACGCGCCTTCAGTCAACCACATTTAGCGAGTCAGACGCAGCAACAAAACTCAACGAAGCAATCAAAACAAAGCCTGAGATTTTATCGCGAGTATCACTCGTAAACGTTTATCTCGCTAATCAGCACGGGACTATTGTTGCGACCTCGCCGCCTAATTCGGGTCTAATCGGACATCTTTTATCTGAAGCTGTTACTCAGAAAAAGGTCGAAACGGTTGGCACTCAAAGCTGGCTTGAAAAACTAATTAGCAACGAGCACGAATTCATCGGAGCATCGCAGAGAATAAGCAACGGCCAGTTTTTTTTATATCAAAATCGCCGCGATGCCCTACGCGATTGGCGGCATCTTGCAATTCTTACTAGCACGCTGACACTGACCACATCCTTCGTGGTCCTAATCCTAGGTTTTGCTTTTTCTTGGCAGGCCACTCGTGCGCGCGAAGCAGACCAAATTTATGATGTGGTTCGGTCGCGGATTGATTCCGCGCTAATGATAGGCCGATGCGGCCTCTGGCATCTAAATTTGGATACACGGGAGATGTATTGGTCGTCTTCTATGTTTGAAATTCTCGGCTTGAAGCCAGACGACACCCTTCAACAAGTGGACGACGTCTCTAGGCTTATACATCCTGCCGATATTGAGATCTCCGAATTATTTACCAATCAATCGGTAGAGCGCGTATTTCGTATGCTCCACGCAAGACGGGGATGGATTTGGATAAGATTGCGTTGCGAAATTGGGATACAGGAAGACAAAGCAAGATATTTAATTGGGACGGCGACCGAGCTCTCCAAAGATCAAATACGAACTGAAATTAACGACACTCAGGTAGTGAAAGTTGACGCTCTAGAACGCGATTCTGGGGAAACGCCTGGCAGTCAAGACGTATCGTCCAAAATTGATGGGCTAGTGCGAAAACACGTCGACGGCGACGGGGCTGTGGAACTAGCCGTCCGTGTCCCGGACGAGCGAGCGCTATTGCGCGAGCGACGATCCGGGACCCAGGAGACATGGCGCGAAGCGCCAACAGACCTCGCTTGGAGCCCCTGGGTCCCGGTTCTGCGGCGCATCACTTTCGTGCTGCACCGCGCCCGGGACACGAGGCCTCCCCCAAAAAATCCACCCCTCCCTAAAAATGCCCCTTGACTGTTTTTATCCCTAGGCCTATATTCCCCTCCATCCCGCCCCACTAGAGGGGTGTCTGTCAGCATCTTCAGATGCGGGGCGGGGAGCGGTGGCCGGGGTGGGGCGTCGGAGATGCGGCGCGGTTTCCTCCCCCGGCGGTCCAAGCCGCTCACGTCCCGGCGCGCCAACCGCGCGCCACTGGGGCTGAAATGCGCGTGGCCACAGGGGCAGAAGCCTCTGGCGGCCGGAGGGACCGATACCAGGGCCCGATGACGCCGGAGGCGAGGAAGCTTCCTCGCCCGCGCAAGGAAGCCCCGCAGCGGTGGAAAGGCTACCCCTAGCGCAAAAGGGCGCCTGAAAGCGTCAGTCCACCGGGGGCGGAGCGGAGCAAACCTAAAACATCGCGTGCGGGACGCCGGGGATCCGGCAATTCCGTGGTGACTTGCTCGTGTGAAATCCAACTCACACTCACACGAGGCTGCGGGGTCGTTGTGGCCCCGGCGTTCCGCGCGCCCTCTTTTTATGAGGGAGCAAGGAGGCTCGTCCGCCGAAGCCCGAAGGGCGAAGGCGGAAATGCGGAGAAAGACGACGGCCTGCCCGGGGCCGCAAAGAATACGGGCGATGACGCATGTCTGCTCGGCAGCGCCGCGCTCACTTCTCCGCTGGCGCCACCGTCACCTCGCCCATGCCGCTGTTCCTGAGCGACGCGGCGACGAAGCCCGAGGCCTTCATCTCCTCGACGAAGACCTTCAGATAAGCGAGCCCGGCGGGGCGGCCTTTCGGCGTCGTCATCGCCTGGCGGATCTGCTGGAACGCGCCGGGCATGACGCGCACCTCCGGATGATCCTTGGCATAGGCGTCGAGCGCCTGGCGCACGCCGGCGGCGGCGTCGAGCTTCTGCTCGCGGAAAACCGGAATGCCGGCCGAGGCGCCGCCGACCTTGGCGCGTTCGAGCTTCGCGTGCTTGAGTTCGCGCGTCAGATAGAGGTCATAGACCGAGGCCAGGCCGATGCCGATCCTGATGCCCGGTTTGTCGACATCGCCGACATCATGAAGCGGGGAATCCTTCATCACCATGTAGGTGCCTTCGATGATGGCGTAAGGCGCGGTGAAATCCGCCTTCGCCGCGCGCACCGGATCGATGGCGATATAGCCGACATCGACCGAGCCCTCGGCCAGCGCGTCGAAGGCTTTGCCGGCGGCCTCGAACTGGACGTAGTCGACCGGCACGCCGAGACGCTTGCCGAGCGCCGCGGCGAGATCGACCGAGATGCCGCGCGGCTCGCCGTTCGGTCCCTTCTGCGCCAGCACGTTGTTGCCGTAGTTGATCGCGGCGCGCAGTTTGCCGGTCGGTGCGAGGTCTTTCAGCACAAGATCTTTCAGAGCCTCGGGCGATGGCGCGGTTTGCGCAATGGCGTTGAACGAAAAAACCAGCGCCGCGCCCAGTACGGCCGCGGTCTTCAACAGTTGATGCATCGTCTCCCCCAAACGCGGCGCCGTCTCGCGCCGTCGATAACCGGTCAGCGGCGGCGCGCGATGAACGGGATCAGCGCGCCGATCACCGTGCCGACAACGGTGGCGAAAGCGAAGGCGCCGGCGTCGCGGCCGAACACGATCTTCAGCACGGCCTCGAGCAGACCGAGCGCGCCAAAGACAACGCCGACGACATAGAGCACCTTGGTCAGATAGGCGGCGGTGTCGCCGGCCTTGCCGGCGAAGCCGACGAGATCGGGAGTCGCCAGCAGCAATATCGTCGAGAACAACAGCAGCCGCGCGCCGGTGTTCATCAGCGCCGCGCCGACGATGATGCCGGTCGCCGCCAGCAGGCTCGCGTTCTTGGTGTATTCGGTCCAGGAATTGGCGGCGTATTCCCGGATCGTGTTGAACACCGGGTCGACCATATTCTGGGTCAGAAAGTCCACGACATTGACGTCGAACATAGCACGCACTCCACGCTGTCCTTGCGGAGAAGGCGCCATTATGCCCGAGTTCGGCGGGGCCGCCTAGGCGCGTTAAAGGCCCGAAAAGGCCCGCCTGCCGCGGCTTTGCAAATGCTAATGCGGGCGCGGCGGCCGGTTACGCCGTCTCGAACTGCAGTTTCGCCAGCCGCGCGTAAAGCCCGCCATTGGCCGAGAGCTGCGCGTGCGTGCCCTCCTCGACGACGCGGCCTCTGTCGATCACCAGAATGCGGTCGCAGGACAGAACGGTGGCGAGCCGGTGCGCGATGACGATCGAGGTGCGCTGCCGCATCAGTTGGGTGAGCGCTTGCTGCACCAGAGTTTCGCTCTCGGCATCGAGCGCCGAGGTCGCCTCGTCAAGCAGCAGCAACGGCGCTTCGCGCAATATCGCGCGGGCAATGGCAATGCGCTGGCGCTGGCCGCCGGACAACGTAATGCCGCGCTCGCCGACTTGCGTGTCGTAGCCTTGCGGCATGCGGTCGATGAACTCAGTGGCGTGCGCGGCCTGCGCCGCTTTCTCGATCTCGGCGTCGGTGGCGTCGAGCCGTCCGAAGCGGATGTTCTCGCGCACGGAAGCGGCGAAGACGACGGCGTCCTGCGGCACCAGCGCGATCGCGCCGCGCACTTCGGCGGGATCGGCCTGCGGCAGGTCGACGCCGTCGAAGGTCACGACCCCGCTTTGCGGATCGTAGAAGCGGAGAATGAGATGGAAGATCGTGCTTTTGCCCGCGCCGGAGGGCCCGACCAGCGCCAGCCTTTCGCCGGGCTTCACCTTGAAGGTGAGACCATCAAGTACGAAAGCGTCCGGCCGCGTCGGATAGGCAAAGCGCACATTGTCGAACGTCACCTCGCCGCGCACCGGCTTTGTCAGCGTGAGGGGTTGAGGCGGCGCCTTGATCTGCGGCTCGACATTGAGAATTTCGAACAATCGCTCGGCCGCGCCCGAGGCCTGCGCGATCTCGCCCCAGACCTGCGAGAGCTCGCCCAGTCCGCCTGCGGCGAACACCGCGTAGAGGATGAATTGCGACAGCCGTCCGGGCGTAATGTCGCCGGCCAGCACATCCTGCGCGCCGACCCAGAGAACAAGGACGATGCTGGAGAAGATCAGAAAGATCGCAATCGAGGTCAGGATCGAGCGCGCCTGCGTCGCGCCGCGCGCCGCCTCATAGGCGCCTTCGACCGCCGCGCCGAAGCGCCGTGTCGCCAGCGCCTCGTTGGTGAAGGCCTGCAAGGTGCGCACTGCGCCGATCAGTTCGCTGGCATAGCCCGACGCATCGGCGAGCGTATCCTGAGCGGCGCGGCTTTTCTTGCGCACAGCGCGGCCGAAGCCGACCAGAGGCAGCACGATCACCGGAATGGCGGCGAGCACGAACAGCGACAGGCGCGGGCTGGTCACCACCATCATGGTCGTGCCGCCGATGAACAGAACGAGGTTGCGCAGCGCGATCGACACCGATGCGCCGACCGCGGATTTGATCTGCGTTGTATCCGCTGTCAGCCGTGACAGCATCTCCCCGGTCTTGGCGGTATCGAAGAACGACGACGACAGTTTGGTGAGATGCGCGAACACGTCGGCGCGCAGATCGGCGACAATACGTTCGCCGAGCGTGGTGACGAGGTAATAGCGCAGCGCGCTGGACGCCGCGAGCACCAGCACGACCGCGATCATGACGCTGAAATAGGAATCGATCAGTTCGGCCGCCTTGGCCGAAAAGCCGAAGTCTATCATCCGGCGCACCGCGACCGGCACCACCAGAGTCGTCAGCGCCGCGACCGTCAGCGCCACCAAAGCGGCCAGCACGCGCCAGCGGTAACGGCCGATATAAGGCAGCAGCCGGGTCAGCGGCTTGACGTTCAGTTTGCGTCTTTCGGCGGCCTGGGCCTCAGCACTCAGCCCGCGTCCCTCACTGGCAAAACTCATCCGGCGCGACGCCTTTTTCTCGAAAACGCCTTGATATGGCGTCACCTGTCGTGGTTAGGCGGGACCATGCCCCGGGGCCTTGCCATGGGTCAATCGGGGCCATCCTCGGCTTGCCGGACGGCCATTCGTCCTGTATAGACCGGCCAAATTCAGCATTTCGGCGCCCCTTTGGCCGCCTTAAACGATCAAACATCAGACGGAACCGAAGACCATGAAGGCCGATATCCACCCGGAATACCACACCATCAAGGTCGTCATGACCGATGGCAGCGAATTCGTCACCCGCACCACTTGGGGCAAAGAGGGTGACACGATGAACCTCGACATCGACCCGAAGTCGCACCCGGCCTGGACCGGCGGCCAGGCGCAGATGATGGATCGCGGCGGCCGCGTGTCGCGCTTCCAGAAGAAGTTCGCCGGCTTCATCAAGGAAGAGAAGAAGTAAGCGCTTTTAGTGCGCTGAACGAAAAACCCCGGGCATGACCCGGGGTTTTTGCTTTTTAGACGCTGTTCGCGAGAACGCTAGACGCGCTCGGCGCCGAACGCCGCTTTCAACAGACCGAGCTGCTGTTCGACCGGATTGATCGACGGCGCCTGTTCGGCGGCGATATTGTGAATGGTGTTGTCGAGCCGGCGCACCTTGGCGTGCAGCTTCTGCGACCGTTCGATCAGGTCGCGCAACACCGCCGGCAGCAGCGCGATATTGTTAGGGTCGTGGCTGTCGGTCGCCGCCAGCTTGACCTTGCTTTTTTCCTTGTTGGCCTGGGCCAGCGACATCTCGCCTTCCTTGACCGCGCGATGCAACAGCAGCCATGACGCCAACTGCATCAGCCGCGTGGTCAGCCGCATGCTCTCGGTCGCATAAGCCAGCGCCGGCGCACGCTCGAGCGTTTTGGATTCGGCGCGGCCCGGACCGTCGAGATAGGTCGCGGTCTCCTCGACCAGCGACATGCCATCGCGAAACAGGTCGGCGAAAGCCTGCGAATTGGCGAGCCGCTCGCCGAACGACACCGGCTCCGTCTGGCTGCTGAACAATGAGTTTTCGGACATAACGCTACGCCTCACCTTACTCTGTACCCGAACGACATTATCATTTTCGTTGCGCATTGCGGATCGGCGAGCCGGTGCCGCTTTACGATTGGGTAAGCATGACGCGCCGGGTGGCGGCCTGTCCAGACGGTCGGGAGGCAATCCTTGCGACATAGTTGCCAGCCGGGCACAGGGGCGGAAAGCCCACTGCATTTGCCCCAAAATGGCACATGAATCGCATAAAAAAGAGCCGCCGTTGCCGGCGGCTCGAAGTTGATAACAGGGAGGCGTCAAACAGAGTGGACAGGAGCCACTCAAAGTCCATGAAGTTGGACGCTTTTAGTAATACTCGGGAAAGCTTACC
>CANKBJ010000042.1 GCA_947479905.1 Bradyrhizobiaceae bacterium
CAAGGAAATCGAACTTGAAGACAAGTTCGAGAACATGGGCGCGCAGATGGTCCGCGAAGTTGCCTCGAAGTCCTCGGATCTCGCCGGCGACGGCACCACCACCGCCACCGTTCTGGCCCAGGCGATCGTGCGCGAAGGCGCCAAGTCGGTTGCCGCTGGCATGAACCCGATGGACTTGAAGCGCGGCATCGACCTCGCGGTTGAAGCCATCGTCGAGCATCTCAAGGCCAACTCGAAGAAGGTCACATCGAACGAAGAGATCGCCCAGGTCGGCACCATCTCGGCAAACGGCGACCGCGAAATCGGCGACTTCCTCGCCAAGGCCATGGCCAAGGTCGGCAACGAAGGCGTCATCACGGTTGAAGAAGCAAAGTCGCTCGAGACCGAACTCGACATCGTCGAAGGCATGCAGTTCGACCGCGGCTACATCTCGCCCTACTTCATCACCAACGCCGACAAGATGCGCGTTGAGATGGAAGATCCGTACATCCTGATCTACGAGAAGAAGCTCTCGCAGCTCCAGGAAATGCTGCCGCTGTTAGAGGCAGTCGTGCAGACCGGCAAGCCGCTGCTGATCGTCGCCGAGGACATCGAAGGCGAAGCGCTCGCCACCCTCGTCGTCAACAAGCTGCGTGGCGGTCTCAAGGTCGCCGCCGTCAAGGCGCCGGGCTTCGGCGACCGCCGCAAGGCCATGCTGCAGGACATCGCGATCCTGACCGGCGGCCAGGCGATCTCTGAAGATCTCGGCATCAAGCTCGAGAACGTCACCATCCAGATGCTCGGCCGCACCAAGAAGATCATGATCGACAAGGAAAACACCACGATCGTCAACGGCGCCGGCAAGAAGGTCGACATCGAAGCGCGCGTGGCGCAGATCAAGGCGCAGATCGAGGAAACCACCTCGGACTACGACAAGGAAAAGCTGCAGGAGCGTCTCGCCAAGCTCGCCGGTGGCGTGGCCGTGATCCGCGTCGGCGGTGCGACCGAAGTCGAAGTGAAGGAGCGCAAGGATCGCGTCGACGACGCGATGCACGCGACCCGCGCCGCGGTTGAGGAAGGCATTCTGCCGGGCGGCGGCGTCGCGCTGTTGCGCGCCACCGAAGCCCTCAAGAAGGTCAAGACCCAGAATGACGACCAGAAGGTCGGCGTCGAGATCGTGCGTCGCGCGATCCAGGCGCCTGCCCGTCAGATCGCCAGCAACGCTGGTGAGGACGGTTCGGTCATCGTCGGCAAGATCCTCGAGAAGGATCAGTATTCCTACGGCTTCGACGCCCAGACGGCCGAATACGGCAACATGGTCTCGAAGGGCATCATCGACCCGACCAAGGTCGTACGTGCGGCGATCCAGAACGCGGCGTCGGTCGCCGGTCTCTTGATCACCACCGAGGCGATGGTCGCCGAGATCCCGGCCAAGAAGGGTGCCGGCGGCGGCGGCGGTGGCATGCCCCCGGGCATGGGCGGCATGGACTTCTAGTCCACGCTTCGCTCAACGCAAAAATAAAGAAGGCCCGGGAGCAATCCCGGGCCTTTCTCTCGATGCGGTGCGACGTGAAATAATCGATGAGTGAAACACAAACAGAAACGACCACAAACGAAATGAGGCGCGGGTACATCCGCCGTCGCCTTGCATTTCATCGTGGCCGTCGGATGAGGGATCGTTAGACCGCCTCACCACTTGCATTCTACTTAGGCGCTAAGTGTGACTACTTCATGACGAAAGGCTTAATGAAAGCTTAAGCCGGTATAGCCCCGTTGATCTAGATCAAGGCCAACGGTTGCGCCAGTTACCATCCTCCCCCGGACCATAAAATACGCTCGGTTTTCGGGGAAGAAACATGCTCGACGTCACGCGCCAGCCGGATGCCGCGGTCAAGAATATCCGCAATTTCATCGCCGGCGATTTCGTCGCGGCCGCAAGCGGCAAAACCTTCGACAAATATTCTCCCGTCACCGGCGCCCTGATCGCCCGAATCTGCGAAGCCGGTGAGAGCGAAGTCGATGCCGCGGTGAAAGCCGCGCGCGCCGCCCTGCACGGCCCGTGGGGTTCGCTGACTTTGGCCGCGCGCGCCGACATGCTTTACGCGGTGGCCAACGAGATCAACAAACGCTTCGACGAGTTCCTCGAGGCCGAAGTCGCCGACACCGGCAAGCCGCTATCGCTCGCCCGCCATCTCGACATTCCGCGCGGCGCCGCCAACTTCAAGGTGTTCGCCGACACGATCAAGAATGGTTCGACCGAATTCTTCGAGATGGCGACGCCGGATGGCGCGGGCGCCATCAACTACGCGCTGCGCCGCCCCATTGGCGTCGTCGGCGTGGTGTGCCCGTGGAATCTGCCGCTGCTGCTGATGACCTGGAAAGTCGCTCCCGCTTTGGCATGCGGCAACACCGTGGTGGTCAAGCCGTCGGAGGAAACGCCGCAGACCGCGACCTTGCTCGGCGAGGTGATGAATACAGTCGGCGTGCCGAAGGGCGTCTATAATGTCGTACACGGCTTCGGCCCGGATTCGGCCGGCGAATTCCTGACCCGCCACCCCGGCGTCAGCGCCATCACCTTCACCGGCGAAACCCGCACCGGCGCGGCGATCATGAAAGCCGCCGCCGACGGCGCCCGTCCGGTGTCGCTGGAAATGGGCGGCAAAAATCCGGCAATCGTCTTTGCCGATTGCGATCTCGAGGCGGCGCTCGAAGGCACCATGCGTTCGTGCTTTGCCAATGCCGGGCAGGTTTGTCTCGGCACCGAGCGGGTTTTCGTCGAGCGACCCTTGTTCGACACATTCGTCGCCGCGCTGAAAGAGCGCGCCGAAAAACTGAAAATAGGCGCGCCGGAAGATGCCGCGACCACGATGGGTCCGCTGATCAGCCAGGAGCATCGCAACAAGGTTCTCTCCTATTACGCCAAGGCGGTCACTGAGGGCGCAACCGTCGTCACCGGCGGCGGCGCGCCGGTTATGCCCGATGCGATGGCGAAAGGCGCCTTTGTCCAGCCGACAATCTGGACCGGCCTGCCCGACACGGCCGTCACCGTCACCGAGGAGATTTTCGGGCCGTGCTGCCACATCGCGCCGTTCGACAGCGAGGACGAAGTCATCAAACGCGCCAATGCGCTCGACTATGGTCTCGCGGCGGCGGTGTGGACCACCAACCTCACGCGCGCGCACCGGGTCGCCGGCCGCATCGAAGCCGGCATCGTCTGGGTCAATAGCTGGTTCCTGCGCGATCTGCGCACGCCGTTCGGCGGCACAAAACAATCCGGCATCGGCCGCGAAGGCGGCGTGCATTCGCTCGCCTTCTACACCGAACTGACCAACGTCTGCATCAAGCTGTAGGGGCGCATGATCCCGAAAAGTGGGAACCGGTTTTCGGACAAGATCATGCACAAATAGTAAGGACATAGACCATGGCAACCATCATCGGCGCCGTCGCGGCCTCGCATACCCCGACCATCGGCTTCGCCTATGACCGCCACAAGGAGAACGACCCGGTCTGGAAGCCGATCTTCGACGACTTCAAGCCGGTGCAGAAATGGCTCGCCGACAAGAAGCCGGACGTGCTGTTCGTCATCTATAACGACCACGTCACCTCGTTCTTCTTCGATCATTATTCCGCCTTCGCGCTTGGCGTCGGCGACAGCTACACGGTCGCCGACGAAGGCGGCGGCACGCGCGACCTGCCGCCGGTCAAGGGTCATGCCGCTCTGTCGCACCACATCGGCGCGGCGCTGATGGCCGACGAATTCGACATGTCGTTCTTTCAGGGCAAGCCGCTCGACCATGGCTGCTTCTCGCCTTTGTCGATGATGTGGCCGCACCAGCCGCAATGGCCGGGATCAATCGTGCCGTTGCAGGTCGGCGTGCTGCAATTCCCGATTCCCTCGGCGATGCGCTGCTACAAGCTCGGCAAATCCCTGCGCAAGGCGATCGAAAGCTATCCGGAAGGCCTGCGCGTCGCCTTGGTCGCCACCGGCGGCCTATCGCATCAGGTGCATGGCGAACGCGCCGGCTTCAACAACATCGTCTGGGACGAGCAGTTTCTCGATCTGATCGAAAAGGACCCGGAGACTTTGGCGCGCATGACGCAGGCCGATTTCGCCAGGCTCGGCGGCATGGAAGGCGCCGAGGTCATCATGTGGCTGGTGATGCGCGGCGCGCTGTCGGCGAATATCAAGCGCGTGCATCGCAGCTATTATCTGCCGTCGATGACCGGCATCGCCACTGCGGTCTATGAGAACGAGGCAATCGCCCCCGCGGCATTCGCCCCCGTGGCCGATATCCAGAGCGACTATCGCCGCCATATCGGCCACCAGTTGGCCGGCGCCGAAGCGTTGACCGGCACCTATCCGTTCACTTTGGCGCGCAGCGTCAAGGGATTCCGCATCAACACATTTCTGCATGCGCTGACCGACGCGGACAAACGCGGTGCTTTCCTCACTGACCCGGAAACGGCTTTCGCCGCCGCCGAATTGAGCGAGGTCGAACGCGACATGATCCGCAAGCGCGACTGGCGCGCGATGATCCGCTACGGCGTCAGCTTCTTCATGCTGGAGAAACTCGCCGCGGTCACCGGCGTGTCAAATCTGCACATCTACGCGGCGATGCGCGGCGAGACGCTCGAACAGTTCCAGAAGACCCGCAATGCACCGGGTGCGCTGTATTCGGTCGCCGGCACCGACGCGCCCAAGCTCGCCTGGGACACCGCCAGCGACAAGGCGCCTGCCGAATAAACTATTCCGCCGGCTGGCTAGCGGCGGCGTGACGGCTTTCGATCGAGAAGATCAGTGACACCAGACCGAGCGTTGCCAGGAACATGGTCAGCGCAACGATGGAGTTGGCGCCGAGCACCAGGCTGAAGCCGCCGGACTTGTGCAGCAGCGCGATCATCGCAATGGCGATGCCGGCGCTGATGAACAGAGTGAAATAGCGCACCGCATAGACCCGGCCGCGCCAGGCGTCGGCGGTGTAGCGCGCCAGAATGATATCGTTGACCGTGACCTGGCCGTAGATCGCCGCCACCGCGATGGCGAGCGCTATCATCTGCGGAATGCCGGTGGCGTAGGTCGCCCAGATATTGCCGATAAAGCCGAAGGCGGTGACGGCGATGAACAGGTTCGGCGCCGAAATCTTTTCCACCAGCCGGCCGACCGCGAGTTGCGCGATGGCGCCGCAGACCAGCACCAAAGTGGCGATGCTGCCGATGGCCACCAGCGACGCATCCCTGGTCATGCCCTCGTCAACCATCTTGGGCAGCGCGATGGTCAGTACATTGAATACCAGCCCGGCGCTGAAGGCGATGAACAGGAACAGGCCGAACAGCATGGCCATGACCTTCGCGGTCAGCGGCACCGCCGCCTTCGACACGCGCTTTTTGGCGTGATGACGGTCGTCCGGCGTCATCCAGACATAGACCGCGCCGGACGCGAGCAGCACCAAGGCCGGAAAAAAGAACGCCGCGCGCCAGTGCACCCAATAGGCCAGCGCGCCGGAAATGCCGGCGGCAAGCGAAACGCCGAGATTGCCGCAGACGCCGTTGAACGCCAGCGTGCGCCCATTGGCGCCGGAGGCTTCGATCAGCATCGCCATGCCGACCGGATGATAGATCGCCGCGAACACGCCGAGCATGAACATGGCGATCGACAGCACAAGGAGATTGGGCGCCAGCGCGATGGCGATGAGCGACACGCCGCAACCGAAATAGAATGCCGCCATCATGTTGCGGCGGCTCCAGCGGTCGGCGAGCCAGCCGGACGGCAGCGCGAATACGCCGAAGGCGACGAAGGTCGTGCTCGAAAGCGCGATCAGCTCGCTATAGGGCCGGTTGTAGATCAGCTCCAGCCCGATAACGACGGTCGGGTAGATCAGCAGCACGAAATGGTCGAGCCCATGCGCCAGATTGAGAAAGGAAATCTCGCGCAAGCGCGCGGTTTCAGTGAACTGGGCGGCAGGGCTGCTGGTCGGGGTCATGCGGCTCGTTTGCGGATATTTGAGACAAAAGGCGGGCAGGAAAGCCGACTATACCGCCGGGAATCGTTTAAGCCCGGCCAATATAGCCCTTGCCATTTGACGATGTTCGGCCGATTTTCGTCGTGAACAGGCCAAACCGACCATGAACAAAAGGGCCCCCGTTTACAGGCAAAACCTCGACGACGCCCCGCGCCCGGTCGCGGTGCTGGCCAAAACCTGCCCGGTCGGCGATCAAATCCCGCTGCACATCCATCGCCGCGGCCAATTGTTGCACGCAGTCTCGGGCATCATGCGGGTCGAGACGGAGGATGCGGCCTGGATCCTGCCACCGGCCCGCGCGCTGTGGCTGCCGCCGCAACTGCCGCACAGCGTCACCATGCGCAGCCACGTCGAAATGCGCACCGTCTATATCGCCGAGCCGCAATGCGAGGCCATGCCGGCGCAGCCAGTGCTGGTCGAGATTTCCGGGCTGTTGCGCGAGCTCATTCTGGCGCTGCTGGAGGAGCCGCCCGACTATGCCGAGAAGAGCCGTGGCGGCACGGTCGCCCGCCTGATCCTCACCGAACTTGCGCGCCTGCGCGATGGCCGCCTGCATGTGCCCATGCCCCGCGATGCCCGGGCGCTGCGGGTGGCGCGCGCGCTCTTGGATAATTGCAGCCTCGATCACGACCTCGACCGCTTCGCCGAACAGGCCGGCGCCAGCAGGCGGACTTTGGCGCGGCTGTTCCGTGCCGAGACCGGGCTGGGCTTTGCCGAATGGCGGGCCCGTCTGCGCGCGATTGACGGATTGGCGCGGCTGTCGGAAGGCGCGTCTGTCGCCGAGACCGCCAACGCGGTCGGCTATGCCAGTCCGAGCGCTTTCTCCGCCATGATCCACCGCACTTTAGGCCGCCCACCCCGCCGCCTGACCCTGACCTCATCCTAGACAACAACCTGACAACACGCTTTAGTTGCAGCGGTAATCCGGAGTGAATAGACCGGACCGTGCAGAGGCTGGGGGCCTCGATGTTACGAAGGCGCGTACGCATGGCGATCATCGTCGCTATGGCCTTGCTTGTCGCTGGCGTTTGTCTGCCGGCCGGACCCAGCCGGGCCGACGACGACGAACCGCACGTCATGCTGTTTTCCGGCCGCGACATCTGGCGCAACGGCGCCTTCGCCTATAGCGGTCTGCTGCTCGCCCCCGGCGGTTTCGAGGAAGACGGTTTCATGCTCAAGCTGCTCCTCGCCGGCGGCGTCTATCGTTACATCTCCGGCGGGCTCGGCGGCGAAACGGTTATCGGCAGCGAATGGATGGCGCAGGTCCTGCCCGGCGTTCGTATCAAACGCGGCAATGCCGAATTCAAATATTTCTTCGGCCCCGAACTGCGCCGCAACAAGTTACGGCCCGACGATCCCGGCAGCGGACTGCGCGGCTTGAATTTCGGTCTGCGTATGGCCGGCGAGTTTTGGTACGAACCGAGCCGTGACACCCTCATCGTCAGCGACGCTTCGATGTCGACGGTCGGCACCAGTCACGCGGCGCGCATCGCCTATGGCTGGCGCTTCGCCGAGGAGTTGCTCACCGACGGCGTCTATCTCGGACCGGAGGCGCAATATTTCGGCTCCGACGCCTACCGGCAGTATCGCGTCGGCCTGCACATCACCAGCATGAAGACCGAGATCACCGAATGGTCGGCAGCCGCCGGCTTTGCCCGCGACACCGACGGCACGAAGAGCCTCTATGTCCGGCTTGGCCTGTCGGTGAAGCTCGCGAATTAGTCCAATGTCCGCCGGAAGCGGGACACGGCGATGGTCATCGCCACCAGCATCAGACCGGCCATCGCCGCCGCGTCGCAGTGCAGATCGGACAAAGTCGCGCCCTTCAACATGATCGAGCGCACGATGCGCAGATAATGCGTCAGCGGCAGCATCTCGCCGACCCATTGCGCCCAGACCGGCATGCCGGCGAAGGGAAACATGAAGCCGGACAAAAGAATATTCGGCAGGAAGAACATGATCGACATCTGCATCGCCTGCAGCTGGTTCTGCGCCACGGTCGAGAAGGTGTAGCCGATCGACAGATTCGTGGCGATGAACAAGGTGCTCAACCCGGCCAGCACGAACAGACTGCCCAGCACCGGCACATTGAACAGCAGGATTCCGACGCCGATGATCATCGCCGCCTGCACGAAGCCGACCACGACATAGGGAAAAATCTTGCCGAGCATGATCTCGATCGGCGTTATCGGCATGGCCAGAAGATTTTCCATCGTGCCGCGCTCGATCTCGCGCGTCACCGACAGCGCCGTGAAGATCAACATGGTCATGGTCAGAATGGTGCCGACCAGACCGGGCACGATGTTGAGCTCGGTCTTGCCGGCCGGATTGTAGCGCGCATGGGTGCGTATTTCGAAGGCCGGCGCGCCGGCATCGGGGATCGCATAGTCATGCACCAGCGCCGTCTGCACCACGCGGTTGAGCGCGCCCAGCGCCGAGCCGGCCGCGACCGGGTCGGTGGCATCGGCAATCACCAGCATCGACGGCACTTCGCCGCGCCGCAGCGAACGCTCGAAATTCGCGGGTATTTCGACGCCGAACAGTACCTTGCCCGACGCCAGCAGGCGGTCGAGTTCAGCCTCCGTGCTCGGCAGCTCCGTCACCCTGAAATATCCGGTATTGGCGAGCGCCGCCAGGATCGAGCGGCCGACATCGCTGCGCTCCTGCAACAGCACCGCCGTCGGCAGATTGCGCGGCGTGGTGTTGATGGCGTAACCGAACAGCAAAAGCTGCATCAGCGGAATCATGACGATCATGCCGAACGAGACGCGGTCGCGCTGCAGCTGGATGAACTCCTTGATCAGCACCGCCCAGGTCTTGCGCCAGAATCCATTGCCCCGGCGGCGGCGCGGCGCTTCGCTCGGAATGATGTGGCTCATTTGAAATTATCCTGCGCCCGGCTCATCAGATCGATGAACACATCCTCCAGCGACGGTTCGGCTTTTTTCCAGTCGAGATCGGCGCGCCGGCGATAGGGCGCGATGCCGGCTTCCAGCGCCACGGCGTCGCGGCCGGACACATGCAGGCTGGTGCCGAACGGCGCCACCATATCGACGCCGGGCTTGCCGGTGAGGTCCTGCGACAGCGCATTCAGCACACCGGCTCCGGCGCTCACCACATAGGTCGTCAAATGCGAGGCGGCGATGACATGCTCGACCGTGCCATGCACCAGCAATTCGCCATAGGCGATATAGGCGATCTCGTGACAGCGCTCGGCCTCGTCCATGTAGTGCGTCGACACCAGCACGGTCAGGCCGTCGGCGGCGAGCGCATGAATTTCGTTCCAGAATTCGCGCCGCGCCTTCGGATCGACGCCGGCGGTCGGCTCGTCGAGCAGCAGCAGTTGCGGGCTCGGCAGCGTGCAGGCGCCCAGCGCCAGACGCTGTTTCCAGCCGCCGGACAATTCGCCGGCCAGTTGTTGCTCGCGGCCGGACAGACCGAGCCGCTTGATCGCCGCGCGCGCCGCCGCCTTTGGATTTTCGAGGCCATAGATGCGGCCGATGAATTCCAGATTTTCGCGCACCGACAGGTCCTGATACAGGCTGAAGCGCTGCGTCATGTAGCCGACCTGGGTCTTGATCTTGTCGGTCTGCGTGCGAATGTCGTAGCCGAGACAGGTGCCGGTGCCCTCGTCCGGCGTCAGCAGACCGCACAACATGCGGATGGTCGTGGTCTTGCCCGAGCCGTTCGGCCCGAGAAAACCGTAAATGGTGCCGCGCTTCACCTGCATCGACAGATCGCGCACCACGGCGCGGCCATCGAATTTCTTGGTCAGATGCTGGACATCGATGACGACGTCGCCAACATTTGGCCTGGCATTTTTCGGCGCGGCGTTGACCTCGCTCACGGCGCGGCGGCCTTGTTCAGCGTGACGCTGACCGGCTGGCCGACGCGGAATTTGTCCGGCGCATCCGGCCGCGCCTCGATCAGATAAACCAGCTTGGCGCGCTCCTCTAGACTATAGATCACCGGCGGCGTGTATTCGGCGCTGCGGGCAATGAATGTCACTTTGGCGGCAAGCCCTTCGGCGCAGGCATCGCAGGCCACGGTCACCAACTGGCCAATCCTGATGGCGGCCAGTTCGTTTTCCGGCGCGTAGAATCTGATCTTGAGATTGGCGGGCGGCAGCAGCGCCACCACGGGCCGGCCCGGCGGCGCGGTCTCGCCGGGGCGGAAATACACTTCTTCAATTGAACCCGCGTCCGGACTGTGCACGCGGCGGCGCGACAACCGCGTCTGCGAGGCGTCGAGATTGGCCTGCGCCTGCGTCAGGCCGGCGCGCGCATCGTCGAGCGTCTTTTGGGTGCCGGAACTGGTCTTGAGCAACTCCTCGGCGCGGTCGAAGTTTTGCCGCGCCGTCGACAGAGCCGCCTGCCTCACCGCGACGTCGGCGCGTTGCAGATCGTCGTCGAGCATGAACAGAAGGTCGTCCTTGGCGACCTTGTCGCCCTGTCGGACTTTGAGCGTCTCGACGCGGCCCTGCTCGTCCGGCGACACGAAGATGGTTTCCGCTTCGACCCAGCCCTGCAACGAATGGTCCTTGGCATTGTCGCAGCCGGCCAGCAAAACCGCCGCGAGCGCGATCGCCGGCAATGCGCGTTTCATTTTCATGCGACTCTCCCCGGGACAAACAGCAATTCGATATGGGCCTTCAACATGCGGCGAACGTCGAGCGGCGCATAGCGTTCGAACAAACCGCTCCAGACAATGGCGACCAGCGCCGGCGCGGCGATGAGCTGCGGAAACTCGACCAGCGCCACGGGCACCTCGCCGCGGGCGGCGGCGCGCTTGAGCAGAGCGCGCATGGCGTCGAACACGCGCGACAGCACTTCACGGTAATAGAACTCGGCGAGCTTGGGAAAACGCCGGCCTTCCGAGATCATCAGGCGAATGACGTCCTGGCGGCGCGTCTCGTAGATTTCGCGCACGAACAGATCGACGAGGCGCTCGGCCAGCAGATTCACCGGCAGGTCAGTCGCGCCCATCGCCTCGATGCCGCCGATCAGGGGCGCGAGCATGGCGCGCACCAGTTCCTGGAACAACGTGTCCTTGTCGCGGAAATAGAGATAGATCGTGCCCTTGGCGATCCCCGCTCGCTTGGCGACGTCGTCGAGCCGTGTCGCCTCGAAGCCGCGCGCGGAAAATTCGTCCAGCGCCGCCGCCAGGATTGCCTCGCGCCGCCCGGCGCTGCGCGCTTCGCGGGATGGCGCGAGTGACTTGCCGCCGGCCCTCGCCGCGCGCGCGCCCGCCACCGTCTTTGGTCCGGCTGTTTCACTGGTTTTCCGGGGCGAGGCTTTTTTCATGGCACTGACTGACCAGTCAGTCATTTATAAAAGAAAATAAAAAGCCCCGCAAGGGGCTTGCTACAGCGTAGCCCGGGTGAGCGAAGCGTAACCCGGGAAAATCTGCGACCGCCCCGGATTTCGCTTCGCTCCATCCGCGCTAAAATAAATTATCTCAGCCCCTGGCGTCGCAATAGAACGTGCGGATAACGCATTCCTTGCCGCCGCCTTTGTAGCAGGCTTCCAGCGCGGCGTTCTGGCTGCGGCCGAGGCGCGACGCCTTGCCCCAACCATAGGCACCGCACGGGTCGTTGAAATCGACCGCGAAGGCAGCGCAGCCGCGCTTCGATGTGGCCACCACCCGGCAGGCTTCTCCCTGGCACTTCGACAACGCGCTTTGGGTGGCCGACTCGACGCTGGTGTGATCGAAGGCTTCGCCGAAGGCGCCGCACGAGCCAATGGCCAGCGCGCCAGCGGCGCGCGCCGTATTGACGGCGACGATCATCAACGTCGCCGTCGAAATTAACAGACCCGCCACCACGAAGGCGCGAATCGCTGGCGCGTAGATTTCCTTCATCGGTCCCTACCCGGTTCTTGGAAGCCGATAAGGGGGCGAGTCGCAATTCCGATCAATGATTCGAATCTCAGGCGCGTTCGATTTCTGCCTTGACCGCGGAAAGCGACTCGGGTGTGTCGACATCGGTTAACGCCGCTTCGCCGGTAACCGGCACCTCGACCACGGCTTCCGCGTATTGGCCGATCAGATGCCGCGCGCCGATGTCGCCGGTGATCGCCATCAGGTCGTTGAAGAATCGCCGCGACCACACCACCGGATTGCCGCGGCGCCCGTCGATCGACGGCACGACGACCAGCGCGCCGCGTTCGGGATCGAACGAAGCAATCAACCGATCAATCAATGTGCTGTCGACCTGCGGCATGTCGCCGAGGCAGACGATGGCGCCGTCCGACTCGGCCGGCACCGCCGCGATGCCGGTCTTCACCGAACCGGCAAGTCCGTCGGCAAAATCCGGATTGTGTACGAAACGGACATTGAGACCGTTAAGCGCCTGCTCGACCTTGTCGCGTTCATGCCCGGTGACGACGATAACCGGCTTGGCGCGCGAGGAGAGCGCCTGTTCGGTGGCGATGCGCACCAAAGGCTTGCCGCCGATCTCGGCCAGCATCTTGTTGACCGCACCCATGCGCGTCGAACGTCCGGCGGCGAGTACCACGGCGGCTATGTGACGGCCCTTTTCCGGCGACGGCTCGGTGCGGGGCTGCGGCCGTGTGACGATTTCCATCAAGAGCCCGCCTACGCCCATGCCGGTGATGTCGTCGCGCGTCACCGGCAACCCGGCAAGGAGCCGCATCAGCACCCAGTCAAAACCGTTTTCCTTTGGGCTTCGCGCGCAACCTGGCGCGCCGATCACAGCATGTCCGTGCAACCGCCCGATCAGCATCAGATTGCCAGGATCGACCGGCATGCCGAAATGCTCGATGTCGCCGCCAGCAGCTTCAATGGCCATCGGGATGACGTCGCGGCGGTCGGCAATGGCCGAGGCGCCGAACACGATGACCAGTTCGGCGCCTTCGTTGCGCACTTCGTCAATGGCCCGCGCCAGGGCGTCCTTCTCGTGCGACACGCGCCGCTCGGCGACAATGGCGGCGCCCGATGGTGCAAGACGCGCGGCGGTGATCTTGAGCGTCTTGTCGACCACCTTAGGCGCGAGCCCTGGCAGCAATGTCGAGACGATGCCGATCTTGCGCACTTTATAGGGCGCGATGCGGATCACCGGCTTCGCCTCGATGGCTTCCGCCACGGCGCGGTCGCGCGCATCGGCAGATACGGCAAAGGGAATGATTTTCACTGTGGCGATCATCTCGCCTTCGACCACCGGCTTGTAGGCAGCGAGCGTCGCGAGCGTCACCGCTTCATCGATGCGGTTGAGCCGGTCGACGGCGTCCTTGTCGATCACAAGGATGCCCGACGCTTTTGCAAAAAGATTGCAGCGCCCGGTGAAGGCGCGGTCGGTGCGCGTGCCTTCGCCGCCGGCGGCGGCAGCGATATCGGCGGCGGCCTGGTCTTCCGACACGTCGCCCGCTTCGATGCGCGCGACGACGATCTCGGTGACGCCCGCCGCTTCCAGCGCGGCGATTTCCTCGTCGCCGATCAGGGTACCCTTCTTGAGCACCAGATCGCCCTGGCGGATTGAGTGCACCGCCGTGGCGCCGATCGCATCTTTCGGGGCAAGTGGGCCGAACTTCATGCCGCTTCCGCTTTCGCGGGGCGCGCCGGCTTCTGCCGCAACGACTGGACGATCTCGCCCATGATCGAGACGGCGATCTCCGCCGGCGAGATGGCGCCGATGTCGAGGCCGATCGGCGCATGGATGCGCGCGAAGTCCGCGTCACTGATCCCGGCGGCCTTCAGCCGCTCATTACGCTTGGCATGTGTCTTCCGCGAGCCGAGCGCGCCGATATAGAAACAATCGCGCGCCAGGGCATGCAGCAGCGCCGGATCGTCGATTTTCGGATCGTGCGTGCAGGCGACGAAGGCCGTATAGCGGTCGACATTCAAGGGCGGCAGTGCGACGTCCGGCCACTCGGCCAGCACCTTGACGTCGGGGAAACGCTCCTTTGAGGCAAAGGCCGTGCGCGGATCGACGATGGTGACGTCATAGCCCAGCATCTGCGCGATCGGCGCCAAAGCCTGGCTGATATGGACGGCGCCGGTGATGACGAGTTTCGGCGACGGGACATGCACGGTGAGAAACACGCGACCTTGCGCGGTGTCTTCCATGCCGCTCTTGCCCATGCGCAGGCGCTTGTCGATGGTTTCGGCCAGCGGGTCCTTGTCCGCCTCAGTCGCTTTAATCAGCCGCTGCGCGCCGCTGTCGATATCGGTGACGACAACGACGGCGCGGCGGGCGGCGCGCTCAGTGTTGAGCGTGTGGAGGATGTCGAGTTTCACGTCAGCTTACCTTTTCGACATAAACGCGGATGGTGCCGCCGCAGGACAGGCCAACCTGCCATGCGGTCTCGTCGGCAACGCCGAATTCGAGCACCTTCGGCTTGCCGCTGTCGATGACGTCGATGGCTTCGGTCACCACCGCGCCTTCGACACAGCCGCCCGACACGCTTCCTAAAAAATTGCCGTCGCTGTCGATCACCAGATTGGAGCCGACCGGCCTTGGCGCCGATCCCCAGGTTTCGACAACAGTCGCCAACGCGACGCCGCGCCCGGCCTTTGACCAGTCTTCGGCGGCTTTGAGGATGTCTTCATCACGACCCAGCATGGCTTTTCTCCATTTTCTGCTCCCTCTCCCCGCTTGCGGGGAGAGGGTCGGGGTGAGGGGCGACGCCGCTCACCAGCCTATCGAAAGAGCCCCTCACCCGTCCGCCATCGCTCCGCTCAGGCGGACGACCTCTCCCCGTAAACGGGGAGAGGTGAAGGGAAATTATGCGACGTGCCGCAGCAGCTGCTTCGCGCCCTTGGCGGGCAGTCCGGACAGCGCGCGCACCAGTTCAGTCATCGAGGCCAGATTGTGGATCGGCCGCAGTTCATCAACATGCGGCAGCATGGTCTTGATCCCCTTCGCCCGCGCCTCGAAACCCTCGAAACGTAAAAGCGGATTGAGCCAGACCAGCCGGCGGCACGAGCGGTGCAGCCGGTCCATTTCAAACGATAGCGTGTCATCGGCGTCGCGTTCAAGCCCGTCGGTGATCAAAAGCACCACCGCGCCCTGCCCGAGGACGCGCCGCGCCCAGTGCTTGTTGAAATCGTGCAGTGAGGTGGCGATGCGCGTGCCGCCCGACCAGTCGACGACATGCGCGCCACACGAGGCCAAAGCCTCGTCCGGGTCGCGCTGGCGGATGGCGCGGGTCACATTGGTCAGCCGCGTGCCGAACAGGAAGGTCGTCACGCGCTTGCGCTCGTCGGTGATCGCATGGAGAAAATGCAGGAACAGCCGCGTGTACTGGCTCATCGAACCGGAAATATCCAGGAGCGCGACGATCGGCGGTTCCTTCACCTTCGGTCCGAGATATTTCAGATCGATCAGCGCGCCGCCGGCTTTCATGCTGGCGCGCAGAGTGCGGCGCATGTCGATCAAGCGGCCGTGGCGGCTGGGCGTCATGCGGCGGGTTTTCACTTCATCGAGCGGCAGAGCGAGCTTGGCAATCGCGTCCTTGGCGGCGGCGATCTCGGCCGTCGTCATTTGCGCGAAGTCCTTTTTGTTCAGCACCTCGCGGTCGGACACGGTGAGCCGCGCGTCGATCTCGACTTCCTGCTCTTCTTCCTTGGCCTTGTTGGTGCCGGCGAACAGCGCCTCCTGAATGCGTTGCGCGCCGGCCTCCGGCGCCTTCGGCGCGGTCGGCATAGTGTCCGGCAGCATCGCCGCGATCAGCTTGTCGATATAGCCGCGGCGGCGGAAGAAAATACGGAACGCTTGATCGAACAGGATCGAATGTTCGTGCCGCTTCACGAACACCGCGTGCAGCGTCCAGTAGAAATCGTCGCGCGATCCGACCTTGGCCGTGTTCACCGCTTCCAGCGCATCGAGCACGGAGCCGGGGCCGACAGGCATTCCGGCGGCGCGAAGCCCGCGCGCGAAGTACAGGATGTTTTCGGCGAGGCGGCCGTCCCTTTCTTCACCTCCCCCGCTCGCGGGCACTTCTTCACCTCCCCCACTCGAACTCGGGTTTACCCGAGTTCGAGAATTATTTGGTTTGTCGAAGTCGGATATATCCGACTTCGACCGGGGGAGGTCGACGCGCGAAGCGCGGCGGGAGGGGGGTGACTTGTCGATCATTGCAATCTCGCGGCACGCACAAAGCACACCCCCCTCCCCAACCCTCCCCCGCAAGGGGGGAGGGAGCGCGCCAGCGCAAGTGGTGAGGTGTTGAAATTCATTATCACTCCGCCGCCCGTAACTCCGACTTCACTTCATCGAGCAGTGCCTTCACTTTGGTGCCGTCGAGACGCGCGATGTCGTCCTGATACTTCAACAAAGCGCCGAGCGTATCCGACACCGTCGCCGGATCGAGCGCGACGACATCCAATTCGGTGAGCGCGCCAGCCCAATCGAGCGTCTCGGCAACGCCCGGCGACTTGAACAGATCTTCCTTGCGCAACGCCTGCACGAAAGCGACGACCTGCGCCGACAGCTTCTTCGGAATGCCCGGCACCTTGGCGCGCAGGATCGCGAGTTCGCGCGCCGCGTCCGGATAGCCGACCCAGTGATAGAGACAACGGCGCTTCAGGGCGTCATGCACTTCTCGCGTGCGGTTCGACGTCACCAGCACGATCGGCGGCTGAGTCGCTTTCACAGTGCCGAGTTCGGGGATCGTCACCTGGAAGTCGGCGAGTACTTCGAGAAGAAACGCCTCGAAGGCCTCGTCGGTGCGGTCGATCTCGTCGATCAGCAGCACAGGCGGTCCGGCCGGGTCCGGCTCTAGCGCCTGCAACAGCGGCCGCTTGATCAGGAAGCGTTCGGAAAACACGTCGTGTTCGACGCGCTCCTTGTCGCCCTCGCCGGTCGCTTCCGCCATGCGGATGGCGATCATCTGCGCGCCGTAATTCCACTCATAGACCGCGGCCGAAACGTCGAGGCCCTCATAGCATTGCAACCGGATCAGCCGCCGGCCGAGCGCGGCCGACAGCACCTTGGCGATCTCGGTCTTGCCGACCCCCGCCTCGCCTTCGAGAAACAGCGGCCGGCCCATGCGCAGCGCCAGAAACAATACCGTCGCCAGCGAACGATCGCCGATGTAGTTGGCCTTGGCCAGCATTTCGAGCGTCTGCTCGATGCTGTCGGGGAGCGGAGTGATAGACATTCAGGTATCCTCGGTGACACTTTAACCGGGTCGGTCAGTATCATACATCTAGGCAACCAAGGCGTCCCCGGCCAGCCAAAGATGGTGGCCGAAAGGCCCGAAAAGGATAGCTGCCATGCCTCCGACCATGTCCTCGACCGAAGCCGCCCCGCCACGCCTGCCGACCATCGACGGCGGCGTCAAAATCGGCCATGTCCACCTCAAGGTCGCCGATTTGCAGCGGGCGCTGGATTTTTATGTCGGCGTCCTGGGCTTCACGGTCACCACCACCCGGCCCGGCGCGGCCTTCATCTCGGCCGGCGGCTACCATCACCATATCGGGCTCAATACCTGGGAGAGCAAAGGCGGCTCGCCGCCGCCTCCCGGTTCGACCGGCCTGTACCATACGGCGATCCTCTACCCGACCCGGCCGCTGCTTGCCGACGCGCTGCGCCGGCTGATCGTCGCCAAGATCCCGCTCGACGGCGCCTCCGACCACGGCGTCTCCGAGGCGCTGTACCTGAGCGACCCGGACGGCAATGGCGTCGAGCTTTACTGGGACCGGCCGAAAGAACAGTGGCCGCAGAAGCCCGACGGCTCATTGCAGATGTTCACCCACCCGCTCGACCTGCACGACCTGCTGGCGGAACTGGATAAAGAAAAGTAAGCCGGGGTTTTCGAGGGGGGAAGCGCATGATCCTTTTGTCCAATGGCGGGCACAACACGCACCGCGCGGCGCAGGCGTCGGACATGATCGTCGTCGGCACCGTCGATGGCGTCGCCGTGCTGGTGCGGACGGAAGGTCGCTGGACGCTGTCGCGTCGCGGCCTCGCCGGCTGCAATGTCAGCGCCGTCACCGTCGCCGAAGACGGCACCTTGTTCGCCGCCACCCATGGCGTCGGCGTCGCCCGCAGCCGCGATCGCGGCATCACCTGGCAATGGATCAATAACGGCATCGACCGTCATGATCTGTGGGCTGCGCGCGCCGGCAAACTGCAAGGCAAGGACGTCGTGCTGGTCGGATCGCTGCCTGCGCATCTTTATATCAGCGAGGACGCCGGCGATTCCTGGCGCGAACTCACCGCCCTGCGTGAGGTTGACAGCGCCAAGGATTGGGTCTTCCCGCCGCCGCCGCGCGTCGGCCACATCAAGGACATCGTCATTGATGGCGACCGGCTGATGATCGGGGTCGAGATCGGCGCGCTGCTTGTGTCGACCAATTTCGGCAAGAGCTTTACCGATCTCAAGGTCGATCCGCTGCCGGGCGAAAACGACATTCACCGCATCCTCGTCCATCCGGCGCGGCCCAACCGCATTATCGTCGCCAATGGCATTGTCGGCGTCATGACCAGCGACGACAACGGCAAGAGCTGGCGCAAGAACCCGATGCCGCCGGACGCCAACTATCCCGACCCGATGGTCATTCATCCCGATCAGCCGGATCTCGTCTTCCTCACCGCCGGCGTCGGCTGGCCGCCGCATTGGTACAAGCTCGGCCGCGCGCGCGGCAAGATGTTCCGCAGCCGCGACGCCGGACAAAGCTGGGAGCGATTGCTCGGCGGATTGCCGAACGGGCAGCGCGCCACTTTCGGGGCGCTGACCATCGAGGCTTACGATAAAGGCTTCGGTCTCTACGCGGCCGACACCGACGGGCAAGTCTTCGAGAGTCTCGATGGCGGCGACAGCTGGTGCATCGTCGCCGATGTCGCGCCGGTCTCGAAGGGCGAATTTTATCGCGGGCTGGTCAAGGACCGCGTGCCGCTCGCCACCGTCGACGACGTCGCCTTCACCGCCGTTGCGACCGCGCGGCTGGCGGCGGTCAAGTCCTAACTTTGGGCGACCGGCGCTCGCGCTTGAGTTCACAGATCTGCGCGCTGTACTCCGAAAAGAATTCTGTCGCCCCGGCCCTCTTGCCTTCGAGATGATCCGGATGCCGGCCCCATGCCCGCATCGCCTCTTCCGATTCGTATTCGGCGATCGTCACCTTCTCGCCATCGGCGGCGACGAAACTCTTGTGCGCGATATAGCCCGGAATACTCTGCGCCAAGGGACCGAGTTTCTCGGCCATGGCGCTGTAGGCCTCAGCGGCTTCGGGACGCAAGCGCGTGCGCAAGACGACGATGATCACGGCAATTTCTCCAGGCGAGTTAGTCTTCCGGGAGGACCCTATCTGACGCGGTGCATAATCATAACGATAAGTATTGATGGTCATTCGCTTCGCCGCTGATGAATCGCCGCGCTACGACAATAAACTTTCGGAAACCAGTGAGCACCGGATATAAAAAAGGGCCCCGCGATGCGGAGCCCTTTCATCTCTAAACCGTTCAGCTGTTAGTCGTTCGCCTTGGCGAGCGCGCGGCGCGCCAGAACGGCGACCAGATGCGCGCGGTATTCCGGCGAGGCGTGAATGTCGCTGTTCATGCCGCTGGCCGGAATGGTCATGCCCTCGATCGACTTCGCCGCGAAGCGCTTCTTCAGCGCCTCCTCGAACGAGGTGACGCGGAACACGCCGTTCGAGCCAGCGCCGGTCACCGCGACGCGGATATCCGGGCCGCGCTTCGACACGAACACCCCGACCAGCGCAAAGCCGGAGGCCGGGTGCTTAAACTTCTCGTACGCGCACTTCTTGGCGACCGGGAAGCTCACCTTGACGATGATCTCGCCCTCTTCCAGCGCGGTCGAGAACATGCCGGTGAAGAAATCGTCCGCCGCGATGCGGCGCTTGTTGGTGATGATGGTCGTGCCGAGGCCGAGACAGGCGGCCGGGTAATCGGCGTTCGGATCGTTGTTGGCGATCGAGCCGCCGATCGTGCCGCGGTTGCGCACCTGCGGATCGCCGATCGAGCCCGGCACAGCCGCCAGCCCCGGCATCACGTCCTTGAGCACCTGCGAATTGGCGACATCGGCATGGCGCGTCATCGCGCCGATCACCACCGAGCGGCCCTTGAGTTCGACGCCGGTCATGCCTTCGACCAGCGACAGATCGACCAGCGCCGATGGCTGCGCCAGACGCTGCTTCATCACCGGCAGCAGCGAATGGCCGCCGGCCAAGAGCTTCCCGTCCGGGTTGCGCGCCAAAAGACCGGCCGCCTGGCGGACCGTGGTCGGGCGATGAAAGGTGAAATTGTACATCAGTGTCTCCGTTTCGGATTCTCTATAGCGTTTTCACGCCGTCTCGTTAAGCGGCTTTCGGCGCCTGTAATTTCTGCAAGGCCGTCCACACCGCGCTGGCGGTGGCCGGCATAGCGATATTTTCCGTTCCGATCGCATCGGTGATGGCATTGATCACCGCCGCGGGAGACGCGATCGCGCCGGCCTCGCCGCAGCCCTTCATGCCGAGCGGATTGGACGGCGATTTGGTCTCGGTCAGCCCGACATGGAACGACGGCAGGTCGTGCGCCCGCGGCATCGTATAATCCATCATCGAGCCGGTCACCAGTTGGCCGGCGGCGTCATAATACGCGCCTTCCATCAGCGCCTGGCCGACGCCCTGCGCAATGCCGCCATGCACCTGGCCCTCGACGATCATCGGGTTAATGATGGTGCCGAAGTCGTCGACCGCGGTCCAGTTGACGATGTCGACCTTGCCGGTCTCGATATCGACGTCGAGTTCGCAGATGTGGCAGCCGGCCGGGAAGGTGAAATTGGTCGGGTCGTAGAACGAGGTTTCCTTAAGCCCCGGCTCCAGCTCGGCGCCGGTGAACTTGTGCGCGATATAGGCATTGAGCGCGACGTCGCCGAAGGCGGCCGACTTGTCAGTGCCGGCGACGGTGAACTTGCCGTCCTTGAATTCGATGTCGCCTTCGGCCGCTTCCAGCATGAAGGCGGCGACTTTCTTGGCCTTGATCTCGATCTTGTCGAGCGCCTTGACGATGGCCGACATGCCGACGGCACCGGAACGCGAACCATACGTACCCATGCCGAACTGCACTTTGTCGGTGTCGCCGTGCACGATCGACACGTTCTCGAACGGAATGCCGAGGCGTTCCGACACCAGTTGCGCGAAGGTGGTCTCGTGGCCCTGCCCGTGCGCGTGCGAGCCGGTGAGCACCTCGACCGAGCCGGTCGGGTTGACGCGCACTTCGGCGCTTTCCCACAAGCCCACGCCGGCACCGAGTGAGCCGACCGCTTGCGACGGCGCGATGCCGCAGGCTTCAATGTAAGTCGAATAGCCCATGCCTCGCAGCTTGCCGTTGCGCGCGGCTTCGCGCTTGCGCTTGGCGAAGCCCTTCACGTCCGCCATTTCCATGGCCTTCTTCAGCGATGCATTATAGTCGCCGCCGTCATAGGCCATGATCACCGGCGTCTGATGCGGGAAGGCGGTGATGAAATTGCGCCGGCGCAGATCGGCCGGATCGATGCCCATTTGCCGCGCCGCGACTTCGACCAGGCGCTCGACGACGAACGTCGCTTCGGGGCGTCCGGCGCCGCGATAGGCATCGACCGGCGCGGTGTTGGTATAAACCGCGTCGACTTCGCAATAGATCGACGGAATGTTGTACTGGCCCGACAGCAGCGTGGCATAGAGATAGGTCGGCACCGACGACGAGAAGGTCGACATGTAGGCGCCGAGATTGGCGATTGTCCTCGCCCGCAGCGCCAGGATTTTGCCGTTGGCGTCGAGCGCCATCTCGGCATGCGTCACATGATCGCGGCCATGCGCGTCGGTGAGAAAAGCTTCCGAGCGGTCCGACGTCCACTTCACCGGGCGCTTCACCCGGCGCGAGGCCCACAGGCAGACGACCTCTTCCGGATAGATGAAAATCTTCGAGCCGAAGCCGCCGCCGACGTCGGGTGCGATGACGCGCAATTTGTGTTCCGGCGCCATGCCGATGAAGGCCGAGATCACCAGTCGGGCGACGTGCGGATTCTGCGACGTGTTCCACAAAGTCAGATTGTCGGTTCCGGCGTCGTAATCGGCGAGTGCCGCGCGCGGCTCCATTGCGTTCGGCACCAGCCGGTTGTTGACGATATCGAGCTTGGTGACGTGCTTGGCGGCGGCGAAGGCCGCGTCGACGTCTTTCTTCTCGCCGAGGTGCCACTGATAGATGGTGTTGTTGGGAATGTCGGGATGGATTTGCGGCGCGCCTTTGGCCTGCGCTTTGGCCGGATCGACCACCGCGGTCAGCACTTCGTAATCGACCTTGACCTTCTCGGCCGCGTCTTTCCCTTGCGCGATCGTCTCGGCGATCACCACCGCAACAGCGTCGCCGACGCAATTCACCTTGGTCGCGGCCAGCGCCGGATGCGCCGACATCTTCATCGGCGAGCCGTCCTTGGAATGGATCATCCAGCCGCAGATCAGATTGCCGATCTTGTCGGTGGCGAGCTGCGCGCCGGTGAGGACGTCGATCACACCTGGCATTTTCTTTGCGGCGCCGACGTCGATGCTCTTGATCTTGGCGTGGGCGTGCGGCGA
>CANKBJ010000043.1 GCA_947479905.1 Bradyrhizobiaceae bacterium
ATTTCCCTCGGAGAGAGCCGAACCGCCGTTTTGGCGCGGCCTGACGGTCGCCGACGGTTAAATACAAAGGACGTTTTGCAAATGGATCATCGGATCGCATCGGCCCGGCCGTTTGGCCGCGCGCTGACCGCCGCAGTCGCAGGCGCCAGCCTTCTGGGCCTCGGCCTGCTGGCAGCGCCGTCCGCGCAGGCTCAGACAGCACCCCCGCCAGCCGCCAAGAAGCCGGCGGCTCCTGCCGCCAAGCCGGGCGCCGCGCCCCCGGCAGCCGCGCCGGCTGCGCCGGCCGCCGCCGCCGACCAGCCGCAGCTGATGTATTCGCCGTGGGTTAAAATCTGCGGCAAGGGCCCGGAGACCAACAACCAGCAGGTCTGCGTCATCACCAAGGATGGCCGCCTCGAAAACGGCATGCCGGTCGCCATCGTCCAGCTATTCGAGCCGGAAGGCGGGCAGAAGATCATGCGCGTCACCGTGCCGCTCGGCATGCAGCTCGCGCACGGCACCCGCATGATCATCGATCAGGGTCAGCCGGCGCAGGAGCCCTACAAGATCTGTTTCCCGGTCGGTTGCATGTCGGATTACGCGCTGACCGACGACATCATCGGCAAGATGAAAAAGGGCCAGATGCTCACCGTGCAGGCGATCAACATGCAGGGCACGCCGATCAGCCTGCCGCTGCCGCTCGGCGATTTCGCCAAGGCCTATGACGGTCCGGCGACCGATCCGAAGGTGTTCGAGGAGCAGCAGCGCAAGCTGCAGGAAGAACTGCAGAAGAAGGCCGAAGAGGCGCGCAAGAAGCTGGAAGCGCAGACACCAGCGGCGGCGCCGCCAAAGTAACCGGCTGTTCTACCGGACAAGCAAAAGGCGCGGCTTCGGCCGCGCCTTTTTGATTCCGGGACGAAATACATCGCGTCCGCGCGCTTCCTAGGTATCGCCGCCGAAGTCGCTCATCCCGCAAGACCCGGGCCAGCCTTCTAATAGTTGATTCAGGTCAAGGCTCTCTGGCGGGAAAGTCGCGACTATTCTCCAAATATCCAAGCTTTTGGCCCGAGGGAAAGACGGTGATGACAGCGTCAAACGATAAGAGTTCGAGCAGGCGGCACGCGGCAGCCTCTTTAAGCCGTGTCGTCGATGATGTGCAACGGGTGAGCGAGAACATCGCAGACGCCGCCGCTTCCGGGCGCGACGATATTTCGGCGGACTTGCGCCGGCTGAGTGCCGACGTAGCAAGACTAAGGGATACCGTGGCTGACATCGCCAAGACAATGGCGTCGGAAGTCGGAGATGCGGCGAGTAGCATCGGCGAGGATGCCGCATCGGCGGCGAAGGACCAGGCCAAGACGCTGATGTCCGAAGCCGAAGCCGTTGCACGGCGAAATCCATTGGGCGTCGTCATCGGCGCGCTCGGAATCGGCTTTCTTATCGGCTTGATGAAAGGCCGCCATTAATGGTCGCAACGTTGCTGCGGTTCGTCGGCATCGACCTGAGACGGATGGCGCGGGAAGCCGCGGTCACGCTCACGCTTGTTGTATTCGGCGCGTTCGCCGCAATTCTCGCGTTCGTCGTCGGCCTCGCCGCGCTCTATCTGTGGCTTGATGCATTACTCGGCACCTTCGCAGCGCTTGGCATTATGGGCGGAGCGTCGGCATTGCTGGCCATCGTCTTGTTTGCCGTCGCGTTCCGGCGCGCGCCGCGCAAACCGGGTGTCTACGCAGAAGACGCGTTGCGGGCGGCGGCCGGTTTGGCGCCGGCATCGGTCGCGACCTTGGCGCGAACCGCCGACGAGGCGGCGAAGGGAATTACTGAGATTGTCGGCAACGGCTCGCGCCAACAGATTATCGGCACAATTGCCTTGGCCGCGCTCATCGGGTTGGTGTTCGGGCGCCGCTCCTAGATCCGAGCGACCGGCCTTAGCGAATGGTGCCGTCGTTCTCAGCGATTTCCCTTGATGCCGAGAATATGTCCCAAGCCGCGATGAACATGGCCGCGATCACCGGACCGATGACAAGTCCGTTGAGACCAAAAGTAGCCAGCCCACCCACCGTGGAGACAAGTACGACGTAATCCGGCATCTTGGTGTCATTACCCACCAGGATGGGACGCAGGAAATTATCCACGAGGCCGATGATTAGCGCGCCGAATATGATCAATACCACGCCCTGCCAGATCGCACCGGTCGCCAGAAGATAGACGGCGACCGGGATCCAGATCAGGCCAGCGCCAATCGCGGGCAGCAACGAAAAGAAGGCCATCACGACCGCCCATAGAAGTGGCGCGCTAATCCCAAGGAACCAGAATATCAGGCCTCCGAGCGTTCCTTGCAAAAGGGCCACGAGCATGTCGCCTTTGACCGTAGCGCGGATGACGATCGAAAATTTGAGGAGGAATGCCTGCCGGTGCTCGGCCTGCAACGGAATAGCAATTCGAATGCGCCTGGACAGGGCTTCCTCGTCGCGGAGCAGGAAGAACAACAGGTAAAGCATGACGAACAGGTTCGCTATGAAGTCGAACGTGCTCTGTCCGATACGCAATGCCTGTGTGGCGATGTACTGGCTACCCGCCATAAGTCCGGCGGATATTGTTTCCTGTGCCGCGCTCAGGCTCTCAAGGCCAAGGCGATCCAGCAATGTGCTCGCCCACGCAGGCGAGGCATCGTGGACCTGCTTGAAAAATCGGACGGGGTCCATCTCTCCCGACTGAACTTTTCCGTAAACGCTCAGCGCTTCCTGCGTCAGCGACGCAGCGATCAGCGTCATCGGCAGAATGACTATCGCGACGATGATCATGACCGTAAGGAAGGCAGCAAGGTTCGGCCTCTGCCCGGACGATACCAATAGCCGCCGGTGCAGTGGGACAAACAATGTTGCTATGACGGTTCCCCAGAGAACCGCTCCGAAAAACGGCAATAGAATCCACGCGAAACCCAGCGAGACCGCAACGATCAGCAACAAGAAGGCTTTGTCTTCAAGGGGACGTGCGAGTGGCACTGATCAATGTCCGCTATTGTGGTTCAAAAGGCGAAAGATGCCGAGCCGAACCAGGGCCAAGCTGATGGTCTTAGCTCGGCCACGCCGAGAATCACACTAAGCAGGCCGGCACGGTGAAAGTGCTGGCCTGCTTTAGCTTTTGAATTGATAGCGCCGTCGAGAGCTAGTCAGCGCCTGAGTAGCATGACCAAAAGGACGATCACCAGGACCAGGCTGAGGCCACCGCCATAATAGTGAAACGGAGGGCCAGCATAGAAGCCGCCACCGCCGAAAAGGAGAACGAGAACAACCAATAATACGATTAGCCCCATCGTCTTGCCCCTATGGAATGCGTGTTTCTAGGTCGCTTACGCCTGCATGAGAGCAAAGGTCAGAGATCATGAAACTGACGCTCAAACGCAGCCTTGAGTATAATTCCACTAAAGTCGACGTTGGAATAGCCCACATTGACTTCTATCAATTTGTCTAAACGGTATTGTTGCGCGCGGCCCGGTACGATGCAATTCGTCTGCCTTAATCGACGTGAAAGATGGGGTGTCCATCAAGGCGCGTGGCCAGCGGCCGAGCCGTAAAAAACGAACAGGTGGGGCTAATTCAATTGGCCGTTGAGCGGCCGATAGCCGATGCGGTCGTCCCATTCGAACACTTCGTCGACTTGCGGATGGCGGATCGGCGCACCGGACGTGTCGGGCAACAGGTTCTGCTCGGACACATAGGCGATATATTCGGTTTCGGCGTTTTCCGCGAACAGGTGATAGAACGGCTGATCCTTGCGCGGCCGCACGTCCGCGGGAATCGCCTCCCACCATTCCTCGGTATTGTTGAACACCGGGTCGATATCGAAAATCACGCCGCGAAACGAGAACAGCCGATGCTTGACCACCTGGCCGATCGTGAATTTTGCGGTGTGCGTCTTGCTCATGGAAAGACCAGTTAGTGCTTCGGCGCGGTATTGGCTAGTCGAAAAGACATCGGGAACCGCATTAAAATCCGTAACGCGCGCCCATGTCCGGGTCCTTGGCGGCGACCAGCTTTGCCAGGTCGATCAGCACCTTGGCCTGTTTCCAGGTGGCGTCGTCCTGCATTTTGCCGTCGATCATGACAGCGCCGGCACCGTCCGGCATCGACTCGACGATCTTCTTGGCGAAAGCGACCTCGGCCGGGTCGGGCGCATAGACCTTTTTGGCGATGGCGATTTGCGTGGGGTGAAGGGTCCAGGCGCCGACGCAGCCAAGCAAAAACGAATTGCGGAATTGTGACTCGCAGGCGGCGGCGTCGGAGAAATCGCCGAACGGGCCGTAGAACGGCTTGATGCCGGCGGCGGCGCAGGCGTCGACCATTTTCGCGGTGGTGTAGTGCCACAGGTCCTGCTGTGAGGTGGCGCGCGGCGCGTCACCACCGATGTCGGGTTTACCCGATATCGGATTTAAGGAGGCGTCGGCCAGCACCTTGTATTCCGGATGGCCGCCGCCGACGCGGGTGGTCTTCATCGCGCGCGAGGCGGCGAGGTCGGCGGGGCCCAAACTCATGCCGTGCATGCGCGGCGAGGCGGTGGCGATGGCCTCGACATTGTTGACGCCCTGCGCGGTTTCCAGAATGGCGTGGATCATGATCGGCCTGGAAATCTTGTGACGCGCCTCAAGCTGCGCCAGCAACTGGTCGAGATAATGGATGTCCCAGGGGCCGTCGACCTTGGGCAGCATGATGACGTCGAGCTTGTTGCCGATCGCCGCGACGATCCCGGTGACGTCGTCGAGCGCCCAGGGCGAATTGAGCGCGTTGATCCGGGTCCAAAGGCCGGTCAGGCCGAAATCCACCGTCTGGCCCATCTCAATGAAGCCCTTGCGGGCGGCTTCCTTGGCCTCGACCGGAATGGCGTCTTCGAGATTGCCCAGCACCACGTCGACCGTTTTGGCCAGTTCCGGGACCTTGGCGCGCATTTTTTCCATGTGCGGCGGCACGAAATGGATCATGCGCTCCAGCCGGACCGGCAAATCGCGCATCGGCGCGGGCGCGCCGATGGCAAGCGGCTGAAAGAACTGGCGGGGCAGCTTCACGGGATAAGTCCTTCCAATAGACACGTGTCGCGTTTAGAGGAATGCAAAGGCCGCGCCAAGTGGGCTCGCGAACTTCGGAATCGGGACACCAGGAATGATCGAAGTCCTCAATCTCGCATTGCCATTTTTCGGCCTGATCATCATCGGTTTTGCCTGCGGCAAGATCAAGCAGATCCCCGATACCGCGCTCGCCTGGATGAACTTCTTCATCGTCTATGTGTCGCTGCCGGCTTTGTTCTTCCGCATCCTGTCTCAGACGCCGCTCGAGCAACTGGCGCGCATCGATTTCATCTTCGCCACCACGTTGTCGACCTTCTGGGCCTTCGCCGTCGCCTTTGCCATCGGCATGGCGATTCGCGGCGGCCGTATCGACGAGTCGACCATCGCGGGGCTGGCCGGCGGTTACGGGAATATCGGCTATATGGGTCCGGGCCTGGCGCTGGCGACGCTTGGGGCGCAAGCGGCGGTGCCGGTGGCGCTGATTTTCTGTTTCGATACGCTACTGCTGTTCTCGCTGGTGCCGTTCATGATGGCGGTCGCCAGCCCGCAGAAGAAAAGCGTCGCCTCGGTCGCGCTCGACGTGGCCCGGCGCATCGGCACCAATCCGCTGGTGATAGCGACCGCGCTCGGCATCGGCGCGGCGGCGATTCAATTCCAGCCGCCGGTGGCAATCGAACGGCTGATGCAGTTTTTGCAGAATGCGTCGGCGCCGTGCGCACTGTTCACTTTGGGCGTGACGGTGGCGCTTCGGCCGCTGAAAAAGATGCCGTGGGAAGTGCCGTTTCTCACCGCGGTAAAATTGCTGCTGCATCCGGTGCTGATGTTTCTGCTGCTGTCGCTGTTCGGGCCGTTCGATCAATTGTGGGTCGACACCGCGATCCTGATGGCGGCATTGCCGCCGGCGCTCAACGTGTTTGTGTTCGCGCGGCAGTACGACACCTGGGTCGAGCAGGCCTCCGGCGCGGTGCTGGTCGGGACCATTGTCTCGGTGGTGACGCTGACCAGCGTGATGTGGATGGTGAAAACCGGTACGCTGCCGCCCTTGCTATTTAGGTAGCGCGCATGACCCCGAAAAGTGGAAACCGGTTTTCGGATAAGGTCATGCGCAAATGACAACCCAGCCACTGTCCGGCCTTTTGGTCCTCGACTTTTCCACGCTGCTGCCGGGGCCGCTGGCGGCCTTGATGCTGGCGGAAGCTGGCGCCGAGGTGATCAAGATCGAGCGGCCGGGCGGCGAGGACATGCGCCGCTTCCCGCCGATTATCGATGGCGAGAGCGCGGCCTTCGCGCTGCTCAATCGCGGCAAGAAGATATTGACGCTCGATCTGAAAGCCGACGCTGACCGCGCGACGCTGCAGCCGCTGCTGGCGCGCGCCGATATTCTGATCGAGCAGTTCCGGCCCGGTGTGATGGCGCGGCTGGGTCTCGGCTATGACGACCTGCGGGCAATCAACCCGAAGCTGATCTATTGTTCGATTTCCGGCTACGGCCAGAGCGGGCCGCGCGCCGATGAAGCCGGACACGACGTCAATTATATCGGTGCGACCGGCCTGCTCGATCTGCAACCGGGGCCGATCGATGGGCCCGTGCTGCCGCCATTGCTGGCGGCCGACATCGGCGGCGGCAGTTTTCCGGCAATGATCAATATTCTTCTGGCGTTGCGCGCGCGCGACCGGAGCGGGCAGGGCGCGTTCATCGATATCGCCATGACCGACACGATGTTCACCTTCGCCTGGTACGCACTGGCCATTGGAACCGCGAGCGGCCGCTTTCCCAAGCCCGGCGAATTGCCGCTGGTCGGCGGCTCGCCGCGCTATCAGCTTTATCCTACCAAGGACGGCCGGATTGTCGCCTGCGGCGCGCTGGAGCAGAAGTTCTGGCTGGCGTTTACGGCGGCCATTGGATTGAGCGCAGAATTCATCGATGACCGCCGCGATGCGAACGCAACGCGGGGCGCGATTGCCAAACTGATCGTTGCGCGGACGGCGGACGAATGGCGTCCGATTTTCGCCAGGGCGGATTGTTGTGTCACCATCGTGACGCCGCTGGAAGAAGCGATCCGCGATCCGCACTTCGTCGAACGCGGCCTGTTCGCACACACGATCAAAAATGCGCCGGGCAAGACAATCCCGGCGCTGCCCGTGCCGATCGATCCGCAATTCCGCGCTAAATAAATTCGCCGCGCATGAGCCGTGGCTGCGCCGACGATGGCGCGATGCCTTCGCGCATGACGGCGCGGCGTAGCGGGCCGATCTTGTCGATCATGTAGAGCCCAAGCCCGCGCAGGCCCTGCACCGGCAGGAAGTCGGTCAACAGCGTGCGGTTGAAAAGGTCGATGGCGACGCCGCGCGTGGTGACATCGGCGCGACGGCGTTTGTCGTAAGCGACCAGCGCATCCTCGGCGCCGATGTCGCGGCCGTCACGATGCGCCTCGGCGGCCAGTTCGCCAATGGTGGCGGCATCGCGCAGGCCGAGATTGAGACCTTGCGCGCCAATCGGCGGGATGACATGCGCGGCCTCGCCGACGAGTGCGATGCGCCGTGCGCCGAAACTGTGCGCGGTGACGCTGCTGAGCGGGAACAGGCCGCGGCCCGGCTCGAGTTCGATCTTGCCGAGGATTGAATGCGCCGCGCGTTCGATCTCGGCGGCCAGCGTCGCGTCGTCGAGCGCGGCGATCTCGTCGGCTTGGTGCGGCTCCAGCACCCAGACCAGGCTCGAGCGCAGTCCCGGCAGCGGCACCAAAGTGAACGGGCCGCTTGGCGTGTGGAATTCGGTCGAGGTATCGCGGTGCGGCCGTGAATGGCGCAGGCAGACAGTGAGTGCGACTTGCTTGTAGGCCTGCTCGTTGACGGCGATGCCTGCTGCCGCGCGGCACAGCGAGCGGCGGCCATCGGCGCCGATGACGAGCGGGGCGCGCAATGCGGCGCCGTTCTTGCGCGTGACCGTGACGCCGTCGGCATCCGGCGCGACGGCCGTTGTTTCGTCGTCGATCAGGGCCAGGTTCGGCAGCGCGGCGGCGCGTTGTTCCAGCGCGGCGACAAGGTCGCGGTTGGCGATGTTGTGGCCGAACGCCTCAAGGTCGATTTCGCTCGATGAGAACTTGACCTCGGGCGCGCGCCACAGCCGGCCAGTGTCGTCGACGATGCGCATGACCTTGAGCGGCGCGGACCGGGCGGCGCAAAACTCCCAGACGCCGACGGTCTCCAGCGCCGTGACGGAACCGCCGAGCAGCGCCGTCGTCCGATTATCGGGGTGGGCCGGGCGCTTGCCCACCAGAGCCGTCGCCAGACCCCCGGCGGCCAGCGCGATTGCCGCCGTCAGCCCGGCCGGGCCGCCGCCGACCACGATTGTCTCATATTTGTCCGGTATCAAAGCGTCTGATCCTGTTTGGCTTTAGCCGGATTAGCATGACCCCGGTGCAATGCGCTATGCATCGTGACCAGTGGAGCAAAATGACCGAAACTGCGAATAATAGCCTGCCGAACCTGTCGCCCGCGGCCTCGCGGCTGGGCGCGGCTTTCGCGCGGCCGAAGCGGCTGGCGGTGATTTGCGTGATCGCGCTGGTCGGCCTCGGCTGGCTGTACCTCGCTTTGCTCACGGCGAGCATGGCGGGGCCGGGTGGCGCCTGGGCGGCCAAAACCTGGGCGGCCATCTGCGGTTCGACCTTCGGCGTCACGTTGATGCCGGACGGGGTCTGGGGCGTCTCGGGCTTCGCGCTGGTCGCCTTGATGTGGGGGGCGATGACGCTGGCCATGATGCTGCCGAGCGCCTCGCCGATGATCCTGACTTACGCCGAAATCGCCGACACCGCCGCCCGCAAGGGCGAACACGTCGTCTCGCCTTTCGTGCTGGCGGCCGGCTATACCTTGATCTGGTTCGGCTTTGCCGCGCTGGCGACGATTACGCAATACGCGCTGACGCGCGCGGCGCTGCTCGACCCGGGGATGGCGTCTGTCAGCGGATTGTTCTCGGGCGCGATTTTCATCGCCGCCGGCTTTTATCAATTCTCCGCGCTCAAACATGCCTGTCTGCGGCAGTGCCGGTCGCCGTTCCCGTTCTTCTTTGCTAACTGGGCGACGACGCCGCGCGGCGTGTTCAAGCTCGGGCTGCGGCAGGGACTGTTCTGCCTCGGCTGCTGCTGGGCGATGATGCTGGTGATGTTCGCCGTCGGCATCATGAATGTGCTCTGGATGGCGGCGCTCGGCATCGTCATGACGCTGGAGAAGATGGGAACCGGCAAGCGCTTCACTTATGCCATCGGCGTCTTGTTGATCGCCGGCGGCGTCGCCTTCGTCGGCAGCGCCGTCATGGCCCATTGGCCGGCGCGGCCGATTTGAGTTACCAATGCCTAAGAAAACACGGGGAGTGAAAGCGTGGCCGAAGCCTGGACGCTGAAAGGCGAGATGACCTTGTCGTGCAGTTGCACGGTGTTCTGCCCCTGCGTGCTGTCGCTCGGCGACCACCCGCCGACCGAGGACCGCTGCCAGACCTGGGCCGGCGTGCGCATCGACGAGGGATATATCGACAATGTCGATCTGTCCGGCATCAAGGTCGGTCTGATGATGGATCTGCCCGGCATCATGTCGCGCGGCAACTGGACAGCGGCGCTGTTCGTCGACGACAAGGCGCCGATCCAGGCGGTCAAGGGGCTGACCCGCATTTTCACCGGCCGCGTCGGCGGCACCACGCATCTCCTGTCGATTCTGGTCGGACAGTTTCTCGGCGTGCATCAGGTGCCGATTTCGTATGAGATCGACGGCGAGACCCGCCGCATCCGCATCGAGAAATATGTCGATGGCGCGATCTCGCCGGTGCGCGGCAAGGAGACCGGGCAGAACGTCGTTATCCGCAACAGCGAATACTGGATCGGGCCCGACGTCATCGTCGCCAAGGCCGACAAGTCGCGCTTTCGCGGATTCGGCCGCAACTGGAACCTGACCGGGCGTTCGGCGGAAATCGTCAAACTCGACTGGGGAAACCAGTAATCCATATGCAGCTTTCTACGGTGCGCGCCTTCGCCGTTCACGTCTTCACCGCGCTGGGCGCGGCGCTCGGCCTGCTGGCGCTCATCTTCGCCACCGGCGGCCACTGGGCGGCGATGTTCTTCACTCTGGGTCTGGCGCTGATCGTCGACGGTATCGACGGGCCGATGGCGCGCCGCTTCAAGGTCGCCGAATTGCTGCCGCGCTGGAACGGCGAGGGCCTCGACTTCGTCGTCGACTTCATCACCTACGTGTTCGTGCCGGCCTATGCGATCGCCGCCAGCGGCTACCTGCCGGAAATGCTGGCGATCCCGCTCGCCTGCGTCGTCGTCATCACCGGCGCGCTCTATTTCGCCGACCGCGCCATGAAAACCGACGACAATTATTTCCGCGGATTCCCGGCGGTGTGGAATCTGGTGGCGTTCTATCTGTTCGTTCTCGAACCGCCGCCCTATATCGCGGCGGCCGCCATTGTCGCTCTTGCCGGGCTGACCTTTGCGCCGTTGCGCTTTGTGCATCCGTTGCGGGTGCGGCATCTGCGCCGCGTCAACATCGCGCTGATGGCGCTGTGGGCCGGGCTTGCATTCTTCGCCGTGGCGCAGGACCTGACGCCCGGACCTTATGTTGTCGCGGCGCTGTCGGCGATCGGCCTTTACTTTTTGATCGCGGGTTTGCTACGCCGGGCCGACCCGTCACCGCGCTAACAAGACACTCTGGGGAGTTTTGCGCATGTCACGTCCCGTACTTCTTGTCGCCGGCGGCAGCCGTGGCATCGGCGCCGCCACCGCAAAACTCGCGGGCACCAAAGGCTATGACGTCGCGGTCAACTACAACAGCAATTCAAACGCGGCGGCGAGCGTGGTCGCGGCGGTGCAGGCGTCGGGCGGCAAGGCGATCGCGCTGCAAGGCGACATGGGCAAGGAAGGCGACATCGAGCACGTCTTCGCGCAGACCGTCAAAGAGCTCGGTCCCATCACGCATTTTGTGCATTCGTCCGGCATCATCGGACCGTTCTCGCGGCTGGATGAAGTCGAAAGCAAAACCATCCGCGAAGTTCTCGACGTCGACACGCTCGGCGCGTTGCTGTGTCTGCGCGCCTGCGTGCGCGGCATGTCGACCAAGCACGGCGGCAAAGGCGGATCGATCGTCATGCTGTCGTCGATGTCGGCGACGCTCGGCGGCGCCAATGAATGCGTCTGGTACGCCGCCGCCAAAGGCGCGGTCGATTCGATGGTGATCGGCGTTTCGCGCGAAGTGGCCAAGGAAGGCATCCGCGTCAACGCGATCAGCCCGGGCATGATCGATACCGATATCCAGCCGCCGGGCCGGGTCGAGCGCCTGATGTCGGCGCTTCCGCAGGGCCGCGCCGGTTCGCCGGAAGAGGTCGCCGAAGGCATTATGTTCCTGCTGTCGGACGCGGCATCCTACGTCAATGGCGCAAACTTGCGCGTGTCGGGCGCGCGCTGAGGGAACGCGCGACACCCGGCTTGCACTTGCCGGCTGGCTGCCTATGATCGCGCCCGAAACTTAAACGCATTCAATCAATCAAATCTATTCAAGGGGTGAAACATGGTCGCAGCAGTGCGCGTGCATAAAACCGGCGGTCCGGAAGTTCTGACACTGGACGACATCGAGATACCGGCGCCGGGCCAGGGCCAGATCAAGATCAAGCAGCATGCCTGCGGCGTGAACTTCATCGACACCTATTTCCGCATCGGCATGTATCCCTCGCCGGTCGGCATGCCGTTCGTGTCGGGCAACGAAGGCGCCGGGCAGATCACCGAAGTCGGCCCCGGCGTCACCGACCTGAAGGTGGGCGACCGCGTCGCTTATGTCGTGCCGCTCGGCGGCTATTCGGCCGAGCGTCTGTTGCCGGCCGAGCGCGCCGTGAAGCTGCCCGACAATATCAGCTACGAGCAGGCGGCCTCGATGATGCTCAAGGGCATGACCGCGCAATATCTGCTCAACCGCACCTTCAAGGTGAAAAAGGGCGACATCATTCTGGTTCATGCCGCCGCCGGCGGCGTCGGTCTCATTCTCTGCCAGTGGGCCAATCATCTCGGCGCCACGGTCATCGGCACCGTCGGTTCGAAGGACAAGGCGGAGCTGGCCAAGAAAAACGGCGCGCATCACACCATCCTGTATCGCGATGAGGACTTCGCCGCGCGGGTCAAGGAAATCACCAGCGGCAAAATGTGCGACGTCGTCTATGACGGCATCGGCAACGACACCTTCCCGAAGTCGCTCGACTGCATCCGGCCGCTCGGCATGTTCGTGTCGTTCGGTTCGGCGTCCGGCCCGATCAAGGCTTTTGACATCAACCTGTTGCAGCACAAGGGTTCGCTGTTCGCGACGCGGCCGACGCTTAACCACTACGCGGCCAAGCGCGAAGATCTGGTGGCGACCGCCAACGATCTGTTCAACGTCGTCGGCTCCGGCGCGGTGAAGATTCCGGCCAGCCACAAATACGCGCTCAAGGATGCCGCCCAGGCCCACAAGGATCTGGAAGCTCGCAAGACCACCGGATCGGTCATTCTGGTTCCCTGATCGCCACATTCTCTGGTGTCAGACAACGGCGTCCCCGCTTTCGCGGGGGCGCCGTCCTGTTATGGTGTGGCCATGCCACGCCTGACCACTCATGTGCTCGACACAACCTCCGGAAAGCCGGCGGCGGGATTGCACGTCGTGCTGCGCCGGGGAGACGAACCGGCGATCCTGGCCGAGGCCTTGACCAATGCCGACGGCCGGCTCGACCGGCCTCTGCTCGAGGGCGCGGATTTCACGCCCGGCACCTATGAGCTGACCTTTCACGTCGGCGACTATTTTCGCGCACAAAAGCAGGCGACCGCCGATCCGGCCTTTCTCGATCTGGTGCCGGTGCGGTTTGGGCTCGCCGGCGGCCGCGACTACCATGTGCCTTTACTGATTCAGCCTTATGGCTACTCGACCTATCGCGGGAGTTGACGGCGTGACGACGTGCGCATGCGATCCGGGCAAGGGTTTTCCATGAGTGAATGGCCTTTCCATGAGTGAACCGGATGCCGACGCGCTCGGCGAACGCGCCGACACCATGATCCGCACGCTCGGTTCGATCTCGGCCGAGCCGAACCGGTTGATCCGGCAGTATCTCACGCCCGAGCATCGCGCCGCCGCCGACCTCATCGGGTCGTGGATGCGCGCCGCCAAGCTGGAAGTGTCGGAAGACGCGCTCGGCACGGTGCGTGGCCATTGGGCCGGGGCAACCAAGAAGCGCCTGCTGATCGGCTCGCATATCGATACCGTAATCGACGGCGGCATGTACGACGGGCCATTCGGCGTCGTCGCCGGCATTCTTGCCGCCGAGCATTTCGCCGCGGCCGGACGCAAGCTCGGCTTCGGTATCGACGTGCTGGCCTTCGGCGACGAGGAGGGCGTGCGTTTTCCGACGACGCTGGCTTCCTCGATGGCCTGTGCCGGAACCTTCGACGTCGCGCGCCTCGATATGACCGGTCGCGACGGCGTCACCTTGCGCGATGCCATTAAACAATACGGCAAGAATCCGGACGACATTCCGGCGGCGGCTTACGCGCGCGATGTCGCCGCCGCTTACGTCGAGGTGCACATCGAACAGGGGCCGGTGCTGGAATATCGCAGCCAGCCGCTCGGCGTCGTCAATGCGATTGCCGGGCAAAGTTATCTCAACGTCGAATTTCTCGGCGAAGCCGGGCACGCCGGCACGGTGCCGATGATGCTGCGGCGCGACGCGCTTGCCGGCGCCGCCGAGGTGATTTTGCTGGCCGAACGGCTGGCGCGCGAGACAAAGGGCGAAGTGGTGGCGACCGTCGGCCATCTGCGCATTCCCGCGGCGGCGTCGAATGTCATCCCCGGCAATGTCGCGCTGATCGTCGATATCCGCTCCGGCTCGGACAAAGCGCGGCATCAATTTGTCGACGCGTTCAAGGCGGAAATCCGCGCGGTTGCCGGCCGCCGCGAACTTGGCTTGACGATCACGCAGACGCGCGATGTCGCTACGACGCCGTGCGATCCGGCCTTGCAGGATGGCATTGCCGACGCCATCCGCGCGGTTGGCGGCGAACCATTGCGGCTGGCCTCCGGCGCCGGCCATGACGGCACGGCGATGGCGAAGCTCTGTCCGATCGCGATGATGTTCGTGCGCTGTCGCGGCGGCATCAGCCACAATCCAGCCGAATATGCCAGCCCCGCCGATATGGGACTGGCGATCGGCGCGCTGATCCGCTTCATCGAAAACGCGAAACTATAATAGCGAGGCGATGCGCGCGAAGGCGGGATGCTCGGTCAGGCCGCCAGGCAGACGCGGCAGGCCGACCACCTCGATGGTATCGGAAAAGCGCGCAATGCTGGCAACAGTGTCGTCAAGCTCGACGGTTCCGCGCTCACTTTCGCTGACGACGATGGCCGCGATGGTCAGTTTGCGCTGCCGCAACACGTCGAGCGCGGTCAATGTGTGACTGATTGCGCCGAGATAGCCGCCAACGACGAGCAGCAGTGGAATATCAAGCGCCGCCATCCAGTCGAGCACTGTGCGCTTGCCGTCGAGCGGCACCATGATGCCGCCGACGCCTTCGATGAAAAGCATGCCGGTTGCCGATTTAACGGCGGCGCGGCTGAAGTCGATGAGCTTGTCGAAATCGACGTTGCGGCCTTCGCGCGCCGCCGCCATATCGGGCGACAAAGGCGCGCGAAAGCGCCATGGCGCGATGGTGTCGACTTCATCGGCCGAGACCTGCCGGCCGAGCGCGCGCAACAGCACCGCCGGATCGCTGGTCTCGACCACGGATGAATCGTAGCCGCTGACGACCGGCTTGAGCGCGTTCACCGGCTGGCCGGCATTACGCAGATAGCGGATCAGCCCGGCGGTGACGAAGGTCTTGCCGATGTCGGTGCCGGTCGAGGTGACGAAGTGCGCGCTCATTGCGCAAGCACCCGTTCGCGCACGGTTGCAGCGAGGCGCGCGATTTCCTCGTCGGGATGCTGCGCGGTGAACGTGAAGCGCAGGCGCGACGTGCCGGCCGGCACTGTCGGCGGACGGATCGCGGCGACGAGGAAGCCTTCGTCGGCCAGCATCTGCGAGGCTTTGAGCGCCGCGTCGGCTTCTCCGACGATGATCGGCACGATCGGGCTCTGCGCGTCGGGCAGGCCGAGCGCACTGGTGAAGGCTTTGGCTTTCTGCACCGGCAGCGCCGCATAGGCCGGCTCGCGTTCGATCAGATCGAGCGCGGCGATACTGGCGGCGACGCAAGAGGGCGGCAGGCCGGTCGAATAGATGAGCGTGCGGGCGCGATTGCGAACGAGGTCGATGGCCGCGGCCGAGGCGCACAGATAGCCGCCATAGGCGCCAACCGCCTTCGACAAAGTGCCCATCTGCAACGGCACGTCGATATGCGTGTTGCCGACGAAGCTCGAGCCGCGCCCGCCGCCGACGACGCCGAGGCCATGGGCGTCGTCTGTCATCAGCCACGCGTCGTATTCCTCGGCCAGTGCATTCAAGGCAGCGACCGGCGCCAGATCGCCATCCATTGAAAATACACCGTCGGTGATCAGCATGGCATGGTCATACGCGGCCCGATGTTCGGCCAGGAGTTCGCGTGCATGCGCGACATCGTTGTGGCGAAATGTCATCACCGTGCCGCGTGACAGTTGCGCCCCGGCAAAGAGGCACGCATGCGCCAACTCGTCGATCAGCACCAGGCCGGCGGCGCCGATGAAAACAGGGATGATGCCGGCATTGGCGAGATAGCCGGAGCCGAACACGACCGCCGCCTCGGTCTGCTTGATGCGGGCGAGGCGGGTTTCCAGCTCGGCGTAAAGCGGATGATTGCCGGTGACCAGGCGCGAGGCGCCGGAGCCGGCGCCGTAGCGCTCGATCGCCGCCACGGCCGCCTGCTTGATCGCGGCGTGCTGGGTTAAATTGAGGTAGTCGTTGCAGGAAAATGACAGCAACCGCCGGCCGCCGCGCTCGACCCAGATGCCGTCCTCACGAAAAGTGCCGGTCAATTGCCGGTGCAGGTGACGGCTTTTGAGGTCGTCCAGCTTGGCTTGCGCAAATCGGTCGAGCGAGTGCATCTAAGGGCCTTGGATAACGGATCGGAATGGGCAGGGAAGCGGCCGAATGGCGGACGATACCAGCAAAAAGGAGAGTGCGCCCGGCTGGTATGCGGACGGGCTCCAGCATGTCTGGCGGCCTTATGCGCAGATGAAAACCGCCCATCCGCCGCTGCCGGTGACGCGCACATATGGCTCGCGGATCGTGCTGGCCGATGGCCGCGAACTGATCGACGGCGTTGCCTCGTGGTGGACCGCCTGCCACGGCTACAACCATCCGCATATCAGGCAGGCGGTCGAACGCCAACTCGAGGCGATGCCGCATATCATGCTGGGCGGGCTGATGCACGAACAGGCGGCGACTTTGGCGCGGCGGCTGGCGGCGCTGCTGCCCGGCGATCTCGACCATGTGTTCTTTTCCGATTCCGGCTCGGTCGCCGTCGAAGTGGCGCTGAAGATGGCGCTTCAATATTGGATCAACCGCGGCGTCACGGGACGGACTAGGTTCATCGCCTTCAAGGGCGGCTATCACGGCGACACCACCGGCGCGATGGCGGTGAGTGACAGTGAAGACGGCATGCACGCTTTATTTGCCGGCTTGCTGCCGCAACATCATCTGGTCGATCTGCCGGACAGCGACGAACGCCTGGCCGCGCTCGATGCCCTGCTGGCACAGCGCGCCGGCGACATTGCCGGCATCATCGTCGAACCTCTGGTGCAGGGCGCCGGCGGCATGAAATTCCACGATGCCGTTGTGCTGGCGCGGCTGCGCGCCCTTGCCGATAAATATGATGTGCTGCTGATCTTCGACGAAATCTTCACCGGCTTCGGCCGCACCGGGGCGATGTTTGCTTGCGAAGCGGCCGGCGTTGCCCCCGACATCGTCACTCTGTCGAAGGCCCTGACCGGCGGCACGATGGGGCTGGCCGCGACGATTGCCACGGGCAAAGTGTTCGACGCCTTCTGGTCGGACGATCCCGCCAAGGCCTTGATGCATGGGCCGAGCTATATGGCCAATGCGCTGGCTTGCGCCGCTGCCAATGCCTCGCTCGATCTGTTCGAACGCGAGCCAAGGCTGCGACAGGTCGCGGCGCTGTCGAGCGCGCTGGAGCAGGGGCTTTCGCCATGCCGCCAACTGCCCGGCGTCAAGGACGTGCGCGTCATGGGCGCCATCGGCGTCGTCGAGGTGGAACGCATCGACGACCTGAATGCCCTGCGTGCCCGTTTTGTCGACGAGGGCGTCTTTATCCGCCCGTTCGGCAACGTGATCTATCTGACGCCGGCCTTTACGATAGCAGCAGACGATCTGGCGCAACTCACCGGCGCAATTATCAAAGTCATCCGCACTCTCTGAGCCTCGGGAAGAAAACATGCCGCAGTATGACGGACCGATGATCGACACCCATCACCATATCTGGCTGCGCAAGGATGTCGCGTGGCTGGCCGATCCGGCGCCGCCGCGCATGTTCGGCGATTATTTCGGCATCCGCCGCGACTATACCGTTGATGAATGGATGGCCGACATCGTGCCGCAGGGCGCGATCAAGTCGGTGCATGTCACGGCACTCTGGGGACCGGGCAAGGCGCTCGATGAAACCCGATGGCTGCAGGCGACCGCCGACAAACACGGCTTTCCGCACGGCATCGTCTGCAATGTCGATCTCGCCGCGCCGGATGTCGACGCCGCGCTGAAGGCGCAAAAACAATTCCCGAACCTGCGCGGCGCGCGCCAGATGCTTTATTGGGACAGGCAGCCGGAGCGCCAGGGCGCCAGCCGTCCGGACTTCTGCAACGATCCCGACTTCCGCCGCGGCTTTGCGCTACTGGAAAAGCACGATCTGCATTTCGAATTGCAGGTCTACGCGCATCAGGCGAAATACGCGGCCGAGCTGCTCAAGGCCTTTCCGAACGTGCGCATGATTCTGGTCCACGCCGGCATGCTGACCGAACGCACGCCGGAGGCGATCAATGAATGGCGCGCGGCGCTCACCACGATGGCGGCCTATCCGAACCTACATGTGAAATTGTCCGGCCTCGGCATGTATTCGCAGGGCCTGACTTACCCGCAGGCGCGGCAGGTGATCCGCGACGCGATCCAGATCTTCGGCATCGAGCGTACGATCTACGGCAGCAATTTCCCGCTGGAAAAGCTGCACACCAGCTACGCCGATTTCTTCGCCATCTATCGCAAGGTCATGGCGGAATATACCGAGGCCGAGCAGCGCGCGGTGTTCCACGACAACGCGGCAAAGTTCTATCGTCTTTAGACCGGCGTGCGCGGCGGCCGCACCACGGTGACGGTGCAGGGCGCTTCCGCGGCGATTTTCGCCGAGACGCTGCCGAGCAGCGTGCGCATCAATGAATCGTGGCGCGCGCCGATCAGGATATGGTCGACGCGGTTGTTCTGCACGAATTCGAGCAGCGCCGAGGCCGGATCGACCGCTTCCAGCACATGCACGGTGAGGCGGTCTTCGTCCAGTTTCAATGGTTCGGCCCAATGCCGCAACCCGACCAGCCGGTCGATTTTCTTGTTGTGGCCTTGTTCGTCGAGTGCGGAATCGAGGCTGATGCGGCCCTGCTTCAGCACGTTGAGACAAGCAAGCCGCGCCGACGGCACGCTCGCCAGAATGCGTTCGGCGGTGATGCGTAGCGCTTCGGTGAGCGCGGCCGATCCCTGGTTCAGATCGATCGCAACCGCGATGATCGGAGCGGATGAAAGCGGCGCGGCCGAGCCCGGCCTGGCGCGGCCTTGCGTGAGATCGGTATTGAAACGTCGGCGCAGCACCGTGGTGAACGGATCTTTCTTCAGTTTTTCGGCGCGTGCCGTCAGCTTGACCTGATCGGGATGACTGAGGTCGAAGGCCAGTTGCGCCGCCGACGGATAACGCCAGGCCGGTTCGATCTCGAGGCAGCGCAACACGACTTCCTGCAGCCATGACGGATAGTCATGTTTCAGGCCGCGCGGCGGCACGGGATCGCGCCACAAGCGCTTTCGCATCGTCGAGAGCCGCTCGCCCTCGCCGAAAGGCCGTACGCCGGTCGAGAAAAAATAGAGCAGCACGCCAAGCGCAAAAAGATCGCTGCGCGGATCGTTGCGGATACCGCGCAATTGCTCGGGCGACATGTAGGGGGCTGTGCCGAAAGGCAGGCGGAACTCCTCCTGCATCAAATCGGGCAACTGGTCGTGATGCGACAGGCCGAAGTCGAGCAGCACCGCTTCGCCGGTTGGGCGGAACATGATGTTGCTCGGCTTGATGTCGAGATGCACGACATGCTGGCTGTGCAGATCGTCGAGCGCGGTCGCGAGCTTGACGCCGATCTCGGCCACCTCGGCATAGGGCAAAGGCAGTTGCGACAGCCGCGGCAGCAAGGTCGTGCCTTCGATCTCCTCCATCGCCAGATAGGGCTGCGCGGAAAAATCGCCGGCGGCGACGAATTTCGGAACATGAATGCCGGACAGCTTCGGCATGATCATCTGTTCCATTTCGAAACTGACGATCGCGGCCGGATCGGCGCCTTCGCCGATGCGCGGCACTTTCATCAGCACCGGGGCGGGCAGGTCGGGGCGCGTGACACGCCACAACATGGCCATGCCGCCGCGATGGACCAGCTGTTCGAGGCGAAAGCCGTCGACCATGACGCCGGGTTCATGCAGCGGCTTGGCCATTGCGTCATTTCCCCGTGTGCAGGCGGTCGGCGAGCCAGGGCGGCAGTCCGGCCTTGCGAATGCGCGCGGCCGCTGCGTCGACATCGTAGGGCACGCGGCAGAAGGTGATCTCTTTCTTGTCGGTGTCGAGCACCGCATAGGCCGCGGCCGGATTGCCGTCGCGCGGCTGGCCGACCGAACCGAGCACGGCAAGCCAGCGGCGGCCCGGCAGCATCGGCACGGCGACGCCACTGACCGGCGTGAACGCCGTCATCTTGGCGGTGATCGACAGGCTGTAGAGCGCCGGCGTATGGATGTGGCCGCAGAAGGTGATATGCGCCGGCGTGACCGAAAGGCTGGTCGCGGCCTCGACAGTGCTTTTCACATAGATCCAGCTTTTCGGCTTGCTGGCCTCGGCATGAACGTAAAGCCGGCTCTCGTCGTTCAAGGTCAGCGGCAGATCGGCGAGAAAGCGGCGCTGCTCGGGGCCGAGCTGGCCGCGCGTCCATTCGATCGCCACCTGCGCTTCCGAATTCATGGTCTCGCCGGGCACGTTGACGGCATTGTCGTGATTGCCGAGAACCGCCAGCGCGCCTTGCCCGACCATGTCAATCACGGTCGTCAGCACCCAGTCCGGATCGGCGCCATAACCGACATAATCGCCGAGAAAAACATAACGCTGCGACCCTTGCGCCCGCGCATGTTCAAGGCAGGCCTCAAAGGCCTGCCGGTTGGCATGGATGTCGGCGAAAAATGCTATCAGCACGAGAGGGGTCCCTTAACGCAAGTCTCCGGCACAAAGGGTGCGCCGGAGTTGATTTGCGTCAATCGGGGGCCGTCCGCAAGACTATCGATACAAGACTACCGATAGATATAGCGCACCCGGCGCGTCGCCGGCTCGACCAGAACCGGCACGCCATTGACGTAGGCGTACTGGTATTCGCTGCCGGGGACCGGCGCGAGCGCGACGTCGGGGGGAAGACCTGCGCCCTCGACCACTTCGCCGTTCAGGTAAACCTGCGGCCGCGGGTTCTGGACGATATAGGTCTGCACGGTCGATGGCGGCGGCGCGATCGACAAAGGCGCCGTGCTCGCCATCGGCGCGACGAAGTCGCCGCTATAGGTCGGCCGGACGATGGTGGTGGTCGTGCCGGTCGTCGCCGGCGGCGCGACGTAGGTCGCCGGCGGCAATTCGCGGATCTGGGAGACGGCGAGCGCGCGGCCCTCGACCATCGCCGTCATGTATTGCGAATAGGCCCAGCCTTGCGTGCCGTTATAGGAAATCTGGCACCACAGGCTGCCTTCGACGCAGCCGGCGATAACCGCCTGTCCGTTGGTCGGGATCGCGCCGATGACCGGATATTCCGGGCCCGGACCCGAGCGGATGTTGAGCGGCGTGATGGCCATCGCCGTCACCTGTTTGGCAATCGTGGTGACGGTCGTCGTCGTTGTCGTCTGCGCGGAAGCGGGCTGCGACAGAGCCGCAGCCGCGGCGCAAGCGGCAATCAAAAGTGTGCTTCTGGTCTGCATGACCCAACTCTCCTTGTGGATGGAGAACGGGTAACGCGCGGGGCATCGGCGATGTTCCGCACCGCGGAAAATGCATGGAACCCTGGCGCGGTCAGTAGCCTACCGCCGTACCGTGCAGGTCGTAGGCGTCGGCGCGCTCGATCTTCACCGTGGCGATCTCGCCGACGCGCAGCGGCCGGCGCGAGGCGACATAGACGGCGCCGTCGATCTCCGGCGCGTCGGCCATCGAGCGGCCTTTGGCCACCGTCGGGCCGGCCTCGTCGATGATGACCTGCTGGCGCGAACCGACCTTGCGTTTCAGGCGGCGGGCGGAAATCGCCTGCTGGGTTTTCATGAAACGGTGCCAGCGATCTTCCTTGACGTCTTCCGGCACATGGTCGGGCAGCGCGTTCGAGGTAGCACCCCGCACCGGCTCGTATTTGAAGCAGCCGACGCGGTCGAGCGAAGCCTCGTCGAGCCATTGCAGCAATGTCTCGAACTCGGCGTCGGTCTCGCCGGGAAAGCCGACGATGAAGGTCGAGCGCAAAGTGAGGTCCGGGCAGATGTCGCGCCAGCGCGCGATGCGCTCCAAAGTCTTTTCCTGCGACGCCGGCCGCTTCATGCGCTTGAGCACGTTCGGATCGGCGTGCTGCAACGGCATGTCGAGATAGGGCAAAATCTTGCGCTCCGCCATCAGCGGAATGACTTCATCGACATGCGGATAAGGGTACACATAATGCATGCGCACCCAGATGCCGAGTTCGCCGAGCGCGGCCGACAGGTCGAGGAATTTGGCGCGCACCTCACGGTCGCCCCATTTGCTCGCGGCGTATTTGATATCGAGGCCGTAGGCGGAGGTGTCCTGCGAGATCACCAGCAATTCCTTGACGCCGGCCTTCACCAGTTTCTCGGCCTCGCGCAGCACATCGCCGGCCGGGCGCGATACCAGATCGCCGCGCAATTTGGGAATGATGCAGAAGGTGCAGCGGTTGTTGCAGCCTTCGGAAATCTTCAAATAGGCGTAATGACGCGGCGTCAGCTTGATGCCTTCCGGCGGCACCAGATCGAGAAACGGATTGTGTTTCGGCGGCGCGGCGCGATGCACGGCCTCCAGCACGCTTTCATATTGCTGCGGGCCG
>CANKBJ010000044.1 GCA_947479905.1 Bradyrhizobiaceae bacterium
CCGGGTTTTGTATGGCCTGCCTCCGAAGACAGACGTGACGGCCATTCCTCTGGGACGCCGGTTGCCCGGCGCCTCAAGCAACCTACCCGAATGACTGGCCCGGACGGACCTAGGGCCTTTGCGCCCCTGCGCCATTCCTATTCGGTTTTGCTCCCGGTGGGGTTTGCCGTGCCGCTGTCATTGCTGACAAGCGCGGTGGGCTCTTACCCCACCGTTTCACCCTTACCTTGGCCCCCTCCTGTTTCCTCCCCCGCAAGCGGGGGAGGGTAGGGTGGGGGCAAGGCGGTCTGTTTTCTGTGGCACTTTCCCTGAAGCGTCCCCGTGAAGGTCCGCCCCGCCGGACGTTATCCGGCACCGTTCGTCCATGGAGCCCGGACTTTCCTCCCCGGCACCCTTTCGGGCCTAGCCGGGACGGCCGTCCGGCCGACTGACGGGAATAGGTGTGGGGACGACGGCGCGCGGCGTCAAGTTTCAGCGGCTCAAATGGTTGATTGCAAAAAAAGCCCGGACCGGTCCGAGGGGAGGGACCGGACCGGGCATGCCTTTTGGGGCAAGTCTGCGCGTCTTGGAGGGATAAGACGCGCCAGCTCTCAGTCGACGGACGGGTAGAAAAGCAGCTTCAGTCGGTATCGAAACGAAATCGGATCAGGCGAAGGCGCCGGTCCGCGGCTGGCCGTTGCCGGCGAGCGGGCGGGCCGGACGAAGCGCTTTGGCGAGCCGGGTAACTTGCGCGGCCAGCGCGGCGAAGATTTCGCGCGCGGCCTCGGCGCGGGCGGCTCGGGCCTGCTGCTCGACGGCGGTGGAGTCAATAAAACCGGTGGTCTGGACGGTTGCGATGGTCATTTTCAATCTCCTGGCGGGCAATTTTTGCGTCTGCTCATTCGATAAATGCATAGTATTATCCTTACAGAATATGATAATCATCGATTACTGCGACACATCTGTGAGTAAATGGAATAGATATGGACGCCAGTTCCGACCTCCGGGTCTTCGTCCGCGTCATGGATCGCGGTAATTTCTCTCTTGCTGCCAATGACTTGGGAATAACGCCGTCGGCGGTGTCGAAGCTGATATCGCGGCTGGAGGACCGGCTGGGCGCTAAGCTTCTGGAGCGGAGCACGCGCCGGCTGGCGCTGACGCCGGAAGGCGAGACGTTTCTGGCCCGCGCCCGCCGCATCGTCGCCGATATCGAGGAGGCCGAGGCCGAGGTCGCCCGCGTGCGCGGCGCGCCGCGCGGCAAACTGCGGATCAATTCGGGTACCGCTTTCGGCCTGCATCAGCTCGCTCCTGCGCTCGCCGATTTTCTGGCGCGCTATCCGGAAATCGACGTCGATCTGTCGATCACCGACCGGCTGGTCGACCTGATCGACGAACAATCCGACATCGCCGTGCGCTCCGGGCATATTCCGGAAGGTCCGTTCATCCATCGCAAGATCGCCGACCTGCAGCGCGTCATCTGCGCCGCGCCGTCCTATCTCGCGCAGCGCGGCACGCCGGCGACCGCCGCCGACCTCAAGGGCCATGACTGCGTCGTCGTCGCCGGGCCCGGTCTCAACCGCTGGCCGTTCAAGTCACGCGGCGGCATCGACATTGTCGAGGTGCGCCCGCGCGTGACCACCGACGACGCTGAAGCCGCCGTGCGCCTGGCCGTCGAAGGCGCCGGCATCGTTCGGCTGTCGGACGTCATTGTCGGCGGACGGCTGCGCAAAGGCGAACTGGTGGCGCTGCTGACCGATGTCCACCACAGCGAGCCCTATCCGCTGGCCGCGATCTATCCGGCCGGCCGCCATCTCCTGCCGCGCGTCGCGGTGTTTCTGGAATTCCTGCACGAGCGTTTCGGCCATGCGCCGTGGAGATTGGCGCAGCCCGATTAAACCAGCGGCCCGGGCCGGGTTTCGATCAGCGCGCGCAGCGTCAGCAGGGTCGACGGATCGGCGATGCCGTCGACGCGGGCCGGACGGAAATGCCGTTGAAAAGCGGCGACGACGTCGTGCGTCGCGTCGTCATAGACACCGGACTCAGGGATCCCGTAGCCATAAATGCTGAAGGTGCGCTGCAGGCGCATCACTGCCTCGCCCTGATCGCCGGGTTGCACCGTGGCGCCGTCGAGATTGAGCGGCGCCGCGCGCACCCAGTGGCCGATGCCGGATTCGTTCAACAGTTCCCACGGGAATTTTTCGCCGGGGTCCTGCTTGCGCGACGGCGCCACGTCGGAATGCGCCAGCACGCGCTCGGCGCTGATCGGACCGCGCCTTGTCACGATCGACTTGCACAGCGAAATCACCGCCGCGATCTGGCGCAGCGGGAATTCGCGGTAGCCGAATTCATGACCGGGGTTGACGATCTCGATACCGATCGAGCGTGAATTGATATCGGTTTCGCCGGCCCAGGACGAGACGCCGGCATGCCAGGCGCGCAAAGTCTCCGGCACGCATTGCACGATGCGGCCGCTCTCGAACGCGACGTAGTGCGCCGATACCTTGGCCTCGCGCGTACACAGCCGCTCCAGCGCGGCCTCGCCGGTTTTCATGCCGGTGTAGTGCAGAAGAATCATGTCCGGCGGACGGCCTTCGGCGCGTTCGTCCACGTTGGGCGACGGGACGACATCCGAGACAATCAAGGAATCCGGCAGAAACGCTGACATGACCGGGACTTAACCGATAATAGAGGGCAAAAAAGCGGGCGCGGCCGCATCATTCGGCCTTGTCGGGGCGGAAATCAACCCGCGCGCCCGCGCCGCTGCCGCGCAGAAACAAATCCTTAAGTTTAAGAGTGGCTTAATAGGTTCGGCCCGAAGCGCCGACGCCCCCCGCGGGGGCGGCGGGGCTTGCGCCATCCCGAGGTCATTTTTTCGACGCCCGTCACTCTCATGGTAGCCAACCACTCTTCAACCAGGATCGCGCGTTGCGCCCCGCATGAGCGTCATTTTCACCCTCCATCGGGATATCGGATCGGCCGGCGAACGCGCGCGACGGGCATTCGGCTGCGGAGCCGCGTCGCAATGACGGACGCGCGTCACATTCCGGTCCTTGGCGTTGCGGCGCTTGAGTTCCTCAAGGTCCGCGACGGCGGCATTTACATTGACGGCACCTACGGCGCCGGCGGTTACAGCGCGGCAATGCTGGCCGCCGCCGACTGTAACGTGATCGGCATCGACCGCGACCAGACGGCGATCGCCGGTGGCTTCGATGCTGTCCTGGCGGCGGCCGGACGGCTCACTCTGGTCGAGGACCGCTTTTCCAATCTCGCCAATGTCGCCTGCGACTGCGGCCACCAACAGGTCGACGGCGTCGTGCTCGACGTCGGCGTCTCCTCGATGCAGCTCGATCAGCCGGAGCGCGGCTTCTCCTTTCGTCTCGACGGCCCGCTCGACATGCGCATGAGTTCAACAGGATCGGCCAAGGACGGACCGAGCGCCGCCGACGTCGTCGCCGTGGCCGACGAGCGCGATCTTGCCAACATCATTTTTCTGCTCGGCGAGGAACGCCATTCGCGCGGCGTTGCCCGCGCCATCGTCAAGGCGCGCACTGACGCGCCGATCGCAACCACCGCTGCGCTGGCGCGCATTGTCGGTTCGGTGGTGCGTTCCAAGCCGAACGAGATCCATCCGGCGACGCGCACCTTCCAGGCGCTGCGCATTTTCGTCAATGACGAACTTGGCGAATTGGCCGGTGCGCTGGCCGCGGCCGAGCGCATCCTCAAACCCGGCGGCCGCCTCGTCGTCGTGTCGTTTCATTCGCTCGAAGACCGCATCGTCAAATCGTTTCTCGTCTCGCGCGGAGAGGCGCGCGGCGGCTCGCGCCATCTGCCGCATATCGAGCAGGCCGCCGCCAGCTTCACGACCTTGACCAAGCGTCCCGTCGTCGCCGATGCGCAGGAGAATGCGCGCAACCCGCGCGCCCGCTCCGCCAAGCTGCGCGCCGCCGAGCGCACCGAAGCCCCCGCGCATGATGCCGATCTGTCCGATCTCTTGCCACGCCTGCCGTCGCTCGACGACGTGATGCGGGGGCGCTAGAGCCATGCGCCTCATCAACATATTGGTGATCGCGGTGCTGATCCTGTCGGCGTCATTCGTCTACAAGATCAAGTTCGATTCGACGCTGCAGGCCGAACGCATCGGCAAAATTCGCAACGAACTGCGCCGCGAGCGCGACGCCACCGCGCGGCTGCGCGCCGAATGGGCGCGGCTCGATACGCCGGAGCGCATTCAGGGACTGGCCGAACGTCATTTGAAACTCAAGGCCATCGACGCCACGCAGTTCGACTCTTTCGACGCTTTGCCCGAGCGTGCGCTGCCGCCGTCGCCCGCGACCGATCCGATCGCCACCATGCTCGCGCCGTCCGCCCCCGATACGACCGGCAGCGCGCCGGCGGTAAAGAGGCCGCGATGAGCGCGATGGCCGGCATGGTCAAACGCAAGGCCGGCGAAGCGCGCTGGCAGCGCGCGGTGCGTTCGCTGCTCTATGGCCACGACGTCGACCGCGATGTGAAGGCGAAGGCCCGGCTCGGCCTCGCCATCGTCGCCATCGCCGGTGTCTACGGCATCATCGCGCTGCGTCTGGTGATGTTCGCGGCGGTGAGCGACGGTCACGGCGCGCGCCGCGGCGTCGCCCAGGACGCCGTCGCCACCTCGCGTCCCGACATCCTCGACCGCAATGGCGCCATCATCGCCACCGACGTCAAGACACCGTCGCTGTTCGCCGAGCCGCGCAAGCTGATCGACGTCGACGAGGCGGTCGAACTGCTGACCGCGGTGATGCCCGATCTCGACGCCAGCGAAGTGCGCGAGCGGCTGTCGTCGAAGCGCGGCTTCGTCTGGCTCAAGCGCGAAATCACCGCCAAGCAGCAGCAGGAAATTCACCGCCTCGGTCTCCCCGGCGTCGGCTTCCTCACCGAGAACAAGCGCGTCTATCCGAACGGGCCGACGGTCTCGCATGAGATCGGCCATGTGAATGTCGACAACCAGGGCATCGCCGGCATCGAGAAATGGCTGGACGGGCAGGGCCTCGCCGCGCTGCACATGGCGGGGCTTGCCACCGACCGCCTGCAGCGGCCGGTCGATCTGGCGCTCGATCTGCGCGTGCAGTTCGCGCTGCGCGACGAACTGGCCAAGGCGCGCGAGAAATTCAGCGCCAAGGCCGCGGCCGGCCTGATCCTCGACGTCAACACCGGCGAGATCGTCGCCATGGCGTCGGAACCCGATTACGATCCGAACAATCCGAAGGAAGCCAACGATCCGTCGCGCATCAACCGGCTGACCACCGGCGTCTATGAAATGGGTTCGACCTTCAAGGCGCTGACCCTGGCGATGGGGCTCGATAGCGGGCGCATGAATCTCGACACCAAATTCGACGCGCGCGGCTCGCTGCGCTACGGCAAGTTCACCATCAACGACTACCACGCGCAGAACCGGATGCTGTCGATCCCGGAAATCTTCACCTACTCGTCCAACATCGGCACCGCCAAGCTCGCGCTGTCGCTCGGAGTCGACTACCACAAGGCGTTCCTGAAAAAAATGGGCCAGCTCGACCGGCTGCGCACCGAACTGCCGGAAAGCGCCGAGCCGATCGTGCCGAAGAACTGGGGCGAGATCAGCACCGTGACCATCGCCTTCGGTCACGGCCTGTCGGTCGCGCCGCTGCAGGCGGTGATGGGCGTCGCCGCCACGCTCAATGGCGGCTTGCTCATTCCGCCGACCTTCCTCAAGCGCAGCGAGGACGAGGTCAAGGCTTTGGCCAAACAGGTGCTCAAGCCTGAGACCAGCATCAAGATGCGCTACCTGATGCGGCTGAACGCCGAGGTCGGCAGCGCCAAGGAAGCCAACGTCAAGGGCTATTACATCGGCGGCAAAACCGGTACGGCGGAGAAGGTCGTCAACGGCCGTTACTCAAAGACCAGGCTCTTGACCGATTTCATGGCGGTGTTGCCGGCCGACAAGCCGCGCTATCTGTTGCTGGTCATGCTGGACGAACCGCAGGCGACCAAGGAAACCCGTGGCTACGCCACCGCCGGCTGGAACGCCGGTCCGACGGCGGCGCGGGTCATCGAGCGCGTCGCGCCGTTGTTGAACATCCAGCCACGCTTCGATTTGCCCAAGGCCGACCATATGCTGCTGGTCAGCAACAAGGTGATCCGGTGAAACTGCGCGATCTCTTAGCCGGCGCCGCCATCGATCCGGGGTTCGCCGCGATCGAGGCCACCGGCGTGACCGCCGACAGCCGCAAGGTGAAGCCCGGCTTTTTGTTCGTCGCGATCCCCGGCAACAAGGCCGACGGCGCGCAATTCGCCGCCAAGGCCGCCGCCGCCGGCGCAGCGGCGATTGCCGGCGAGCATCGGCCGGAAGGTTTGCCGGCCGGCATTGCCTTCATTCAGGTCGACAACGCGCGGCGTGCTTTGTCGCTCGCCGCCGCGGCATTTTTCGCGCGCCAGCCGGCAACGATTGTCGCGGTCACCGGCACCAGCGGCAAGACCTCGGTCGCGGCGTTTACGCGCGAAATCTGGGCGACGCTCGGCCTGCGGGCCGCCAGCATCGGCACTGTCGGCGTCGTGTCGCCGAAGGGTGAGGAATACGGCTCGCTGACCACGCCCGACCCGGTCGAGCTGCATCGCTCGCTCGACCGGCTTGCGAGCGACGGCGTCACGCATCTCGCCTTGGAAGCGTCGTCGCACGGCCTCGACCAGCATCGCCTCGACGGCGTGCGCATCGCCGCCGGCGCTTTCACCAATCTGTCGCGCGACCATCTCGATTATCACCCGACGATCGAAGACTATCTCGCCGCCAAGATGCGGCTGTTTTCCGACCTGATCGCGCCCGGCGGCACGGCGGTTATCAATGTCGACGATTGTTATGCCGGGCAGGTGGTCGCGGCGGCGCAAGCGCGCGGCCTCAGGATCATGACCGTCGGCGAAAAAGGCGAAGACATTAAACTCGTCGGCGGTTCGATCGACGGTTTCGCGCAAGCCGTCGAGATCGCCCATAATAGTCAAGCATATGGCGGCCGCACATATAATGTGAAGCTGCCATTGGTCGGCGGCTTCCAGGTGCAGAACGCCGCCGTCGCGGCCGGCCTCGCCATAGCGACCGGTGCCGAGCCGGCGCGGGTCTTCGCCGCGCTGGAAAAACTGACCGGCGCCAAGGGCCGGCTTGAGCTTGCCGGCACGCGCAACGGCGCCCCCATATTCATCGACTATGCGCACAAGCCGGACGCGCTGGCCAAGGCGCTCGCCGCGTTGCGGCCTTACGTGAGCGGCAAGCTCATTGTCGTCTTCGGTTGCGGCGGCGACCGCGACACGGGAAAACGGCCGATCATGGGCCGCATCGCGCACGAAAATGCCGATCGCGTCATCGTCACCGACGACAATCCGCGCAGCGAAAATCCGGCCGCGATCCGCGCCGCCATTTTGGCGCAAGCGCCCGGCGCCACTGAAATCGGCGACCGCGCCTCAGCCATCCGCGCCGGCATCAAGGATTTGAAAAAGGGCGACGTGCTATTGATTGCCGGCAAGGGCCACGAAGTTGGCCAGATTGTCGGCGACAAGGTGCTGCATTTTTCCGACCATGAAGCGGTGGTCGCCGCCTTAAAGGACATGGGCGTATGACTCTCCTCTGGACCGTCTCCGACATGGCCGCCGTGATGCGCGCCGATACATCCGGCGCGCTGCCGGATGGCGTTACCGGCATCTCCATCGACAGCCGCACCGTGGCGCCGGGCGAAGCCTTCGTCGCCCTGACCGATGTGCGCGACGGTCACGACTTCGTAGCCGCGGCTTTAAAGTCCGGCGCGTCGCTCGCCATCGTCGCGCGCGCCAAACGCGCGATGTTTTCCGCCGACGCGCCGCTGCTGCTGGTCGATGACGTGCTGGAAGCGTTGCGCGATCTGGCGCGGGCCGCGCGCGCGCGCACGAGCGCGAAGATCATCGCGGTCACCGGTTCGGTCGGCAAGACCGGCACCAAGGAAGCGCTGCGTCTGGCTTTGTCCGCCGATGGCGAGACGCATGCCTCGGCCGCGTCCTACAACAATCACTGGGGCGTGCCTTTGTCGCTGGCGCGCTGTCCGGCGACCGTTACATACGCGGTGTTCGAGATCGGCATGAACCATGCCGGCGAGATCACGCCGCTGGTGGCGCTGGTGCGGCCGCATGTCGCCATCGTCACCACGGTCGAGCCGGTGCATTTGGAATATTTCGGCAGCCTGGAAAAGATCGCCGACGCCAAGGCGGAGATATTCACCGGCATCGCGCCGGGCGGCGCGGCGATCATCAACCGTGACAACAGCCAGTATGCGCGGCTCGCCGCCGCCGCCAAGGCCGCCGGCGTGTCGCGCATCGTCAGCTTCGGCGAAAACAGCGAGGCCGACACGCGGCTGATGCGCCATTCGCTGCAGGCCGATTCGTCCTGCGTGCATGCCAGCATTCTGGGTGACGACGTCACCTACAAGCTCGGCGCACCGGGCAAGCATCTGGTGCTCAATTCGCTCGCCGTGCTGACGGCGGCGTCGCTTGCCGGCGCCGATCTGGCGCTGGCCGCGCTGGCGCTCAACCAGTTGCGCGCGCCAGTGGGACGGGGCGCCCGCATGATACTGAAGGTTTCCGGCGGGACGGCCTTGCTGATCGACGAAAGCTACAACGCCAACCCGGCCTCGATGGCCGCGGCCATCGCGCTGCTCGGCCAGGCCGACATCGGGCCGCAGGGCCGCCGCATCGCGGTACTGGGCGACATGCTGGAATTGGGCGATCAGGGCGAGGTGCTGCACGCCGCGCTGGCCGGGCCGATCGGTACCGCGCATATCGATCTTGTATATTGTTCGGGGCCGCTGATGCATTCGCTGTGGCAGGCCCTTCCCTCCGGCCGCCGGGGCGGCTATGCCGAGACGGCGGCGCAACTGGAGCCGGCCGTGCTCGCAAGCTTACGCGGCGGCGACGCGGTCATGGTCAAGGGATCGTTCGGCTCGAAAATGGGCCCCATCGTCAAGGCGTTGGAACGGCAATATTCAGGCAGGCCGGCGCTCGAGCCGGCCAGCGCATGATCCGAAAGGCCGGAACCGGTTTCGGATAAGATCGTGCGCAGGTAAAAAGTTTTAACAGGCGCAAGGTTGATCCGATGTTCTATTGGCTGACCGAGCTTTCCGACAAGGTCTCGCTCTTCAACGTCTTTCGTTACATTACCTTCCGCACCGGCGGCGCCATCGTCACCGCGCTGGTGTTCGTGTTTCTGTTCGGCGGGCCGATCATCGACCTGTTGCGCCTGAAGCAGGGCAAGGGCCAGCCGATCCGCGCCGACGGGCCGCAATCGCATCTCGTCACCAAAAAGGGCACGCCGACGATGGGCGGGCTGATGATCCTGTCCGGCATGCTGGTCTCGACCGTCCTGTGGGCGAACCCGATGAATCCGTACGTCTGGATCGTGCTCGGCGTGACGCTGAGTTTCGGCCTGATCGGATTTTACGACGACTATCTTAAGGTCACCCAGCAGACCCATGCCGGTTTCGCCGGCCGCACGCGGCTCGTCGCGGAAACGCTGGTCGCGGTTATCGCCTGCGTGGCGCTTGCGCGTCTCGGCAAGCCGCCGATCGCCACCTCGCTGGTGTTTCCGTTTTTCAAGGACCTCGTCTTCAACCTCGGCATCGCCTTCGTGATTTTCGGCGCTTTCGTCATCGTCGGCGCCGGCAACGCGGTCAATCTCACCGACGGCCTCGACGGCCTGGCCATCGTGCCGGTGATGATCGCGGCGGCGAGCTTCGGGCTGATTTCCTATCTCGTCGGCAACGTGGAATTCTCCAAATATCTGCAGATCCAATATGTCGCCGGCACCGGCGAACTGGCGGTGCTGTGCGGCGCTCTGATCGGCGCCTCGCTCGGCTTCCTCTGGTTCAATGCGCCGCCGGCCTCGATTTTCATGGGCGACACCGGCTCGCTGGCGCTCGGCGGCATGCTCGGCGCCATCGCCGTCGCCATCAAGCACGAGATCGTGCTCGGCATTATCGGCGGGCTGTTCGTGCTTGAAGCGGTGTCGGTGATCGTCCAGGTGATCTCGTTCAAGCTCACCGGCAAGCGCGTGTTCCGCATGGCGCCGATCCATCATCATTACGAACAGATGGGCTGGACCGAGCCGCAGATCGTCATCCGCTTCTGGATCGTCGCGGTGGTTTTGGCGCTCGCCGGTCTGGCGAGTTTGAAGTTGCGATGAAGACAATGCTGTCATCCCGGCCAAGCGAGCGTCTGCGAGCGCGAGCCGGGACCCATACGCCGCGGCCTATCGATGGGCCGCGGCGTATGGGTCCCCGCTTTCGCGGGGACGACATATTCACATGATTCCAATTACTGTATTTGCCGGCAAGAAAGTCGCGCTGTTCGGCCTCGGCGGCTCGGGCACGGTGTCGGCGCTTGCGCTGATGGCGGGCGGCGCCGAGGTCGTCGCGTTTGACGATTCACCGGCGAAAGTCGAGCAGGCCAAAGCCGCCGGCATTCCGACGCAAAATCTCGGCGAGCTCGACTGGTCGCAGATCGCCGCGCTGGTCCTCGCGCCCGGCGTGCCGCTGACCCATCCGACGCCGCACTGGAGCGTGCAGCGCGCCCATCTTGAAGGCGTCGAGGTCATCGGCGATATCGAACTGTTCTGCCGCGAGCGCGCCGCGCGTGCGCCGGATTGCCCGCTGGTTGCGATTACCGGCACCAACGGCAAATCGACCACCACGGCGCTGATCGCGCATCTCATCGACAGCGCCGGCGGCGACGCGCAGATGGGCGGCAATATCGGCATCGCCGCGCTGGCGCTGAAGCCGTTCGCGCCGGGGCGATCCTACGTGCTCGAAGTGTCGTCCTATCAGATCGATCTGGCGCCGTCGCTGCGCGCCACCGTCGGCATTCTGCTGAACGTGTCGCCCGATCATCTCGACCGTCACGGCAGCATGGAGAACTACGCCGCGCTCAAGACCTTGCTGGTCGCGCAGATCGAAAAGAACGGCACCGCGGTGATCGGCGTCGACGACGCTTACACAAGCGACGCCGCCAATCGTCTAGAACGCGCCGGCCGCAATGTCGTGCGCGTTTCGGTCGCCGGCCCGCTGCGCGATGGCTACTACGCGGAGGGCAGCAGCATCGTTCGCGCCGCCGCCGGCAAGACTTATCCGGTGGCGCAGCTTGCCGGCATCGGCTCGTTGCGCGGCGCGCATAATGCGCAGAACGCCGCCTGCGCGGTGGCGGCCTGCATTGCGCTTGGGCTTGAACTGCCGGCGATCCAGAACGGCCTCATCGGCTTTCCCGGTCTGGCGCATCGCATGCAGACCGTCGCCACCAGGCCGGTCGCCGGCGGCCGCGTGCTTTACGTCAACGACTCGAAAGCGACCAACGCCGACAGCGCCGCCAAGGCGTTGTCCAGTTTCCACGACATTTACTGGATCGCCGGCGGCAAGCCGAAGAGCGGCGGCATCGAAAGCCTGGCCGAATACTGGCCGCGCATCCGCAAGGCCTATCTGATCGGCGAGGCGGCGGACGACTTCGCCAAAACCCTCGAGGGCAAGGTTCCCTACGAGGTCGTCGGCCTGTTGTCGCTCGCGGTCGATGCCGCGAGCCGCGACGCCGAAGCGTCGGGTCTGGCGGAGCCGGTCGTTCTGTTGTCGCCGGCCTGCGCCTCGTTCGATCAGTATCCGAACTTCGAGGTGCGTGGCAAAGCCTTCCACGATCTCGTACTGGCCTTGCCGGGCGTGACTGCGATCTGACGCAAAAATCCATGCGCTATGTTCGTTAGCGCACAGGAACCAAGCGCGTGGCCGAATGTTGGGAGGGCGTGTTTTCACATCTCCTGAAAGGGGCGCCCGATGACAAAAGCCAAAGAACCAAAGCGACTCGATGAACTCTTCCACGATGCGTTAAAAGACATCTATTTCGCCGAGAAGAAAATTCTCTCGACGCTGCCGAAGATGGAAAAGGCGGCGCAGGCGGATGAACTCAAGACCGCCTTCAAGAAGCACCATACCGAAACCCAGGGTCATATCGACCGGCTGGAGAAGGTCTTCGCCATCATCGACAAGAAGCCGGTCGGCAAGACCTGCGCGGCGATCGTCGGCATCACCGATGAGGGCGCCGAGATCATGGGCGAATACAAAGGTTCCCCGGCGCTCGACGCTGGCCTGCTCGCGGCGGCGCAGGCGGTCGAACACTATGAAATCTCGCGTTACGGTACGCTCAAGACCTGGGCCAATGAACTTGGTCTTGGCGAGGCGGTGAACCTGCTCGACGCGACCCTGGCAGAGGAAAAGAAGACCGACGCCACTCTGACCGAAATCGCCGAAAGCGTCGTCAATCAGGAAGCCAGAGCGGCTTGATCGGCGGAAGCGCAAAACGTCGGAAAGCCCTCCGTGCCGGAGCGCGGAGGGCTTTTTGCGTCGATTCCGGCCCGATCCCGCACCGTTAATCCTTCGTAAACCGCGAGCGGTCAGCTTGGGGCCTCGGGGATCCGAGAGCAGATGATTTCGCGCGCACAACGCACGCCGTTCGGCGAATGGTGGTGGACGGTCGACCGGCTGACTTTGGCCGCCGTCGGTGCGCTGATGCTTGCCGGCGTTGTGCTGTCGCTGGCCGCGTCGCCCCCGGTCGCCGGCAGGCTCGGGCTTGACCCGTTCTATTTCGTCAACCGCCACATCATCTTTCTGTTTCCGACCGTCGCCATCATGCTGGCGGTGTCGTTTCTGACGCCGCGGCAGATCCGCCGGCTGTCGCTGATCGTGTTCATCCTGGCGCTTGCCATGGTGGCGGTGACGCCGATATTCGGCCAGGAGATCAAGGGCGCCCGGCGCTGGCTGGTGCTGTTCGGCGTCAACGTCCAGCCGTCGGAATTCCTCAAGCCTGCTTTCGTCATCCTGGTCGCCTGGCTGTTCGGAGAATCGGCCAAGCGTCCGGAAATGCCGGCCAATGCGCTGGCGCTGGCGCTGCTGCTGACGGTGGTGGCGCTGCTGGTGGTGCAGCCCGATTTCGGCCAGACCATGCTGATCGTGCTGGTGTGGAGCGCGCTGTTCTTCATGGCCGGCATGCGGCTGATCTGGATGTTCGGGCTCGCCGGTATTGCCGGCGTCGGCCTGCTGGTCGCCTATTCGACGGTGCCGCATGTCGCCAGCCGCATCCAGCGCTTCCTCAATCCGGCCTCCGGCGACAGCTTCAATATCGACATCGCCACCGAGAGCTTCATGCGCGGCGGCTGGTTCGGCCGCGGACCGGGCGAGGGCACGGTCAAGCGGCTGCTGCCGGAAAGCCATACCGATTTCGTCTTCTCGGTCGCGGCGGAGGAATTCGGCGTCGCTTTGTGTCTGGCGCTGGTCGCGCTGTTTGCCTTCATCGTCGTGCGCGCGCTGCTGCGCGCCATGCACAACAGTGATCCGTTCACGCGCTTCGCCGCCGCCGGGCTGACCATATTGTTCGCCACCCAGTCGGCGATCAACATGGCGGTCAATCTGCATCTGATGCCGGCCAAGGGCATGACGCTGCCGTTCATCTCCTATGGCGGTTCGTCGATGCTGTCGCTGGCTTACGGCATGGGCATGCTGCTGGCGCTGACGCGCGAACGCCCGCGCGGCGCGGTGCTGACCGTGCCGGGGCTGGAGCCGGCAACTTCTTAATACCTCCCCCTGAAAGGGGGAGGTCGCCCGCCTGAGAGAAGCGAAGGCGGGCGGGTGGGGGTTCTGCTATACGATGACAATGTCAATTGACCCCACCCCGGATCGCTTGCCGCGATCCGACCCTCCCCTTTCAGGGGAGGGAAAGAAGCAGCCACTCATCCTCCTCTGCGCCGGCGGCACCGGCGGCCATCTGTTTCCGGCCGAGTCGCTGGCCGTCGCGCTGGAGAAGCGCGGCGTCACCGTCGATCTCGCCACCGATGTCCGCGCCGCGCATTTCAAATTCCCCGCCCGCGCGGTGCATCTCATTCCGAGCGCGACCGTGCGCGGCCGCGATCCATTGTCATTGGCGCGCACCGCGCTGATGCTGGCGCGCGGCACGCTGAAAGCGTGGTCGGTGATCGGCCGCATCAAGCCGTCTGCCGTCGTCGGCTTCGGCGGCTATCCGACCGTGCCGCCTTTATGGGCGGCGAGCTTGCGTGGCGTGCCGACCATCCTGCACGAGCAGAACAGCGTCATGGGCCGCGCCAACCGGCTGCTGGCCGCGCGCGTCACGGCGATTGCCACAGGTTTCCGCGTGCTCAGCAATGTCGATGCGCGCGTGCGATCGAAAATCAATTTTACTGGCAACCCGGTACGGCCTTTGGTGCTGCAAGCGGAGCATGTGCCTTACACCGCGCCGGATACTGAGGGCACCTTCCGCCTTCTGGTCTTCGGCGGCAGCCAGGGCGCGCGCGTGATGTCGGACATCGTGCCGGCCGCTGTGGCGCTGCTGAACGCCGGCGTCCGCGCGCGATTGCACATCGTCCAGCAGGCGCGGCCCGAGGATATCGACGCGGTGTCGGCGCGCTACAGCGAACTCGGTGTCGCGGCCAGTTGCGCGGCGTTCTTTTCCGATCTGCCGGTGCGCATGGCGGCGGCGCATCTGGTGGTGTCGCGCTCAGGCGCGTCGACCGTGGCGGAACTCTCCGCCATCGGCCGGCCCGCCATTCTGGTGCCGCTGCCGAACGCGCTCGATCAGGATCAGTTCGCCAATGCCGGCGTCCTGCAGGATGCCGGCGGCGCGGTCCGCATGGTGCAAGGCGACTTCACGCCGGAGCGGCTGGCCACTGAGGTCGCGCGGCTCGCCGCCGACCCGAAAGCGCTGGGGCGCATGGCCGCGGCCGCCAAATCGGCCGGCACTTTGGATGCCGCCGAAAGGCTCGCCGATCTGGTGCTGCGGATCGCCCGCCCGTAACCGGGAATTTCCATCAACCTATTGAACTAATTTTGCTTTCGCGCGTTCACGCGAACGGGCAGACATGTCGTCGGGAAAAGCAGGGGTAAATGGAAAAGCCTGGCCACCTGACGGAATCTTTAAGCGAGGACGGACGCTACCGGCTTCTGATCGAGGCTGTTACCGACTATGCCATTTATATGCTCGATCCGGACGGCGTCGTGGCGAGCTGGAATCCCGGTGCGCAACGATTCAAGGGCTATTTCGCCGACGAAATCATCGGTCACCATTTCTCCCGTTTTTATACCGAGGAAGACCGCGCCGCCGGCTTGCCCAAACGCGCGCTTGAAACCGCGTTTCGGGAAGGCAAGTTCGAAAGCGAAGGCTGGCGCCTGCGCAAGGACGGCACCCGCTTCTGGGCCTATGTCGTCATCGACCCGATCCGCGCGCCGTCCGGCGAACTCCTCGGCTTCGCCAAGATCACGCGCGACCTGACCGAGCGCAAGGCCGCCGAGGAAACGCTGCGGCAAAGCCAGGAGCAATTCCAGCTTCTGGTGCAGGGCGTCACCGATTACGCGATCTATCTGCTCGATCCGTCGGGCAATGTCAGCAACTGGAATCTCGGCGCGCAGCGCATCAAGGGCTATCTGCCGGCGGAAATCATCGGCAAGCACTTCTCGCAATTCTACACCGACGAAGACCGCGCCGCCGGCCTGCCGCGACTGGCGCTCGACACGGTGTTGCGCGAAGGCCGCTTCGAGCGCGAGGGCTGGCGCGTCCGCAAGGACGGCAGCAAGTTCTGGGCGCATGTCGTGATCGATGCGATCCGGCGCGACAATGGCGATCTCATCGGCTTTGCCAAGATCACCCGCGACATCACCGAGCGTCGCGACGCGCAGGAACAACTGGAGCGCACGCGTGAAGCCTTCGTGCAGTCGCAGAAGATGGATGCGATCGGCCAGCTCACCGGCGGCGTCGCGCATGATTTCAACAACCTGCTGATGGCGGTGCTCGGCAGCCTTGAACTGATGCGCAAGCGTCTGCCGGACGATCCCAAGCTGTTGTCGCTTCTGGACAACGCCACCAAGGGCGCCGAGCGCGGCGCCGCGCTGACCAAGCGCATGCTCGCTTTCGCCCGCCGCCAGGAACTCAAGCAGGAAGCCGTCGATATTCCCGATCTCGTGCGCGGCATGACAGAATTGCTGCAAGGCTCGCTCGGCGCGGCGATTTCGCTCGAGTTGCGCTTTCCGCTGGCGCTGCCGCCGGTGCTTGGCGACGCCAATCAGCTTGAGCTGGCTTTGCTCAATCTTGCCGTCAATGCGCGCGACGCCATGCCGGGAGGCGGCGAGATCGTCATCTCGGCGCGCGAACAGGCGATGCAGGCGCAGGAGCACGGACTGAAGCCCGGCCGCTACGTGCATCTCAAGCTCACCGACAGCGGCACGGGTATGGACGAAACCACCTTGCGCCGCGCCACCGAGCCGTTCTTCACCACCAAGGGGCCGGGCAAAGGCACCGGCCTTGGTTTGTCGATGGTGCATGGCCTGGCCGAACAGTTCGGCGGCCGCTTCAGCATGCAAAGCAAAATAGGCGAGGGCACCGTCGCCGAGCTCTGGCTGCCGGTCGCCGAAGCGGCCGCGAAAGCCGCCGCATCGCCGCGGCACGGCGCCCAGCCGGCCGAGCATCCGCAGCCGCTTTTGATTTTGGCGGTCGATGACGACCCGCTGGTCTTGACCAACACCGTCGCCATGCTCGAAGACCTCGGCCACACCTGCTATGCGGCCTCGTCGGCGCAGGAGGCGCTGGAGATATTCGCCGCCGATGACAAGATCGATCTGGTGATTACCGACCAGGCGATGCCGAAGATGACCGGGCTGCAACTGGCCGGCATCATCCGGCGCGACCGGCCGGATTTCCCCGTCATCCTCGCCACCGGCTACGCCGAGATCGACGACGACACGGTGGTCAAGGTGCCGAAGCTGCCCAAGCCGTTCACCCAGGCCGATTTGACCGGCCAGATCGGCCGCATGGGCCTGCGTTCGCGCAATGGCGGCCAGATCATCAAATTCCGCGGTAACGGCGGCGAATAGGCCTTATCCTTCGAAATGGCTTGTCATGAGGCGCGCAGGGAATTAGCCATCTGCCTCGGCCGGGCTTGTCACGCCCGATTGGCTTTGCCATCCAAGTGACGCCCATCGAGTCTGAAGGACGCCTGCCCCATGAAACTGCCACGCGACATCGGCCCGGTGCATTTCGTCGGCATCGGCGGCATCGGCATGAGCGGCATCGCCGAGGTGCTGGGCAATCTCGGCTACACCGTCACCGGCTCCGACGTCGCCGACAGCGGCAACGTCAAGCGCCTGCGCGACCTTGGCATCAAGGTCACCGTCGGCCACAAGGCCGAGAACGTCGACGGCGCCGATGTTGTCGTCGTGTCCTCCGCCATCAAGCCGGACAATCCGGAACTGATCGCCGCCCGCGCGCGGCGTCTGCCGGTGGTGCGCCGCGCCGAAATGCTGGCCGAGCTGATGCGGCTGAAATCTTGCGTCGCCATTGCCGGCACGCACGGCAAGACGACGACGACCTCGATGGTGGCGACCCTGCTCGATTCCGGCGGCTTCGATCCGACCGTCATCAATGGCGGCATCATCAATGCCTATGGCACCAATGCGCGTCTCGGCGCCGGCGACTGGATGGTGGTCGAGGCCGACGAATCCGACGGCACATTCTTGAAGCTGCCGGCGGATGTTGGCATCGTCACCAATGTCGATGCCGAGCATCTCGATCACTTCAAGACCTTCGCCGCCGTGCAGGAAGCCTTCATTCATTTCGTCGAGAACGTGCCGTTCTATGGCTTCGCCGTGATGTGCACCGATCATCCGATCGTGCAGCGCCTGGTCGGCCGCATCGCCGACCGCCGCATCATGACCTATGGCGAAAATCCGCAGGCCGACGTGCGGCTGGTCGATTTGAAAAACGACGACGGCACGCAACGCTTCGCCGTTCTGTTCCGCGACAGCGCCGGCAAGGAAATCCACGCCATCCGCGATCTGGCCTTGCCGATGCCGGGCCGCCACAACGCGCTCAACGCCACCTCGGCGATCGCGGTCGCGCATGCGCTCGGCATACCCGACGATAAAATTCGCGCCGCGCTCGGCAAATTCGGCGGCGTCAAGCGCCGCTTCACCAAGGTCGGCGAATGGAACGGCGCCACCATCATCGACGATTACGGCCACCATCCGGTCGAGATCGCCGCGGTGCTGAAAGCCGCGCGTGAATCGACCAAGGGCCAGGTCATCGCCGTGGTGCAGCCGCATCGCTATACGCGGCTCAAGTCGCTGTTCGAGGCGTTCTCGACCTGCTTCAACGACGCCGACGCGGTGATCGTGGCCAATGTCTATACCGCTGGCGAAGCGCCGATCGAAGGCGCCGACCGCGATCATCTGGTGCAGGCCTTGCGCGCGCGTGGCCATCGGCAGGTGATGGCGCTCGAAGGCCCCGAGCATCTCGCCGGTCTCGTCAAGGGTCTGGCCAGGCCCGGCGACTATGTCGTGCTGTTAGGCGCCGGCAACATCACGCAATGGGCCTATGCGCTGCCGGGCGAATTGAAGGCGCTCGACGGAACATAATGGCGAGCTTCCCAGACATCGTGCCCGATCTGAAATCCCGCATGCCGGACCTGCGCGGGCGCCTCGCGGCGAACCAGCCGCTCGGGCCCTTCACCTGGTTTCGCGTCGGCGGTCCGGCGCAGGTATATTTCGCGCCGGAAGACGAGGCCGACCTCGCTTATTTTCTGCGCCACCTGCCGGCCGATGTGCCGCTCACCGTGATCGGCGTCGGCTCCAATCTGATCGTGCGCGACGGCGGCATCGCGGGCGTCGTCATCCGCCTCGGCCGCGGCTTCAACGACATTGCCACCGACGAAGACACCGTCAAGGCCGGCGCCGCCGCGCTCGACAAGCGCGTCGCGGAAGCCGCCGCCGCCGCCGGCATTGGCGGCCTCGAATTCTACTTCGGCATTCCCGGCACCATCGGCGGCGCCATCCGCATGAACGCCGGCGCCAATGGCGGCGAAACCAAGGACGTGCTGGTCGAAGCCACCGGCGTCACCCGCGCCGGCGCTGTCGTGACGCTCAACAACGCGGCGATGGACTTCCGCTATCGCGGCAGCGGCGCCGATCCATCGATCATCTTCACCTCGGCGCTGTATCGCGGCACGATCACCGGCGCCGAATCGATCCGCGCCCGCATGGCCGAGGTGCAGAAACACCGCGAGGATACGCAGCCGATCCGCGAAAAAACCGGCGGCTCGACCTTCAAGAATCCGGAAGGCCACAGCGCCTGGAAGCTGATCGACGCGGCGGGCCTGCGCGGCTACAAGGTCGGCGACGCGCAGGTGTCGGAAATGCACTGTAATTTTCTGATCAATACCGGCAATGCCAGCGCCGCCGATATCGAGGCGCTCGGCGAGGCGATCCGCGAACGGGTCAAAGAGCATTCCGGCATCGATCTGGAATGGGAAATCAAGCGAATTGGAATTGAGAATGTCTGACTCTGACGCCATCCTGATCGTCGGCGGCGGCCTCGGCGGCCTGACCGCTGCTTTGGCGCTCGGCCGGCAGGGCCGTCGCGTGCGCGTTCTCGAGGCGACGCCGGAACTCGGCGCCATCGGCTACGGCATTCAGCTCGGCCCCAATGTGTTTCCGATGTTCGCGCGGCTCGGCCTGGTCGATGCACTGCTGGCGCAATCGATCCTGCCGCGCGCCTGCGTGATGTTCGATGCGCTCACCGGCGCGGAAGTCACGCATATCCCCAACGACCCGGTTTTGCGCGCGCGCTTCGGCGCGCCTTACGTCGTCATTCATCGCGTCGATCTTCACAAGATATTGCTCGACGCCTGCCGCGCCACCGGCACGATTACTTTGGAGCCGTCGACCTCGGTCGTCGACTATACGCAACGCGACGACGGCGTCTCGCTGACAACGGAAGACGGCCGCAAAATCGACGGCGTCGCCTTGATCGGCGCCGACGGCCTGCGCTCGCTGGTGCGCGCGCGCATCGCCAATGACGGCGAGCCCAAACCCATAGGCTATGTCGCGCATCGCACCATCGTGCCATTCGGCGAAGTGCCGCAGGGCGTGCAGCGCGACGTCTCGGCGCTCTGGGTCGGGCCCGGCTTCCACATGGTGCATTACCCGCTGCGCGACAATACTCTGTTCAACATCGTCGCCGTGTTCCGCACCGACACGCATGGCGACAAGGGCGACAGCGCCTTCAATGCATCGGAAGTCGAACGCACTTATGCCACCGCGCATCCGGTGATGAAGTCGCTTCTGGAAAAAATGGACCTGAAGCGCCGCTGGATGATCGCCGACCGCGATCCGGTGCGGCACTGGAGCCAGGGCCGCGTCACCATGCTGGGCGACGCCGCGCATCCGGCGTTGCAGACATTCGCGCAAGGCGCCTGCATGGCGATCGAGGACGGCGTCACGCTTGCGGCCATGGTCGATCTCGCCAAGGGCGACTTCGCCGCCGCGTTCAAACGTTACGAGCAGGCGCGCGTGGTGCGCACCGGCCGCGTCGTGCTGGAAGGCCGCAGGCTGTGGCAGGGCTATCACGCCGAGGGCATCGACCGCGATGTCTGGCTACAGGCCTTCGCCGAACGCAGCGAAGCCGACGTGCTGGCCTGCCTGTCCTGGCTCTATGACGGGATTAGGTTGCCGGTCCAGGATACGGGAAGTGATAAGGTGAGCGCATGAAACACGTCGCTGTCCTGATGGGTGGCTGGTCGGCCGAGCGCGAAGTCTCGCTGAATTCCGGCAAGGCCTGCGCCGACGCCGCCGAGCGCGCCGGCTATCGCGTCACGCGCGTCGATGTCACCCGCGACATCGCCCGTGTTCTCGCCGACCTCAAGCCGGACGTCGTGCTCAACGTGCTGCACGGTCCGCCCGGCGAGGACGGCGCCTTGCAGGGCCTCCTCGAAGTCATCGGCATTCCCTACAGCCATTCCGGCGTCATGGCGTCCGCCGTGGCGATGCAGAAGGATATCGCCAAGACCGTGCTCAGGGCCGCCGGCGTGCCGGTGCCGGGCGGCATGGTCGCCAACCGTCTCGACGTCGCCAAGGCGCATATGCTGCCGCCGCCTTATGTCATCAAGCCTCTGTCGGAAGGCTCCAGCGTCGGCGTCTTTATCGTCCGCGAGGATCACGCGCATCCGCCGCGGGAATTGTCGCGGCCCGACTGGAAATATGGCGAGCAGGTTCTGGTCGAGCCGTTTATTCCCGGCAAGGAACTGACCTGCGCGGTGATCGCCGGCAAAGCCACCGGCGTGATCGAGATTGTTGCGCACACACAGTTCTATGACTACGAGGCCAAATACGCGCCCGGCGGCTCGACGCACATTCTGCCGGCGCCGGTTTCGGCCGAAGTTTACGCCGCTTGCCAGACTTTGGCGGTGAAGGCGCACAATGCGCTCGGCTGTCGCGGCGTCACCCGCGCCGATTTCCGTTACGACGACAGCAAGCCCGGCATCGAAGGTCTCGCCTGTCTCGAGGTCAACACCCAGCCGGGCATGACCGCGACCTCGCTGGTCCCCGAACTCGCCGCGCATGGCGGCATGACCTTCGAGCAGCTCGCCGCCTGGATGATCGAGGACGCCTCGCTGGGAAGGTAGCTTCAAAGCGCGCCCCTCACTCGGCCTCATGCTAAGGAACTCGCCGTCGCGGCGCGGCAGCCATAGCCCGGATGGAGCGAAGCGAAATCCGTGGGTAGCGGGCGCTTTCCCGCATTACGCTTCGCTCCATGCGGGCTACGGGCTAAAATCGTTAGACGTGAATTGAGGATGCAATTGGTGTGATAATCGATTTACGATGTGGTCCCAGTTAGCTATCATTACGAGTTTGGTTTAGATGGGGGCGGCACAATGGTGAAATTCTTTTCCATCCTGATAGCTGGAATCGTTCTCGGGATTACAGTCCCTTCCATTGCACAGGCACAGTTCAAACAGCCGGGTGGCAACAAATGGTCTGAATCTGTTTGCCGAAAGAACGCACAGGCGAACGGCTACGGTAGCGGC
>CANKBJ010000045.1 GCA_947479905.1 Bradyrhizobiaceae bacterium
GAGGCACAGTCCGCCCACAGCGCTCGAAAGGGCCTGCCGGGTGGACAAAACGAAGCCGCTGCGGCGGAAAATCACTCTCGAAATCGGCTAACGGTGCGCGCCGGATGGTAGAAAATGCGCTGAACGAGCATAGTTCGAGGTGCCCTTGAGAGGTTTTCGCGTACCGGGCGCGGCGGCTTTTGTTTCGGCGGGTGGTTACGTCTTACCGGATTCAACGCGCCGGGCTGCCATGCACATCGTCATGGCTGACGAAATCGTTCGATAAAAACCGCCGCGCGGCAGTCCTGGAGCAGCGCCTGCATTTTGCGGACTAACGGGCAATCAAGCCGGCGCCCCTAGGTTGCACGCATTCGAACAAGCGTGCGCGCCAGCCAAATACACAATCGCGCACAGTCGCCATCCAGAGAAAGGCAGAAGCCTATGAACCAGCAAGCCGTTGCTTCCGACATATCCAGCGCGACATGGGCCGGCTCGGCCGCTGTCGCCGGACAGACCCAGTTCGTCAGTTTCGCCATCGGCAACGACCAGTACGGCGTCGACATCATGGCGGTGCGCGAGATCAAGGGCTGGACCGACATCACGCATCTGCCGAAGCAGCCCGATTATGTGCGCGGCGTGCTCGACCTGCGCGGCGCCATCGTGCCGATCGTGGATCTGCGCTGCCGTTTCGGCCAGGGACTGACCGAAACGACGCCACTGCACATCGTCATCATCGTGCAGATCGACGGCCGCCAGGTCGGTCTGATCGGCGACCGCGTTCTCGACATCGTCTCGGTCGAGGCCGGCGAGATCAAGAAGGTACCCGACACCGGCGCCGGCGAGGCGGCTAGTTTCCTGGCCGGAATCGTGACCCATGACGACGTCATGATCGCCCTGATCGATTTGCCTAACCTGCTGTCGTTGCCGGATTTGCATTCCGCGCGAGTGGCGTCTTCCGATCTATCCGAATAGCAAGGAGTCTAGTCCGTGCAACTCAATCGACGCCATTTTCTTCGCACCGCAACGTTGGGCTGTGCGTGCTGCCTCGCCGCCGGTTATGCAGGCGCTTCCGAACCGCCACACGCGGCCGGCCCGGCCGGTCACGCTTCGCCCCATTGGAGTTATGCCGGCGACACCGGCGCCGAGCATTGGGGAGAGCTGCAGCCGGACTTCAAGGTTTGCCAGCTCGGTCTGGAGCAGACGCCGGTCGATCTCAGCAACGTCATCAACGGCGAAACGGGCGCCATCGCCCTGAATTACAAGCCGTTGCCGCTTCGCATCCTCAATAACGGCCATACCATTCAGGTCAATGCCGATGCCGGTTCCTCCTGCACGATCGGCGGCACCCGTTACGAAATGCTGCAATTCCACTTTCATCATCCCAGCGAGCATCTGCTGGCCGGCAAGCCTTTCGATCTGGAATGCCACTTCGTGCACAAGTCGAGCGCCGGCAATCTCGCAGTGGTCGGCGTGTTCGTGACGCCGGGCGCCAAAAACGCGGCCTTGCAATCGATCTTCGACGCGATGCCGAAGGCCGAGGGGCCGGAACTGCGTGTTGCCGGGACCATCGATACCGCCGCGCTGCTGCCGAAAGCGCCGGGCTACTTCCGCTACATGGGCTCGCTGACGACGCCGCCTTGCTCCGAAGGCCTCATCTGGACGGTGTTCCGGGAACCGATCGAAGCCTCTGTGGAGCAAATCAAACAGTTCGCCCAGCTGTTCCCGAACAATGCGCGGCCGGTGCAGAGCCGCAATCACCGCTTCATCATTCAATCGAATTAATCCAGAAGGATCCACGTTATGTCTCATGAATCAACTCAAGGGCGCGGCCTGACCCGCCTCTTCAACGATCGCAAGATCGCGACCAAGATCGCCATCGGTTTTGCCGTCGTACTCGCGATCACGGCGTTTATTTCCGGAACGGCCTATCTGTCTTTCAGCAGTGTGGAACACGGCTTCAGGGAGTTTGCGCGACAGTCCGCAAACAGCACGCGCGCGGCGGCGGTCGACCGCTCCTTGTTGTTCGCTCGCTGGCAGGCACGCGAGTTCGGACTGACCGGCGAGAAGGCATTTCTTGACAGCGCCCGGCAGGGCCTGACGGCGCTGTTTGAATCGATTCAGACGGTCGAAGCGTCGGTGACGAATCCGGATCGCAAGCAGAAGATTGCCGAGGTAAAGAAGCAGGCGGCCACGTGGAAAGCCGATTTCGAGAAGGTGGTGACGTTGCGGCAGGAGGAGGCCGCGCTCGTCAACGATGTTCTTGACCCGAGCGGTCTCAAATTGCGCGCGGATTTCGAGGCGCTTCAGGCCGCCTTGGCCAAGACCGGCAACGGCACCGCGCTGACGCTGGCGGGCGAAGGGCTCAAGCATGTCATGCTGGCGCGGTTAAGCGCCAACAAGGTCCTGGCGCGGCACGATCAGGCGTCAGCCGACGGGGCCAGCAAGGCCTTTGCCGACTTGAAGTCTGTCATGGCGGGCCTCGACGCCGCCACGACCGGTGACGCCCGCAAGCTGTTCGACGAGATCAAGGTGCTGTCCGAGAAGTACAGCGCCGGCTACATCAAGGCCGCCGCCGACGTGCACGAGATCGACGTGTTGCTGAATGGCTAGATGAAGAAACTTGGCGGAGAAATTGCGTCGATCGTCACCGACATCAAGCTCGCGACGAGCGAGGCGGCGTCGAAAGAGGAGGAGTCCGCGGAGGCTCTCATGACCAGCGTGCAGTGGCTTATCGCGGCGATGGCGATCGGCGGTCTGGCTCTCGGCGGATTGCTGGCCTGGCTGATCGGGCGTGGCATTGCCAAGCCGATCACCGCCATGGTCGTTCCGCTGGAAACCATTGCGAGTGGCAATTTCGCGATCACCGTGCCGGGCCTCGGCCGCAAGGACGAAGTCGGGCAGATCGCCGATGCGGTCCAACTGATGGCGGAGAAGGTGTCTTCCACCATCGGCGAGATCAAGGCGTCGGGCCGCGAAGTGACCAACGCTTCGGCGGAAATCTCGACCTCGACCACGGACCTGTCGCAGCGCACCGAAGAGCAGGCGGCAAGCCTCGAAGAGACCTCGGCGGCGATGGAAGAAATGTCGGCGACCGTGCGCAAGAATTCCGAGAGCGCGCAGATCGCCAACAAGAATGCCAGCGCCACCCGTGAAGTCGCGGACCGAGGTGGCCAGATCGTCGCCAAGGCAGTCGATGCGATGGCGAAGATCGAGGACTCCTCGCGCAAGATATCCGACATCATCGGCGTCATCGATGAAATCGCCCGTCAGACCAATTTGCTGGCGCTGAACGCGGCGGTGGAAGCGGCGCGCGCCGGCGATGCGGGACGTGGTTTCGCGGTGGTGGCGTCGGAAGTGCGCAGCCTGGCGCAGCGTTCCTCGCAGGCGGCGAAGGACATCAAGGACCTGATCACCAACTCTAATGGCCAGGTTAAGAACGGCGTAGAACTGGTCAATAAGGCCGGCGAGTCGCTCACCGAGATCGTCGAATCGATCAACAAGGTGGCGGCGGTCGTCGCCGATATCGCCAATGCCTCGATCGAGCAGGCCACCGGCATCGAGCAGATCAACAAGGCGCTCACCCAGATGGACGAGGTCACCCAGCAGAACTCGGCGCTGGTCGAGGAAAATGCCGCCACCGCCAAGACCCTGGAATTCCAGGCCAAGGCGATGGACGAGCAGGTCGCCTTCTTCCAGATCGCCGACGTCAGTGCCGGCGGCGCCAGCGCCGCCCCGGCACAGCGGCCGGTCCCCCAGGCCCAGGGAAAGCCGGTCGCAGCGTTAAGGAAGGGGACGGCCGCGCCGCGCGGCAATGCCGGTGGCCCCGTGCAGCAGATGCGCACCCAGATCGCGACCGCGGTCAAAGCCGAGGACTGGAAGGAATTCTAGTGGCTGAGAAAGCCTTCCAGATGCGTCCCGCGTAAGGCACTCCGCGCCGATCGGGATGCAAACCAACGGCGGAGGCCGGCCCCTTGAGGCCGGCCTTTTCCGTTGCCGGGGACAGGCCGCGGACGCGGCGCATTTGGCTTGAAATCGCCGCGATTTAGGCCGAAAACGCTGCCGACATGAGCAGCTTCACCGCAATCGCCGCCACATCCGGAAGGCTCGTGCCGATACGCGCGGCCGGCCTGTTGCTGGCGGCCGTGGCCTCGATGTATCCCGGCGACGCCCGGGCGCAGTCCGGCGGCTCGCTGTTCTCGTCCTCGCCATCAACCGGGCTTTTGTCGCCCAATTCGACCATCCGGGGCGACGGCTTCGGTCCGAGCGGCAGCGGCGGCCTGCCGCCGCCACCGGCGCCGCCGCAGCAAGCCGCGCCGATGGTGGTTATGCCGTCACCGATGCCCATGGTGCCCGCGGGTCAGGTCGCGCTCGCGCTGTCGGCGCGCTTCGGCAAGGATGCGCAGCCGATTGCCGGCGGTCTGACCTGGCGCATCTATGCCGCCAAGGCCGATCCTGGCGGTGCGTTCAAGCTTATCCGCGAAGAAAAAGCCGCTGCGCCAACGTTGGTGCTGCCGTCGGGCAATTACATCGTGCATGTCGGCTTCGGCCTGGCGACCGCGGTCAAGCCGGTTTCCTTGCGCGGCGCGACCGTACGCGAGGATTTCGATTTGCCGGCGGGCGGCTTGCGTATCGAAGGCCGCGTTGGCGATGTGACGATACCTGCCGGCCAGATTTCGTTCGACGTCTATAAAGGTAGCCAGTTCGAGGCCGGCGACCGCCGGCCGATCGCCGAACATGTGATGACCGGCGCGGTGGTGATGGTGCCGGAAGGGCTTTATTACATCGTATCGAATTACGGCGACGCCAATTCGCAGGTGCGCTCGGACATCAGGGTGCAGGCCGGCAAGCTCACCGATATCGTCGTCAATCACCGCGCCGCCGTCATCACGCTTAAACTGGTGAACGAAAAAGGCGGCGAGGCGTTAGCAAACACGGCCTGGTCGGTGCTGACTCCCGGCGGCGACGTCATCAAGGAATCGATCGGCGCATTTCCGCGCGTCGTGCTCGGCGAGGGCGAGTATCGCGCCATCGCCCGCAACGAAGGCAAGGTGTTCGAGCGTGAATTCAAGGTTGTCACAGGTGTCGATGGTGACGTCGAGGTGATGGCGCAATAAAGTCCGATTGCTGGAAGGCTGATTGTGACTCAATCCCCTGCGAACGATACCGCCGACCTCCAGGCCAACGATTCCGCATTGGACGAATTTGCCAAATTCGATCCCGGCACGATCGCGCTCCTCCTCGATGTTGACGGCACCTTGATCGATATCGGCCCGTCGCCGTTCGATGTCGATGTGCCGGACACGCTCAAAAGCGATCTTGCCGCGCTCGATCGATTGACCGGCGGTGCGCTGGCGCTGGTCAGCGGCCGGCCGATCCGCGATCTCGACATTCTTTTCGCACCGCTGCATCTGTCGTCGGTCGGCGGCCACGGTGCCGAGTTGCGCATTGCCGGCGCCGCCGCCTCGCGCATCGACGATCTGCCGGGCGATATGCGACGCCACCTGACCGATGCCGCGACGCCGGGATCCGGTGTCGATTTCGAGGACAAGGGCTACTCGGTGGCGCTGCATTACCGACAGGCGCCCCAGCACGAAGACCGGTTGCGCGCCCATGTCGAGGCCAGCCGCGCCGCATTTGCCGCCGAGCCGACCGAGGTTCTGCTGGGCAAGGCGATGTTCGAGGTGAAGCGTCCAGGCATCAATAAAGGCGATGGCGTGCGCGCGCTCATGATACAGGCGCCATTCAGGGGCCGAATTCCGGTGTTCATCGGCGACGACGTGACAGATGAGGCGGCTTTCGCGGCGTTGCCGGCACTGGGCGGCAAAGGTTTTTCGGTCGGACGGAACTTTTCCGGGCTGTCGGGCATTTTCTCCTCTCCGGCTCAGGTCCGCCGGGCCCTGCGGCAGCTCGCCCGCTATGAGTAATTTTAAATCGCATGACGGATTACGGGCTCGATATCGCCGTGATCGGCAATGGGCGTACCGCCGCCCTGGTCAATCCGGACGCGCGGATTTTGTGGTGGTGCCTGCCGCGCTATGACGGCGACCCGGTCTTTTGCCGGCTGCTGTCGGGCGACGAGGAAAAAGGCTTCACCGATGTGATGCTCGACGATCAGGTCGAATCCACGTCGAGTTATATTCGTAACACCGCCATCGTCGTGACCGAGCTGACCGACGGCAAGGGCGGCAAAGTGCGCGTGACCGATTTCGCGCCACGCTTCCAGAATTTCGGCCGCACCTTCCGGCCGCCGCAGCTGGTGCGCATCGTCGAGCCGATCGCCGGCATGCCGCGCATCACCCTTCGCTTCCGTGTCACGCATCGGCACGGCGCGCCGGTTGAGCAGCGTTCGACCGGCAGCAATCATATCCGCTTCTGGCGCGACGAGGTGCCGGTGCGGCTGACCACGGACGCGGCGATTTCCCAGATCGAGAACGAGGCTTCATTCGTGCTGACCAGGCCGGTGCATATGGTGTTCGGCACCGACGAGCCGTTCGAACACGCGCTGGAGAGCACCTGCCGCGATTTTTTCCAGCGCACGCTCGACTACTGGCAGGAGTGGGTGCGGCGGCTGGCTTTCTCCATCGATTGGCAGGACGAGATCATCCGCGCCGCCATCACGCTCAAGCTGTGCAATTTCGAGGAGACCGGCGCGATCGTCGCCGCGCTCACGACGTCGATTCCTGAAGGGCCGGGGTCGGGGCGCACCTGGGATTATCGCTATTGCTGGCTGCGCGACGCTTTTTTTGTCGTCAGTGCGCTGAACCGCATCGGCGCGACGCGGACGATGGAGGAGTTCATCTCCTATATCCTGAGCATTTCGACCGGGCGAGCCGATACCGTCCGGCCGCTTTACGGCATCGTCCACACCGACCGGCTGGAGGAGTGGGTCGCGCCGGCTCTGGCCGGCTATGGCGGCGACGGGCCGGTGCGCATCGGCAACGCCGCCGTGCATCAGACGCAGCACGATGTCTATGGCAGCATCATTCTGGCGGCGACGCCGATGTTTTTCGACCGCCGGCTGCCGAAGCCCGGCGACGTCGCGTTGTTCCGCTCGCTGGAGCCGCTTGGCGAGCAGGCCGCCAGGCTGGCGCTCGAACCCGACGCCGGCATCTGGGAATTTCGCGGCCGCACGCACGTGCATACCCATTCGGCGGCGATGTGCTGGGCCGGGTGCCAGCGGCTGGAAGCGATCGCACTGCATCTCGGCCTTGACGACCGGGCGCAATACTGGCGGCAGCATGCCGCGCGGCTCGGCGAGGAAATTTTGCAGCGGGCCTGGAATCCGAAGCGCAACGCGATCTGTGGCGCCTTCGGCGGCGACGATCTCGACGCCAGTTCGCTGCTGCTGGCGGAACTGGGTCTGGTCGAGTCGAGCGATCCGCGCTTTGTCGCCACCGTCGAGGCGATCGAACGCGAATTGCGCCGCGGCCATCACGTCATGCGTTACGTGGCCGCGGACGATTTCGGCACACCGGAGACGGCTTTTCTCATCTGCCGTTTTTGGCTGGTCGATGCGCTGTGGGAAATCGGGCGGCACGACGAAGCCCGCGACATGTTCGTCGATTCGCTGAATATGCGAAACCGTTATGGTCTGTTGTCCGAGGACATTCACCCGGCGACCGGAAAGCTCTGGGGAAATTTCCCGCAAACCTATTCGATGGCCGGATTGATCATGAGCGCGATGAAGCTTTCGCACAGTTGGGGAGACCGGTATTGGCGCGGCTCGTCGTAGTTTCCAACAGAGTTGGCATTCCCGACGGAAGCGCCCGCGCCGGCGGCCTCGAAGTTGCGATTCGGCCGGCGCTGAAGCGGCGCGGCGGCGTCTGGTTCGGCTGGAGCGGACGTGTGTCCGACGACGCGCCGGAGCCGGCCCGGACTCTCGACAAGGACAACGTGTCCTATGTCACGGTGGATCTGCAAAAGGACGACTACGAGGAATTCTACAACGGTTTCGCCAACCGCGTGCTGTGGCCGATCCTGCATTACCGGCTCGACCTCGCTGAATTCACGCGCCGCGATCTCGGCGGCTATTTCCGGGTCAACGGATTTTTCGCCAAAAATCTGGAGAGGATACTCCGCCCGGACGACGTCATCTGGGTGCATGACTATCATCTGATGCCGCTCGCCAAGGCGTTGCGCGAACGCGGCCACAAGAACAAAATCGGATTTTTCATCCACGTTCCGTTTCCGCCGGAAGAAATCATTACCGCGCTGCCCAACCACGAACAGCTCATCCCGGCGCTCGGCTATTACAATCTGGTTGGCTTCCAGACCGAAACCGACGCCGCCAACTTCGCCCGTTATCTTGCCAACGAACGCGGCTTGCGGCGTCTCGATGCCAACAGCTTCGCCTTCGACGAAGGGGATGTGCGCATCGGCGTGTTTCCGGTCGGGGTGGAGACCGATACGTTGCAGCGGCTGGCGCGCCGCGCGGTCGATTCCACCTTCGTGCGCGAGGTGATGGGCAGTCTGTCCGGACGCGCCATGATCATCGGCGTCGACCGGCTCGATTACAGCAAGGGCATTCCGGAGCGCATGGATGCGTTCGAGCGCCTGCTGACCAATTTCCCGCGCTGGCGCGGCCAGGTGACTTATTTGCAGATCACGCCGCGCAGCCGGACCGATATCGAGGAATATGCCAATCTCGGCCGGCAGGTCGGCGAGAAAGTCGGGCGCATCAACGGCGCCTATGGCGAGGCCTCGTGGACGCCGGTGCGTTACATCAACAAGGCGCATAGCCGCACCGCGCTCGCCGGGCTGTATCGCGCCGCGCGCGCCGGCCTGGTGACGCCGCTGCGCGACGGCATGAACCTGGTGGCGAAGGAATATGTCGCCGCGCAAAACCCGGACGATCCCGGCGTGCTGATCCTGTCTCGCTTTGCCGGCGCCGCGCGCGAATGCAGCGCGGCCCTGCTGGTCAATCCTTACGATTCCGAAGGCGTCGCGATCGCCATCGATCGCGCTTTGGCGATGCCGCTCGATGAGCGTGTGCAACGGCACGCCGCCAATTATCGCGTTTTAAAGCAGAACGATCTGAGCCAGTGGGCGGAGCGCTTTCTCGGCGTGCTGGAAAGGCCCCGGGGCGCAGCGTCAGGAGCATTGCCGGAAGGCCTTTGAGCCAAAGCCTTTGATATAAGTCACTGCGACAAGGCCCACGCTATCTGATACGGTACACGTTCTTCAACCGGTCGAGGTTTTACCGATGATTCGCATGTCCACTGTGATGCTGTCACTGACGACCATCGTCGGTCTATCGCAAGGCGCAATAGCAGCCGACGCGGAGCAGGGGGCAACCCTGGCCAAGCGCTGGTGCGCCCCTTGTCATGTCGTCGCGGCCGACCAGCAGAACGCCGGCGGCCAGGCGCCGCCATTTTCGGCGATCGGCAAGACGCCCGACCTCGACACGTCGAAGCTGGCGCTGTTCCTGTTGTTGCCGCACCCGAAAATGCCGGACATGAACCTGTCGCGGGCCGAAGCGGCGGATATCGCCGAATATATCAAGAGCCAGGGCAAATAGACCCGGACGCGCCGCTGTCGCAGCGCATGCGGCTGGCCTTATCCCGCCGCTTGCGCCCGCTTCAAATCCGGCGGCAACGCTTCGGCCGCCAACGCCTTGAGCGCCTTGTCGAGCGGCAGCACCGTCTGTCCGTCGCTGCCGAGTCGGCGGATAGACACCGAGCGGGTCTCGGCTTCCTTCTTGCCGACAACGAGAAGGGCAGGGACCTTCATCAGCGAGTGCTCGCGCACCTTGTAATTGATCTTTTCGTTCTTCAGGTCGGCGTCGGCGCGCAGGCCGAGCTTGCGCGCGAGGCTGGCAACTTCCGCCGCATAGTCGTCGGCGTCCGAGGTGATGGTGCAGACCACCGCCTGCCTCGGCGCCAGCCAGAGCGGCAGATGCCCGGCGTAATGTTCGAGCACGACGCCGAGGAAGCGTTCCATCGAGCCGCAAATGGCGCGGTGGATCATCACCGGCGGCTTCTTCGAGCCGTCGGCGGCGATGTAGAAGGCGTCGAAGCGTTCCGGCAGATTGAAGTCGACCTGGGTCGTGCCGCATTGCCAGTCGCGGCCGATGGCGTCGCGCAGCACATATTCGAACTTCGGTCCGTAGAACGCGCCTTCGCCGGGATTGATCGCGGTCTTGATACGGCCTTCGCCTTGCTCTTCGATCTTCTTGAGCACGTTCTGCATGATGCCTTCGGCGTGATCCCACGCGGCATCCGAGCCGACGCGCTTTTCCGGCCGCGTCGACAGCTTGACGGTAAGGTCGCCGGTAAAGCCGAAGTCGGCGTAGGTCGACAGGATCAGATCGTTGATCGCCATGCACTCGGCTGCCATCTGGTCCTCGGTGCAGAAGATATGCGCGTCGTCCTGGGTGAACGCGCGCACGCGCAACAGGCCATGCATCGCGCCGGACGGCTCGTAGCGATGCACGATGCCGAATTCGGCCATGCGCAGCGGCAGGTCGCGATACGATTTCAAGCCGTGCTTGAATATCTGGATATGGCCGGGGCAGTTCATCGGCTTGATGGCGTAGACGCGCTCGTCCTCGGTGTCGTCGCCGGCTGAGGTCGCCTGGAACATGTTCTCGCGGAACCAGCCCCAGTGACCCGACGTCTCCCACAAGGACTTGTCGAGCATCTGCGGCGCGTTGACTTCCTGATAATTGCCGCGCAAGCGACGGCGCATATAGGCGACGATCTCCTGGAAGATTGTCCAGCCATTGGCGTGCCAGAACACGGTGCCGGGGCCTTCTTCCTGGAAGTGGAACAGGTCCATATCGCGGCCTAACTTGCGGTGATCGCGCTTCTCGGCCTCTTCCATGTTCTTGATGTAGGTGTCGAGCTCTTCCTGCTTGGCGAAGGCCGTGCCGTAGATGCGCGACAGCATCGGATTATTGCTGTCGCCGCGCCAGTAGGCGCCGGCGATCTTCATCAGCTTGAAGGCGTTGCCGATCTTGCCCGTCGAGGTCATGTGCGGACCGCGGCACAGATCGAACCAGTCGCCCTGCTTGTAGATTTTCAGCGACTGGTCTTCCGGAATGGCGTCGATCAGCTCGACCTTGTAGTTCTCGCCTTTGTCGGCGAACACCTTCTTGGCGTCGTCGCGCGACCAGATCTCTTTAGTGAAAGGTTTGTCGCGGGCGATGATCTCCTTCATCTTTTTCTCGATGACGGGCAGGTCTTCCGGCGTGAACGGCTGGTTGCGAGCGAAGTCGTAATAGAAGCCGTTGTCGATCACCGGGCCGATGGTCACCTGGGTGCCCGGCCATAGCGCCTGCACCGCTTCAGCGAGAACGTGCGCCGTGTCGTGGCGGATCAGTTCGAGCGCGCGCGGGTCCTCGCGCGAGACGAATTCGATTTTCGCGTCTTTCTCGATCGCGTCGGCGAGATCGACGACGACGCCGTCCAGCGCCATGGCCACGGTGCGCTTGGCCAGCGAGGGCGAAATGCCCTTGGCGATGTCGAGCCCGGTAATGCCGTTGGGATAGTCGCGGCGTGCGCCGTCGGGAAAGGTCAGGGCGACCATGGCAGTTCTCCTTGATGCTCACTCCCGCGAACGAGCGCGGGTAAGCGGATTTGAGGAGGGATATAGCAGGCGAATCGGGCGGTGCAATATGGTTTTAGCGCCCCGCCGGCCTCCGTCTCGCCCACCTAAGCACCCGCCCGTCGATCACCAGAAGCGAGGCGGAGATCACCAAGGCGCCGGCGATTTCGCGTGGCAACAGCGGCTCGCCCAGCACCAGCACGCCGAGCCCGATGGCGGTGACCGGGATCAGCAGCGTCACCAGCATCACGTTGGCGGCGCCTGCCTGCGCCATGATTCTGAAGAACAAGATATAGGCGAGCGCGGTCGACAGCGCCGCCAGGCCGATGACCGCGCTCCAGGTCGTCAGGCCTGGCATAGGTAACTGCCACGGCTGATCGACCGCGCCGGCGATAAGCGCCATGATGATGCTCGACGAGATGAGCTGACAGGTCGTGGTGGTCAGCGGCGGCACATTGTTGAAATTGCGCCGGCCCCACAATCCGGAAAATCCGTAGCTCAGCGCGCCGCCAAGGCAGAGCAGCATGCCGACTGTCTGGCCTTCGGTCGTCGCCAGATCGGGATCGCGCAGCACATAGACGCCGGCAAGCCCGATCAGCACGCCGATGACACGGCGCAGGATCAGTCTTTCCTCGCCGAAAGAGGCGAGCACCAGAAGCGCGAACAAGGGCGTGGTGGCGTTGAGCACCGACGCCAGTCCGCTGGATATTCGGGCCTGTCCGGCGAAGATGAGCGAGAACGGAATGATGTTGTTGAACAGGCCCATCACAATGAAGGGTTTCCAGCCGGCGAAGGTCGCCGGCAGGCTGCCCCCCTGCATCTTGAATATCGGATAGATGAACGCGGCGGCGAAGGCGACGCGTGCCAGCGCCAAGGTCATCGGCGGCAGTTCGCGCAATGCGACGGCGACGAAAAAGAACGAGCCGCCCCACAGCACCGACAAAAAAATCAGCAGCAACCAGGATTTGCGGTCGATCGTCAGGACAGGTGAGGGCATTGCGAATCCTTGCGGGCGAGAGCCGCCAACTAGAAGCGAGCGGCGTGGCGCTGTCCACCCGGTTTCGGCCGCGCGCTTGAGGCCCAATTTCTTTCGCGCATCACTCGCCGATATCGGATCGCATAAAACCGGCGCGATAGGCGCCCGACACCAAAAGCACCGCCAGGGCCGCCAGGAGCCCGCTCAGATTGCCGAGAAACTGACCGGCGGCGTCGATATTGCTGCCGACGCCATAGCCGACGCCGATATAGAGCGAGGTCCACAACAGACGGCCGATGGTCGAGAATAACAGGAACGAGAGCATATTATATCGGCTCAGCCCCGCCAGCAGACTGGTGAACGAACTCAAATGCGACACGAGCGTGCGTGAGAATACGACCGTCAGTCCGCCCCAGCGCGCAAACAAAGACTGTGCGCGCTGCCGCCGCGCGGGCGAAAGGCCCAGCAGGCGGCCGTGGCGGACGAGAAAGTTTTCGTTCACCGTGCGGCCGATCAGATAGGCCAGCATATCGCCGCCGAGCGAGGCGGTGACCGCGATTGCCGCGGCCGGGATCAGGTCGATGCGGCCGAGCGCAGCGAGCGATCCGGCGAGAATGGCGACCAGCCCGGTTGGCAGCGGCAAGCCGAGCGCGCCCAACAGCAGCGCCGCCGCGAAAGCCGGATAGCCATAAGTGAGCACCGCGGACAGGACAGCGTCCGCCAGCCCGCCAAGCCATCCGTTTTGCGTTTTGTCGGCGTCGTCATTGGGGAGCGGCGCCGATTGCCCGAGCGCGCGTTGCACCTGGCGCACAAAGTCGAAACGTCCAACCCCGCGCTTGTCGGCAATGTCTTTCAGGCTGTCGTCGCGTTTGGTGTCCGTCGGCAGATCGAGGCGCGGGATCAACTCGGTTAGCGGCACGCGATAGGTTATCGCGACATGCTCGAGTGTCATCCATGCGCGGACGCTGCTGAGCTGCGGCCGGCCGGCTTCATAGGCCGACCGCAGGAGCTGCAGGGAGCCATAACTGCGCAATCCAAAAAACACTGTCGCCAGCGCGCTCACCGCGATCGCCAGCATCAGGAAAGTGTGGCCGCGATTTTTCATCACGGCGAGGCTGTGTCGTTGGTGCCGCGCCAGCGTCCGTAGCGCCACGGCAGAAACCAGCGTGCGTCATTGGGCAAAGTCTTCGGCACGAAATCCAGACCATGCGTGCCCCAAGGCTGACAGCGTAGGATGCGCGCGAGCGCCATCCAAGAGCCGGCCCACAGGCCGAAGCGGCTGATGGCGTCATCGGCATATTCCGAACAGCTCGGCAAATGGCGGCAGCGCGGACCGATCAGCGGCGACAGCGTGTAACGGTAGAATGCCACTAGTGCGCGGCCGATAAGGCGCGGCAAACCGGCAACACCGGCCGCTAAAGTTTTTAAGGGGGACGAAATTTCAGGCATCCTCTCGCCGGGTTCCAGCAGTGGAACGTGTCGCATTTTATACAGAAAGCTCTGCGGCCCAGTCTCTTACCAAAGTTCCGGCGCAAGTTCCAAATCGGTGAACCTGCGGAGAGTTCAGGCAAAACGGCTCAGGTATAGCGACCTTTTTACACTAGACGCGAATCCTTACGTCGTTTTAAAAATGACAAGTTCGGGGGTTTGTTGAAGCCGCGACGGCTCGACGTCTTGATGTGCAAGTTCCATCGGCACGCGATGCATAATGCAGATCGATAAACAGAGTCCGGCTTCTTCTTTACGCGCGAGAAACGGTTCCGTTCCATGATCGGGACAGAAAGATTCCGTCCCGCGCTGATAGGGGGATGAATGCGTTGCTCCCTTCTTGGCGCTTCGGGCGCCGTCGTCACGCTGGTTGCGGCGCTCGTTGGCGCTGTGCCGGCCGAAGCCGGCGACCGCACGCTGCCGATGCGCTTCGATCTGCGCCGCCAGGGCCCGGCTGAAAGCTGCGGCACGGCTTGCAAGACATACATTGCCGCCAGCGGCGCGATCACCGCCGACAGCGCGCGCGATTTCACCCGCGCCATGCAGGGCCGGGATTTGACCGATGCCATTCTGGTGCTCGATTCCGATGGCGGCTCGGTGCTGGGCGCCATCGCCCTCGGCCGAGAGGTGCGAAAACTGCGGCTCGCTGCCACCGTCGGCCGCGTGGTCGATCTCAAAGGCGATGTTGTCGGCAAGGCTGCCGCCAAAGATAACGCCAAAGACAATGTGGAGCGGAATGCCGACATTCCCGCGGTCGTTTCTCCCCGCGCCGATTGCGAATCCATGTGCGCCTTTGTGCTGCTCGGCGGCGTGCAGCGCACCGTGCCGAATGAAGCGCGGGTGATGGTGCATCAGATATGGCTCGGCGATCGTCGCGAGGATCCAACCGCGGCGACATATTCGGCCGAGGACCTCGTGCTGGTGCAACGCGACATCGGGCGCCTCGCGCAATTTACCGCCGAGATGGGCGCGTCGATGGATTTGCTCGATCTGGCGCTGCGGATTCCGCCATGGGAGCCGCTGCACACAATGACGCGCGCCGAACTTCGCCGCACCAGGCTCGCTACCGACGATGCGGCTGCGCCGCCCATCGCCGCCGTCGCCGTGACGCCGCCGGTTCAGGCGTCGCCGGCCGCGCCGATGACCAGCGGCTTGCGCGCCACTCCGATCAATGAGCAGCGCTGGGCGATGGTCGATCGCGGCGGCATTGCCTCGCTGGCGCGGCGGCATCCGTTCACGGTCGAAGGCGAGCCGATCGGCAGTTTCGATCTGGCGGTCGCCTGCGGCGCCGATGCCGACAGTTTTGAACTCAGCTATGTCGAGCGGCGCACGATGAGCGACGATGCGCGGCTGTCGGCCAGGCCCGAGAGCGTCAGCCTGCGCACCGGCGGCTCGCGCGCCAGACTCGCGGTGACGGCGTCGCAGCGTCATGACGGCCCGGGCGAACTGGTCAGTACGGCCACGGGCGCGGTGTCCGCCGCTTTGATCCGCGAATTCGCCAGCGCGGGCAGCCGCTCGATGGTGATCGAGACAAGCCGGAAGGGTCTGGTGACGGTCATCCGCATCGGCAATACCGGCGCGCAGCAGAGTCTGCCGCGGCTGATCGCGTCCTGCGCCAAACCGATCGGCGCGCGCGCCGACCTGGCTGTGCGCAAGACCGGCGGACTCGCATCGGCGCAGTAGCCTATTCCGCCGCCTGTTTGCGCTTGGCGTCGATCTCGTCGACCGCCTTCACCACCGCGTCGAAGGTCAGCAGCGTCGAGGCGTGCCGCGCCTTGTAGTCGCGCACCGGCTCGAGCAAAGCAACGTCCGCCCATTTGCCGGTCGGCGGCGCGCCGTTTTCCTTCAGCATCTTGCGCACCGTCTCGCGCAAGGCCCGCAGTTCGTCCGGTGAGGAGCCGACGACATGCCGGGCCATGATCGAGGATGAGGCCTGACCGAGCGCGCAGGCCTTCACGTCATGGGCGAAATCCGTGACCGCGCCGTCTGCCATCTTGACGTCGACCGTGACGGTCGAGCCGCACAGTTTGGAATGGGCGGTTGCGCTGGCGTCGGGGCGGTCTAAGCGGCCGAGCCGGGGGATATTACCAGCCAGATCGAGAATTTTGGCATTATAGACGTCATTTAGCATCGAAATTGACCCGCCCGAGCCTGATCCGGCACATTGCTTCGTCCGTACAAAGCAATATATAGGGATCACCCTGCCGGTACGAGAAGGGGTTCTCGTAACGGCGGACTTGGGGGCATGGCGGAATGAGGCCTTTGCCGGTCGAATCGCGTGCCGAACGCAATGCGCGTCTAAATTGCCTTGAAAAGGCGTCAGGCGCGGCCACCCCGGTGACACTTCCGGAGCAGCCCCTCGCAGGGTGAGCGCCGGTCGAACGGAGAGACCGATGGACGCCAAGAATTCAATTATCAAGCCATTCGCCCAGCAGGCCCTGTCCGACCATGTGCGGGCCGCGCCGACGCCGAGCGCGCCGCGCCCGTCGCGCGAGGAGGCCGAGGCCGCCGTGCGCACCTTGATCGCCTATGCCGGCGACGACGCCGCGCGCGAGGGCGTGCTCGATACGCCCAAGCGCGTCATCGACGCCTATGAGGAAATCTACGAAGGCTACCGCGCCTGTCCCGCCGAGGTGCTCGACCGCACCTTCAGCGAGACCGGCGGCTATGACGACTTCGTGCTGGTCAAGGACATCGCTTTTAATTCGCACTGCGAACACCACATGATGCCGTTCTACGGCAAGGCGCATGTCGCCTATATGCCGACCGACCGCGTCGTCGGCCTGTCGAAGCTGGCGCGGCTGGTGGATGTCTACGCGCATCGCCTGCAGACGCAGGAGCATCTCACCTCGCAGGTCGCCACCGCGATCGAAGAAATCCTCAAGCCGCGCGGCGTCGCGGTGATGATCGAGGCCGAGCACATGTGCATGTCGATCCGCGGCGTTAACAAGGCCGGTGCGATGACGGTGACGACGCATTTCTCCGGCGCGTTCCGCGACGACCCGAACCAGCTTGTCCGCTTCATGACCTTGCTGCGCGGGAAATAAGAGTTTCCGGTAGACGCGCGTAAACACGCTTTTGGCCCGCACCAAAGGTGACGGGAAGGCTGGGAGCATTCCTTGTCCACGCACTCACACGACATCGAAGAAGGTCTCGCGCTTCTTCCCAAATTCGACGCCGACGGGCTGGTCACCGCGGTGGTGACCGACGTTGCCAATGGCGATGTGCTGATGGTCGCGCACATGAATGCCGAGGCTTTGGCGAAAACCATCGAGAGCGGCGAGGCGTGGTACTTCTCGCGTTCGCGCAAGAAATTGTGGAAGAAGGGCGAAGAGTCCGGCCACGTTCAGCGCGTCACTGAGCTGCGTGTCGATTGCGACCAGGACGCGGTCTGGATCAAGGTCGAGCAGCAAGGCCCGGGCGCCTGCCACACCGGCCGCCGCTCGTGCTTTTATCGCGCCGCGCCGCTTGGGCAAAAAGGCGCGGTCAAGCTCGAGTTCCGCGACGCCGGCAAGACGTTCGATCCGGGCAAGGTGTACGAGAAGAAATAGGCTGTCTTCCCCGCGAAGGCGGGGACCCAGCTCTTCAATCGCGAGGGGTCGCAAAGTGCTGGATGCCCGCCTGCGCGGGCATGACGGCGATGGTGCTGGTTACTACTTCATATTCCCAAGCAGCCGCTGAGCCCTTACCAAATGCGGCCGGTCGTACATCTTGCCGTCGATGCCGACCGCGCCGGCGCCGGGTTGCGCGGCGAAAGCGGCGATCACGGCCTTGGCCTTTTCGATCTGTTCGGCGCTCGGCGTATAGACCTCGTTGATCACCGGGACCTGCGCCGGATGAATGGCGAGGCGGCCAGTAAAGCCATCGCGGCGCGAATCCATCGTCTCGCGGCGCAGGCCTTCGCTGTTGCGGAAGTCGGCATAGATCGTCTCGATCGCCGGCACTTTCGCCGCCGCGGCGCTGAACAGGCAGATCGAGCGGGCGAGGCGATAGGGCTCGGTGAGAATGCCTTGCGCGTCGCGGTTGGCTTCGGCGCCGAGTTCGGCGGATAGATCCTCCGGTCCCCACGTCATGCCGATCAGGCGCGGCGAGACGCCGCGAAATGTGCCGGCCATAAACAGGCCGAGCGACGACTCGACATTTTGTGCCAGCACCTTGATCGACCCTTCGCTGACGCCGGCGATTGTCTCCTGCGCCGTCAGCTTGGCATCGAGATGAACCAGGCTGGCGCCGCCTTCCGCTTTTGGAAACAGAATGGCGTCCGGCTTGCCCGGCACGATGGCCGCGAGATCGGCGTCGGTCTGGCCGGTCTCGAGCCCATTGATGCGCACCAGCAGGCGCGGGCGCTGGGCTTTCGGCTGCGCGCTCTTGAGATATTCGAGGCACGCGGCGCGCGCGTGCGCTTTGCGCTCGGGCGAAATCGAATCTTCCAGATCGATGATGACGGCGTCGGCGCCCGACGCCATCGCCTTGTCGAGCTTGGGACCGGCATCGGCCGGGACGAACAGGAGAGAGCGCATGGTCAGAATTCCCATATCGAGGACGAACTTGTCAGTGCAGCCACGTGTGCGACAAACGGATCTCTCTTTATTCTCATTTGCTGCAGGAAGGGTACGCCAATGAATCTAAATTTGCCGGCGATACGGCCTACCCAAAATCCTTCTATTTTCTTGAACGCGATGATGTCTTTGAAAACTGGATGCTCGAAATATTCCCGGAATGTGGGGAAGCCATTAATGAAAATTGGCTTTTCTGGGTTTAGGTGCGTCAAAATCTTGAGAAAATAATCAAATTGAGTCATGCGATATTTTTCAATGTTTCGTATGCGAAATTTTTTTGTCGTCTTTGAATGGTAAGGGACGAGTTCGAGATTAATGAGGTTTTCGTGGACCCATGGCCAGTTGTTTATCGGGTGCTCTATGCCGTAGTAGCGGCGAATGAAGCCGGTTACGTGCGCATAATAGGTGATGAGCCCATTTCGTTCGCGTGGGAAAAAATCGCGGAAAATTTCACAATAGCCTTCGAAAAGATTTCTCGAATCCAGATAAGATTGTTCATTTGATTGTTGCTTCTCGTTTGCATATCCGGGATTTATGCCAACGAATATTTCCTTGTTCTCTGGGTGGGCTATATCTCCAGCGAAGTACACCGGATAAGCGCTCGCCACGTCGGCTAATCCGAATTGATATTCGACCATCTCGCGGTAGTCGTGGGGGCTTAGGGCCTTATAGGCATTCCTTTCCCATTCAAGGAGCGCTTTTATGAAGTCTTGGCCGTGCAGGTTCCGCAGGGATTCGGGATTGTATAGCTCGGACGTGCTGGCTTGCATGCCGAATTACTTCGGCCGCTTGATGATGAAGGCGTTGCGGTGGCATTCAGCGACCAGCTTGCCGTCCTGCTTGAACGCCTTGTGATGAAACTCGACGATGCCGGCGTTCGGCCGCGACTGCGACTCGCGTTTGCTGACGACAGTCGTCGTGCAGTTGACGGTGTCGCCCTCGAACAGCGGATTGCCGAACTTGACGTCGGTCATGCCGAGATTGGCGATGGTCGTGCCGACCGTCATGTCGGAGACCTGGATGCCGATCATCAGACCGAGCGTGAACAGCGAGTTCATCAGCGGCTGGCCCCATTCGGTCTCGGTCTCGCAGAAATGGCGGTCGATATGCAGCGGCTGCGGATTGAGCGTCATGTTGGAAAACAACATGTTGTCCATCTGCGTGACGGTACGGGTGTAACGGTGCTCGTAGAGCTTGCCGACCTCCATATCCTCGAAATAGAGGCCGCCGCGCTTGTGCCGCTGTATCGCTTCCGTCATTCGCCTGTCTCCAACTTATAAAGTTCACAAAGCGGGCCGACGCGCCCGCCATTAACGGTTCGTTTACCATAACTGCCCATGGTCAACAGGGTCCGTTCGCGCCCTGTTGGCCGCAGCCGCGCTATACTAGAGGGCAACCTTATGGCCGTCGATTCCGTCTCAAGCAACTTGGCGCCCCAGATCGCCGGGGCGATCAGGCAGGCGTCGCAGTCGACCGGCATCAGCTTTCAGTATCTGCTGACCACCGCCAAGATCGAATCCGGGCTCAACCCGTCGGCGCAGGCGTCGACCTCGACGGCCAAGGGCCTGTACCAGTTTATCGACCAGACCTGGCTCGGCACCGTGAAGCAGGAGGGCGCTGCGCTCGGCTACGGCCAATATGCCGACGCCATCACCAAGAATTCCGACGGCCGCTATTCGGTCGAGGACCCGGCCGCGCGCGCTGCGATCATGAAATTGCGCAGCGACCCGGAAGCAAGCGCGATGATGGCCGGCGCCTTCTCGCGCGCCAATGCCTTTCAGCTGACCGGCTCGATCGGCCGGCGCCCGACCGAAGGCGAGCTATACATTGCGCATTTCCTCGGCCCCGATGGCGCCGGCAGGATGATCAACGCCGCCGATTCGCGGCCGGACGCCAGTGCCGCCAAATTGTTTCCGGCCGCGGCGGCTGCCAACCGCAGCATATTTTACGACTCCTCGGGCAGCGCCCGCACCATCGGCCAGGTCTATGCCCGGCTGACCGGCAAGTTCGATAATGCTCGCACCGTCGCGCTGGCAGGATTGACGCCGCGCAGCGCCGATCCAGTCGCGGCGGCGGCCGCCGCTTCAACCGGCGCGCCGGCCTCGATGATAGCACCGGGGCGGCTGGCCGCGGCCAACATCCCGTCCATGGCATTGTCGGCCATGCCGGTCTCCGCCAATTCTCCGGTCCAGGTGCCGACACGTACCCGCGCCATCGACGCGCCGGACACCGCCGGCATCACCCAGGCGCTCGCCGATGCGCGCGGCAAGATGCAAGCCATCGCCGATGCGAAACCGCTGTTCCAGGCGATGTTCAGCGATCGCGGCGAGGATCCGGTTACGCAAACCGTCGCCAGCCTGTGGACTCCTTCCAGCGCGGATCAGCCAGGCCAGAGACCGGGCGCGGCGCGCAACGGCCGCGGCCTCGACCTGTTCACCGACAGCGCCACCAACGCGCGCGGCATTTTCAGCGGCAAGGCGTAACGTCGCCGTCGCAGCTTTCCATCGCCAACATTTTTATGCGAGGTCGCGCGCGGGCGATCGTCGTTAATGTTTCATCAATACCTATGGTGAACGGTTTGTTAAGCGTCCTGACTTAGGATTCTGGAGTTCGCCGCTGTTGACGGCGATTGTTGTAGCGTTTGGTTGTGTCATGATTGTACGGCAGTTTCTGCAATGGATCCGCTATGCGTCCGCCGGCGAGCGGGCCGAAGCAACGTCCGCCCTGGCGCGCGCCTATCTCCATTCCGATTTGTCCGAGGACGATCTCGCCGCCGCCGAAGGCGCGATGATCATGCTGCTGGACGATCC
>CANKBJ010000046.1 GCA_947479905.1 Bradyrhizobiaceae bacterium
AGCAACGCTCTGAAGGGAAATTAGAAAGACCAATTGGTGTGGGGTCACGATCGGCGCCTGTCGTGACCCCACCTCGACGCTGATTCTGTCAACTGCGACAAGGGATTGCCGCCGTTAGTTTAAGGGGCCAAGTTCGGCGCCGATTTACACGCTAGCTTTCCAGTTGATTTTTTAGGTTGCGCAGTGGGGAAGGCGGTGGGGAAGCGCTCGTATGGGGGATAAAATTTGTAGTATTATCAAGCACTTAACAGAAGATATTGGCGGAGAGGGAGGGATTTTCCTCTCGTTGCAAAAAATGCCCGTAAATCAAGGGTTTCGTAGCTGCCTTCTAACGCTTTGTGTACCAGTCGAGTGTCCCTTGTGTCGAGACCTCGGTTTGGTCGAGCACACGTATCCAAACACGCTTTTAGCCTTAGCAGGCCTCACTCTAAGGGTATCTGAGGGGAAATCCGGACAGCGACCTGAAATCGCTCACGCGGCGGCTTTTGGGCGATTCTAGCCATACCGGACGGGTCCTCTCCCTAACATCCACGATGTCCGCTTAGGCGCACGAAATTCAGCGCCCTGCACTTGCAGACATTGCGCCAGCAAATGCGTTCGTCCCCTCATCAAGAGAAATTCGCATTTTGTTCACGCTCTGCGTACCTCGCACTCAATATGGACTTTGTGCGTACAAACTATTTTTTCGTCAGACCGATCGCGTCGATCACAGTCTTGAACCCCGCGATTTGCTCAACCCAGAACTTCTGGAAGTCGGCTTGCGAGTTGCCGCCTATGTCCAGCGCCTGCTGGCGCATCGACTCCTTGACCTCCTCGCTATGCAGCGCCTTGACGAAATCGCGGTTGAGAATACGCACGATGTCGTCCGGCGTTCCGGCCGGCGCATAAACCCCAAACCAGTTGATCATCACGAAGTTCGGGATGCCTGCTTCCGTCATGGTCGGCACATCCGGCAACGTTTCTGCGCGCTTGTCGGCCGTCACTGCCAAAGCGCGCAGGCTGCCGGCCTTGATGTGCGGCAGATAAGGACCGATGGCGCCGAACATCGCCGAGACGTGGCCGGCGATGACGTCGGTCATGGCCGGCTGCGTGCCGCGATAGGGCACGTGGAGCATGTCGATGTTGGCCACCTTGGCGAGGAAGGCGCCGCCGAGATGTTGCGTGCTGCCCTCCCCGGGCGATGCGTAGCTGAGCTTGCCGGGATTGGCCTTGGCGTATTCGACGAACTCCTTGACGGAATTAATCGGAAGCTTCGGATTGATCACCATCACTTGCGGCGAGCTGGTGCCGAGCGTGATCGGCACGAAGGCCTTCAGCGGATCATAAGGCAACGTCGAGAGCGACTGATTGATCGACACTTCGTTCTGCGTGGACAGCATCAATGTGTAGCCGTCCGGCGGCGATTTGGCGACGTAGTCGGCGCCGATGACGCCGATCGCGCCGCTGCGATTCTCGACAATGACCGATTGCTTCCACATCTTGCCCAGTTCCTGAGCCACAGCGCGCGCCGTGATATCGGTCGCGCCGCCAGCCGGATAAGGCACGATGATGCGCACCGTGCGGGACGGAAAGTCTTCCGCGTGCGCGGCCGCGCTCAGTGAAAACAGGCCAGCAGCGAGCAGCGATGCCCAGCGTGTCATTGTCGTCTCCCCGGATTTTTTTGTTGCGGAGAGGTTAGCCATTCACCGGCTTTAGCCAAACCATATTACTTGAACACAAGTTCTGAAAACTGGAAGCGGCCACATCAGCCCGATATACGGCCGTCGGGATGCGGTCGCTGGTTCAGTTAACTTGAAATCATGTTCCACAATTTCTATTTGGCTGTATCGAGCCGATGCGTCAGTATGCGATCCGAAGGCCGTAAACACCGCCGCGGTTGATGCGCGGCGGCTGGTCTAGCGCCTGTTTGCCTCACAGCAGACCAAGAAAATGCAAAGGGAGACACGATGAGACTCGTTTCATTTCGAACCGATGGCGCGGTGAAAATTGGCGCTGTGGTCGGCGACAATATCGTTGCCGTAAATGCGCTTTTGGGCGCCTCCCCAATCCCCGACGACATGACCGCCTTTCTCACGCTTGGCGATAGCACCATGCAGAAGGCAAAAGACGCCGTCGCCAAATTCGAAAAGGGCGAGTTGAAAGCGGCGACTGTTCCGTTCGCCAAGGCCGATGTCCTGGCGCCGGTGCCGCGGCCCGGCAAAATCCTGATGGGCGGCCGCAACTATCTTCGCCACCTCGATGAACTGCGCAAGGAAGGCGCCACCCGCGGCGAAAAGATCATCACACCGCCGATGCCGCACATCTTCGCCAAGTACCACGACAGCGTCACCGGCCCGAACAAGCCGGTCATCTATCCCAAGATCGTCAAGCAGCTCGACATCGAAGGCGAACTCACCGTCGTTATCGGCAAGCGCGCTTATTACGTCGAGGAAGCCGACGCGATGGACTACGTCGCCGGCTATACCATCATCAACGACGTCTCGGCGCGTTGTCTGCAGGCTCAAGGGCTGCTGACGATCTCGAAGGGCTACGAGACCTTCTGCCCGATGGGACCCTGGATGGTGACCAAGGGCGAGATTCCGGACCCGCAGAATTTGACCGTGAAATCCTATCTCAACGACAAGGTCGTCTGCGAGGCGCACACGTCCGAGATGCTGTTCACCATCAAGCAGTTCATCGCCGCGCTATCGCGGGTCTTCCCGCTCGATCCGGGCGACGTATTGGCGACCGGATCGCCTCCGGGCCCGGGCATGTATCACGATCCGCCGATGCTCGCCGTTCCGGGCGACACGGTGCGCATCGAAGTCGAAAAGATCGGCGTGCTGTCCAATCCGGTGGTCGCCGCCACGCGATAAGGCCATCCTTCCCTCCCTGGGAAATGGTCTTTACTTGCGGACATTCTGGTTCTCCAGGATGTCCGTTTTTCATTCTCCCCCGTGCGTTCGGATTTTCAGAAATCCATTTCCATTGTTTTTGTTTGTCCGAAACGCAATTAGCCCGGACAATCCAATTCCAGTTTGAAGCCCCGGGATCACATCAGGGCACGTTAGGAGGAAACGAATGGCTTACCGTGGCATTGCCGCGCCCATCGCGGCTGGCCTCTGCGCATTGTCGCTCATGACGATCGCCGCGGCCGCTCAGGATTACCCCAATAAACCCGTTCATTTCATCGTGCCATTTTCGGCCGGTTCGTCACCGGACGGGTTTGCGCGATTCCTCGGCGAGAAGATGCAGACGAGCCTCGGCCAGCCGGTCGTCGTCGTAATGAAACCGGGCGCGAACAGCATCGTCGGCACCGCCTACGTCGCGAGCCAGCCGGCGGACGGTTACACCTTCCTGTTCGGCTCGTTCTCGCACACGTCGAACCCGTTCATCAAAGCGAAGCTGCCCTACGACAGCATCAGCGACTTCATACCGGTGGCGATGGTTGGCCGCACCGCCGGTCTCGTTTTCATCACACGACCCGACTTTCCGGCCAATTCGGTGGAAGAGTTCGTAAAACTGGCGAGGGCCAACCCCGGCAAGTACGCCTATGGTCACGCCGGCGTCGGCAACGTCGCGCACATCGCCGGCGAACTATTCAAGAAAATGGCCGGTATCAACATTACCGGCGTGCCCTACACAGGCAGTAATTTCGGCGCAGACGTCGCCGGCGGCAATATAGACACCGGCATGCTTGCCGTTGTCGCCGCCCAATCGCTGGTTCAGGCCGGCAAGATGAAGGCGCTGGCGCTGACCGGCCCGAAGCGCACGTCGTCGCTGCCGAACGTCCCGACGTTCCAGGAACTAGGCTACAAGGAAATGGACCTCGTCGGCTGGTTCGGTCTGTGGGCGCCGGCCAAAACACCGCGCGACCGCATCGAGCGCATCGCCGCGGAAGCGAAAAAAGTACTCGACACGCCTGAAGCGGCCACATACCTCGACCGCCTCGGCATGGAGCCTGCCTACCTGTCGCCCAAAGCCTTCACCGACTACGTCGCGGAAGATATGGTGCGTCAAAAGAAGTTCCTCGACATGATCGGTTTCGTTCCCCAATGAAGATCACGCGCGTCACTGGAATCGTCTACCGGCAGCAACTCATCCTGAGCGGTCCGCAGCCGAAATTCGCCGGCGAACCGCGCACCTCGTTCGAAACCTTGCTGGTCAAGGTCGAAACCGATGAAGGCATCGTCGGATGGGGCGAGGCTTTTCCGCACCGCGTATGGAAGGCGACGAAGTCACTGATCGAGACATTGGTCGAGCCGGCCTGTATCGGCGCCGATCCGACCGATATCTCCAAGCTGATGAATTCGCTGATCCGCAAGACCTACGGCATCGGCCGGGCCGGCCCGGTTATGTACGCGCTGTCCGGTCTCGACATCGCGTTGTGGGATATTCTCGGCAAGGTCGCCAAGCAGCCGATCCATAAGCTGCTTGGCGGCGGCGCCGCCGCGACGATTCCGGCCTATGCCAGCCTGCTAAAATACAACGACACCAAGGCCGTGGTGCATTACTGCGAGCAGGCGCTGAGCCGCGGCTTCACGGACGTGAAAGTGCACGAGACTGGCTACGACGAGATCAGCGCGTCAGTAAAGCTGCTGCGCGAGGCCAAAGGCGGCCCGGTGATGGTCGACGTCAACGCGCCCTGGACGCTCCCGGAGGCGCTGGCGAAGATGGAGCCGCTGCGCGACCTCGGCCTGAAATGGATCGAGGAACCGGTATGGCCGCCGGAGGATTTCAACGCTCTCTCCGTCGCCCGCCAGGCCGGCGTGCCGATCGCCATCGGCGAAACAGTGCTGACGCCGACCGACTTCGCCCGCCTCATCGAATGCCGCGCAGCGGATTACATCCAACCGAGCGTTGCCAAGATCGGCGGAATTTCGGTAGTGCGCGACATCTACGCTTTGGCCAATCAGGCCAGCGTCGCCGTGGTGCCGCACTCGGCCTATTTCGGTCCTGGCTTGATTGCGACCGCGCACTTGAGCGCAGCGCTTTCGCGCGCGCCATTCATCGAGCGACTGTACGTCGACCTTGCGAACGATCCGTTCGGCGACTGGTATGTCCCGAAGAACGGCACTCTCCAAGTTCCGCAAGGTCCGGGTCTGGGCGTCGAACCGGACCTGAAGCTTCTGGAGAAGCTGCGCGTCGATTAGAGTTTTCGTTTCAGCCGGTGACCCCATGAAAATCACATCGATCAAGGTCAATCACGTCCGCTTTCCGGTTGAAGAGCCGATCGTCAACGCGCCGCCTATGCCGACAATGCAGCGCGACTTCCTCGCCGTTCGCGTGCAGACCGATGAGGGCATCGAGGGTATCGGCGCTACCGGCTTCGGCGGAAGGCTCCTGCCCGCGCTCAAGCTCGCCGTCGAATTGCTGGGTGAAGTCGTCACCGGCGAAGACCCGATGCGACCGGAACTGGTCGCCGCCAAGATGCGCGCGGCGGCAAGCCATTGCGGTCCGGGCGGCCTCGCCACGCTGGCCATGACCCCTATCGACACCGCGCTTTGGGACATTCGCGGCAAGGCGTTGAACCAGCCGGTTTCCCGTCTGCTCGGCGGCCTACGCGACAAGGTGCCGGCCTACGCCAGCGGCGCGCTGGTGCGCACCACGCCGACCGACAAGCTGGCGCCTTCGGCGCACGCGCTGGTCAAGAAAGGCTACACGCAGATCAAAACGCAGATGGCCGTTCCCGGCCTGACGCCGGCTCAGGAAATCGAGCGCATCCGCATCATCCGCGACGCGGTCGGTCCCGACGTCAACCTGATGGTGGACATCAACGAGCGCTGGGGCGTCGCCGAAGCCATAGGCATTTTGAGCCGGATCGAAGATGTCGGCCTCGGCTGGATCGAAGACCCGACGATGGCCACCGACTACAAGGGCCTCGCCGAGATCGCAGCCGCGCTCAATACGCCGATCTGTGCCGGCGAGCGCCTTTACGACATCGCGCCGTTTCAGGAACTGATCACGCACCGCTCGTGCGACATCGTCATGATCGATCTTTTCCGCGCCGGCGGCATCACGCCGTGGATGAAGATCGCCGGTATGGCAGAGGCCTTCAATCTGCCTGTGGTCAGTCATCTTATCCCGGAAATTCATGTGTCGCTGATCGCGGCGGTGCCGAACGCCACGCTGCTCGAATACATGCCGTGGACCTGGCGCATGTTTGAAAGCCCGCCGATCCCTGTGAACGGCGAGATGACGGTGCCGACCGGCCCTGGCTTCGGGCTGAAGTTTGCACCCGACCTGTTCACGACTTACGGCGTCAATTGACGCCTTCCCTTTCTCAGGAGATGTAAGAATGTCCTTATCCGAGATCGACCAGCTCGTGGTCGAACGAGCCGCCGAACGCGTCATCGTTAAATTGTGGTCCGCGCTCGATAGCGCCGACTTCGAGGGCGTCGCCAATAGCTTTGCCGATGACGGAGTCTGGCATCGCCAGGGCAAGCAGCTCGCCGGCCCCGCCGGTGTTCGCGCGGCGATGACCGAGCGGCCGAAAAGCGCGCGCACCCGCCATCTCATTACCAACGCGCTGGTCGATGCGGTCGACGAGAACAACGCCGAGATGCAATTTTATCTCACCGTCTATCATCACACCGCGGAACCGGCCGACGCGCCGCCGCCGGCGCCGGCGCCGATGAACGTGCCACTCACCGTCGCTCTGGCAAAGGCGTCGCTGCGCAAGAACGCATCGGGTTGGAAAATTCACGAGTTGAATTCCGCCGACACTTTCCGCCGCAGGTAGCGTAAAATTAAAAGGATCACACTATGAAATTGTTGAGCTTCACCGCCGCCGGCAAGGCGAGCTTCGGCGCGCTGTCAGGCGACACAATCATCGATCTCGGCAAGCGCACCAAATATCCGACGCTGCGCGCCGCTCTTGGGGCCGGTGCCATGGCTGAGTTGAAAGCCGCCGCTACAAGTGGTTCAGCAGACCATAAATTGGCGGACGTAACCGTGCTAACGCCGGTGCCAGATGCCGAAAAGATCGTCTGCATCGGCATCAACTACAAAGGCCACATCCTGGAGATGGGTCGCAAATTGCCAGAACAGCCTAGCGTATTCCTGCGCCTGCACGGGTCACTAGTGCCGCATGGCGGCGAGATCGTCAGGCCGAAGATTTCCAGCGATTTCGACTATGAAGGTGAGCTCGCCGTCGTGATCGGCAAAGGCGGTCGGCACATTAGCCGCGAAGCCGCGCTGAGCCACATCGCCGGCTACACCTGTTTCAATGATGGCAGCATCCGTGACTTCCAGATGAAGGGCTCGCTGGCGATCGGCAAGAACTTCGCCTCCACCGGCAGTTTCGGACCCTATATGGTGACCGCCGATGAAATCGCCGACCCGTCCAAGCTGCAGCTTGAGACGCGCCTGAACGGCACTCGCGTCCAGCATACCGGGCTCGACGACTTGATCTTCGATATCCCCGCTATCATAGCCTACGTATCGGCCGCGTTCCCGTTGGCGCCGGGCGACATCATCGCCACCGGCACGCCGGAAGGCGTTGCCATGGGCAAGACGCCACCGACCTGGATGAAGCCGGGCGACGTGCTCGAAGTTGAGGTGTCCAACGTGGGCATTCTGCGCAATACCGTCGTGCAGGAAGCCTGAGCCTTTTCATCGCCAACCCGCGAGCAGACTATGCGTTACACGACACTCGGCAATACCGGCTTGCGCGTCAGTGTCGCCGGCCTGGGTTGCGGCGGCTTCAGCCGTCTTGGACTGCCCGCGGGCAAAACGGAAGATCAGGCGGCCGATCTTGTGCTTGAGGCTGTCGATCTGGGTATCAACTTCCTTGACACCGCGCCGGCCTATGGCACCGAGGCCACTGTCGGCAAGGCACTGAAAAAGCTGTCGCGCGACAAGGTCGTGGTCGCGACCAAGGTCCACGTGCTGCGCAATGGTGAATGGTATTCAGCCGACCGCGTGACGCAGAGCATCGACAACTCATTGAAGGTGCTCGGTACCGACTACATCGATGTTTTCCAGTTGCACGGCGTCGGCGTCGGCGAGTACGACCACGCCGTCAACGTGGTGCTGCCGGCGCTGCTGGCGGCAAAAGTGAAGGGCAAGATCCGCCATCTCGGCATCACTGAAGCGCCAACCGAGGACTTCAAGCATGAAATGCTGACGCGCGCCGCCAATGAAGGCGTCTGGGAAGTCTTCATGGTCGCGTTCCATATGATGCACCAGAGCGCACGCCAAAAGCTATTCCCGCTAATCCTCGAAAAGAAAATCGGCACGCTTCTGATGTTCGCCGTGCGCAGCATCTTTGCCAAGAACGAGCGCGTCGTCGCGGCACTCAAGCAAGCAGCAGTCGACGGCAAGATTTCCAAAGAGATCGCCAACAATCCCGAGCCGCTCGGCTTCCTGCTACACAGAGACGGCGGCGCAAGCAGCATCACTGAAGCAGCCTATCGTTTCGCCATGCATGAGCCCGGCGTCGATGTCGTTCTATTCGGCACCGGCGACCGCGATCACCTGCACGCCAACGTCAAGTCGTTGCTGATGCCGCCTCTCCCGGCCGCCGACACGGCCAAGTTGGCCGCATTGTTTGGTACATTGATCGACGTCGGCATGGACAGCGCCCCGATGCAGCAGAAGAAATAGCCGGTTAGTGGTCCGATTTTCGGCCGCGCCTGGCCTTGGCCATGTCGTTGGACTTGCCTTTGGATTCAACCAGCGTCGCGCCATGCGTCTTGGCGTAAATGCGTAACTCCGCTTCGACCAGGTCGTACATATCGCGCGCCGCCGGCAGCAAGGTCTGACCACGGCGCGTGATAATGCCGATCAGCCGGGTCACTTTCGGCTTTATCAGCGGAATAAACACGATGTCCTTGGCAATCGTTGGTTTGGTGAGCCGTGGCAGCACCGTGATGCCGACCCCTTCCCGTACACAATCCATCATCGATGTCCGGCTGGATACCGAAATCACCGGATGTTCGATCCACTCGCCCAGGCCATGACCGAGCAGTGTCTCGAAGCCGTCATTGCCGATGAGCTTCTCGCCGGCAAGCTGGCTCCACGTTAGCGAGTCGCGCTTTGCCATCGGATGATCGAAGCGGCAGGCAACACCATAGGCGTCGGCGGCAATGGCGTTGAAAGAAAGCTTGGGGTCGTCGATGAGTTTGGCTGCGATTCCGATATCGGCCGAACCTTCCGCCACCAGCCGCCGGATATGCCGCGACCGCTCATCCGTAACCTTGATCGCGATGTTCGGGTGAGCGATGAGGAAGCGTCGCAGGATCGCCGGAAACCACTCTTCGGCAAGGAACGGCACGACCGCCACCGAGAGCGAGCCGCGCTCGGCCTTGGCGAGCTGATGCACATCGCTGACGACGCGGTCATGCGTGCGCAGCAGTTCGGTGAACAGCGGGGTTAAAGTCTCGCCGAGCGGCGTGAGGCGTGCGCGCTGGCCCTTCTCGAACAATGGCGCGCCAACTTGCAATTCAAGGTCGCGCATCGCGGTCGACACCGCTGCCGCCGACCGGAACGTACCGGAGGCCGCGGCGCGGAAGCTGCCGCTCTCCGCCGCGATCAGGAACTGGCGCAATTGCTGAATTCTGAAGGTGTCGGACATGGGAATCCCGGCTTCAAGTTTTCTGAATGTTATTTCTATTAATTGCGTTTGGCAAAACACGGCGCGGTCCTGAAACTACCCCTGCGGCCATCAAAAGAGCCGCCAAGACCGACAAGAAACGGCGCCAGGGAGGCCGGAAATGCTCATTGCACCAATGCGGGCGTACGCCATCGCCATTCTTGCCGCGGTTGCCGCGGCCATACCTGCTAATGCCCAGACCTATCCGGACCGGCCGGTCCACATCATCGTGCCCTATCCCGCCGGCGATCCCGCCGACGTGCTGGCGCGCGCCTACGCCGACGAAGCCACGAAAAGCCTCGGCCAGAAATTCGTGGTCGAGAACCGGCCCGGCGCCATCGGCATCATCGGCACCAATGTCGTCGCAAAGTCCGCGCCCGACGGCTACACGCTCGTCGTGACGACGCTGGCGCATTCGACCAACCCTTTCGTCACCGCCAAGATGCCTTACGACACGCGCAAGGACTTCACCGCGATCTCCATGCTCGGCCGTTCGCCCGGCGCGGTATTCGTGGTGAGTGGCCAGTCGAAGGCCAAGACGCTCGCCGACTTCGTCGCGATGGCAAAGGGCAAGCCAGGCACCGTTACGTTTGCAAATGCCGGCATCGGCCAGATGAGCGGTCTCGCCGGCGAACTGTTTATGAAAATGGCCGACCTCAAAATGGTTAGCGTGCCCTATGCCGGAGCTTCATCTTACGCGACCGATATCATGACCGACCGGGTCAACAGCGGCGTCATGGGCCTGATCGGCTCGGTCCAGCATGTTCATGCCGGCAGCCTGCGCGCTCTGGCGCTGACAGGGCCGAAGCGCACGCCCATTCTGCCGGACGTACCGACATTTCAGGAGCTCGGTTACAAGGATATGAACCTGATCGGCTGGTTCGGCATTCTCGGCCCTGCTGGAATGCCGCGCGACCGTGTCGACATCCTTTACAAGGAAGCGGCGAAGGCCGTGAAATCGCCGGCATTCCAGAAGCTGCTCGAACGCTACGGCATCGATGCGTCGGGATCCAATCCGGATGAATTCGCCAGATTCATAGACGAAAATCTGGAGTCCACTGCCGAGATCATCAAGAAGATTGGCTACGTCCCCCAATAACCGAAAGTCCGCCGTATGACCGATGAACAGCTTGCCGATCTGGCCAAACGCGCGGGCCTTGGTCAGACCTACGCAGACTATCCGGCTCTGGTGAAGGCCGCGGCCGAACGCGGTCTCGCACCGACGCCGGCGCTCGATGCAGCCCGCGCGGCCTATACCGAACCGGCGCATTATTTTGTAGTGCAGGCGGATCATTCATGAGCGACCTCGACTTCTTCACGATCGCCGACGCCGCAAAGCTGCTCCAGTCACGCAAGCTGTCGCCGGTCGAGCTGACGAAGCACGCGCTGTCGCGGATCGAAATGCTCGATCCAACGTACAACGCCTTCATCGAGGTTACGGCGGAAGACGCGATTGCGCAGGCCAAGACTGCCGAAGCGGAAATATCGGGCGGCCGATACCGCGGTCCGATGCATGGCATCCCCTATGGCCTCAAGGACCTGATCGACGCCGCGGGATTGCGCACGACCTGCCATTCCAAGATTCTGGCAGACAACTTCGCCAAGAAAGATGCCCATGTAGTGACGCGCCTGCGCGAGGCCGGCGCCATCCTCATGGGAAAAATGGCGCTGCACGAATTCGGCTCCGGCGGGCCGACCTATGACCTGCCCTGGCCCCCGGCCCGCAATCCTTGGAACAGAAAGCTGCATCCGGGCGGCTCGTCGAGCGGCCCGGCAGCAGCCGTCGCTGCAGGCATGATCCCGGCGGCGCTAGGCAGCGACACCGGCGGCTCGGTGCGCAATCCGGCTACCTGCTGCGGCATCATCGGCATGAAGCCGACCTACGGTCTCGTCAGCCGCAGCGGCGCGGTCCCGCTATCGTTCTCGCTTGATCATATTGGGCCACTCACGCGGACGGTCGAAGACAACGCCATCGTCCACGAAAGCATCGCCGGCTACGATCCAACCGACATCAGCAGCCGCGACGTGCTGCCGAAGAACTGCGTTACCGGACTGCCCCAAGGCATCAAGGGCCTGCGCATCGGCGTCATCGAGCATTTCTATACAACGGACGCCGCCGCCAATGACGAATTGAAAGGCGGCATAGACGCGGCGATCGTTCTGATGCGCGAACTTGGTGCCAACGTGCGGACTGTCAAGCTCTCGCCGCTGTCGACCTGGGCCGCTTGCGGCCGCGCCATCATCCAGGCCGAGTCCTATGTCGTGCACGAGGCGTGGCTCAAGCAACGTCCGCAGGACTACTGCGAAATCAGCCGCCGCAAGCTCCTGAGCGGCGCCTTCATCCGCGCCGAGGAATACATCAAGGCGCTGCAGGCCCGCACGATGCTCTGCGCCGAGTTCGACGCGCTGATGCAAGACTTCGACGCCGTTATCACGCTGTCAGGCCTGGAACTGCCCTGCGAACTCGACGACCCCGACAAGATCGCCAAGACCTACGAGCGTCACGTCCGCATGCCCTTCAATATCACCGGAACTCCGGCAATCGCCGTGCCGACCGGCTTCTCGCGCGAGGGCATCCCGCTGGGCATGCAGATCTGCGGCAAGGCTTTCGACGAACCGATGGTGTACCGGGTTGCCTATGCCTATTGCGAAGCGGCCGGCTGGGCGGCGCATCGTCCGAAACTCTGACGGCTCACAGCGGCTTGCCGAACCCGTAAAGCCGCTCGGCATTGTCGATGAGAATTCGGTTGCGCGCTTTCTCGTCCTGCACCCATTCGGCAATCAGGTCGACCAGATCGCCATCGTTCGGCATCGTGGATTTCAGCAGCACATGGGGCCAATCCGAGCCCCATACCAGCCGGTCCGGCGCGGCGACCACGAGTGCCTGGGCGAAGGGCGTCAGATCGCCGTAGGGCGGCGGCTGAAGCGATGTGCGGTACGGCGCCGACAGCTTTGCCCAGCCACGTCCAGAACGCAGCAATCTTATCAGGGCCTGAAAGCCTGGCGCCGCGATGCCCTTTTTTGGATCGGGCCGACCCATATGGTCGATAACGACTTCGGTTGGAAAGCTGCCCAGCAGCGTATCGAGATCGGGATGATCCTCGACATCGAGCAGGAACTGCACGTGCCATCCCAAGTCCTTCACGCGGTGCGCGAGCTTGCGCGAGACCTCGATTTCAAGACCGGTCGCCGCCGTGCGGTTGACGCGAAAGCCGCGAATGCCCGCCGCAGCGAGACGGCTTAGCTCGGCGTCCGTAATGCTTTCGTTGATCAGCGCGATACCGCGCAACCGGTCCGGATTGGCCTTGATCGAATCAACGATGAAGCTGTTGTCGTTGCCATAAAGCCCCGTCTGCACGAGTACGCCACGCTCGATGCCCACGGTGCGATGCATCGCCAGGTAATCTTCGATCAGCACCGGCGGCGCCGTATAGAGCCGGTTGGCCGCCTGCGGATACTTGTCAGCCGGGCCGAAGACGTGGGCATGGCAGTCCGCGGCCTTCGGCGGCAATTTCAGCAGGGGCTTGCGGACGTCGAGATGCGGCCCGGGATAGACCGGCGGTGACGCGGTTGGATTGGCACTCATGTCGAACTTTGCCGCCGGTCGCGCCGATCACTCGGCCTTGATGTTCGCGTCGCGCGCCACTTTGGCGTAGCCCTCGACCTGCTTGTTGATGTAGTCGCCCCACTGCGGGCCGCATTTGTCGCTCGGGAACAGGCCAAGCGTTTCGAACCGCTTTTTCACTTCCTGTGTTTTGGCGGCGACGGTAAACATCTTGATCATGTCTGCGACAACGGCCGGCGGGGTCTTGGCCGGCGCCACGATGCCATAGAAAATATCGGCGTCGTACTTGACCAAGCCAGTCTCGGTGAGCGTCGGCACGTCGGGCAGCGACGCCAGGCGCTTCTCAGAGACGCTGACGAGCGGGCGTATCGATTTGGCCTCGAGTTGCGAGACGATGGTGGGATAGTCGGACATCACCGCCGTCACGTGACCACCCATCAGCGCGCCGATGGCAGGCGCCGTGCCGCCATAGGGCACATAGGTCATCTTTACATTGGCGGCGTGCTTGATGACTTCGATCGCCATGTGCAGCGAGGTCGCAGGACCGCCGCTGACCATCTGCAACTCATCGGGCTTTTCACGCGCGGCCTTGATCAGGTCCTCGAATGTCTTGTAGGGCGAGTCGCTGCGGACGACCAAAATCATCGGCGTAATCGCGAGGAGACATACCGGCACGAACTCGGTGACCGGCGTCGATTTCGCCCGCTTGAGGGCATCGTTGACGACAAAGGCCGGCGCGGCGAGCAGCAGCGTACTGCCGTCCGGTGTCGAACGCGCCACCTGATCCGTTCCCATCACCGTGCCGCCGCCAACCCGGTTCTCGATCACCACGGTGGTGCCGTTTATGTCGCCTATTTGCTGGGCAAACACCCGCGCTACGAGATCCGGACCATTGCCCGGTGAGAACGGAACGACGATCTTGATGCTCTTGGGGACCTGCGACCAGGCGTTTTGCACGCCAGGCAAGGCAATAGCGCACCCAAGAATGAGCGCACCAAGACATGCAGCGACCGTCACCTTACGGAGATTCATCCGAAATCCTCCCTACAATTGGGGTTCTTTCGCCATCCGCCAAAGCGAATGATCGTTCCCCTTCGCAATCGCGGGTACCCGTGATCACCTTGCGATTATCGCCGCTGTTCGGAAATTTGCCACATAAAAAATACCGAAGCTTCGTTCCAAACAATTGACGCGCTGCCCCTCTCTTGCCTTCCCTAAACTTCTGAGTCACAGAATTCGCTCAATCGGGGAAGGCGTCAGTCTTCCGACAGGAGGCTGACATCAAAATCGATTCCCACATCCACGTGCTGCCAAAACGCGTTCTTGACCTGCTCCGCGTCGACCCGATCTATCGTGTGAAGCTCGACGGCATGCACTGGAGCGGTGGCAACTACGTCGATTTCGAAGTGACGCCGAAATGGTTCGACCCTGACGTCACACTGGCCAGCATGAACGCCAACGGCATCGATGTCGGCATTCTCTCCGCGGCGCCGAAGCCATTGTTCTACTACGAACTCGAACTGGAGCCGGCGCAACGGCTTTGCCACGAGACCAATCTGGGTCTTGCCGAGTACCACGCGCGGTATCCCAACCATTTCCACTGGATGGCGCATGTGCCGCTGCGTTTTCCCGAAGCCTCCGCCGCGATGCTACATGAAGCAGCCAAGGCCGGTTGCCGCGGCGTGCTGGCCGGCACGAATATCGACGGACGCCGCCTCGACGAGCCGGACTACGACGTATTCTGGTCGGCGGTCGAAGAGCTCGACCTGCCCGTCTTGCTTCACCCCGGCGACGGGCATCCTAATCCCGGAATGAAGGACTACTACCTTCAATCGATCATCGGCATGCCGACCGAGGCGACCATCGCCATCGAGCGCCTGATCTGCAGCGGCACCCTCGACCGCCACCCGAAGGCAAAAGTCATCTGCGCGCTCGGCGGCGGGTTTTTCCCGTATCAGGTCGGACGTTTGCGCCAGTGCATCTCGTACCGGCCTGAACTGAAGAATGTCGCCAAGGACCCGTGGGACTATGTCGGCCAGTTGATTTTCGATACCAACATCCACGAAGTTGCGGCGCTGAAATTCCTGATCGACTTTGCCGGCGCACAGAATGTCGTGCTCGGCAGCGACCTGCCCTTCTCGACAGGCATCAAGAACCCGCTCGACATGGTGAAAGCCGCGGCCGGCAGCGACGCGGCGCTGAAGCAGATCGCGGAAACCAACCCGGCGAAGCTGTTCAAGCTTTAGCGCTCAACGCTTGGTGATGACCAAGCTCCTTTCTAAGACCAGTTTCTCACAACGCTTGGTCTAAAAAAGCCAGGTCAGGTCGCTCGCCGAGCCATGTCCGCTATTAGTCCAATAGCGACCCCGATATTGCCGGGCGCGATTGTCCGCTAAGCCAATAGCGGACATTGCCCGCCCTGATGCCGGCCGAAGGTCCGAGAAGGCAAACCGGCTGAGCTCATCTGATTGTTTCTGCGGCGACCGCCATCATCTCAATTGAATGACATGTTCGGCTGGAAAGCGCGCCGTCACATCTGCGTTTACCGGTATCGGATCCAAAGAAGGCCGACGAGCCGAAACTACGGCGCCGCTTTGCAGACGGATTTGATACTCAGTGATCTCGCCACAAAAAACTGCAGCGTCCACTGTTCCAGAGAATTGATTTTCGAGCGGCCCTTCCGCTGAACGAGAGAGCACGACATGTTCTGGTCTGATCGCAACCGCTGACGGTGGCATTGTAGAAGAACCGCGAGATGACGCTAATATTTCGCCGACGCTCGTCATTGCCCTCAATCCCTCGTTATTTGAAGCAGCGGACTGGGTATCGTAAATATTCATGCGGCCAATGAAGGATGCGACAAACCGATTTACCGGCGCATGATAAATCTTCGAGGGGTTTCCGACCTGTTCTATAACTCCATTGCGCATAATCGCGATGCGGTCGGACATTGCCAGAGCCTCGGACTGATCATGCGTGACGTACAATGTGGCAACGCCAGTAACCTTTTGAAGTCGCCTTAACTCGATCCGCATCTGGTCGCGCAACAGGGCATCCAAGTTGCTCAAGGGCTCGTCTAGGAGAAGTAGCTTTGGTTCGGACGCCAGAGCCCGCGCCAGTGAAAGTCGTTGTTGCTGGCCGCCGCTGAGCTGATGCGCCGATCGGGAGCTGAATTGCTCTAGCCCGACGGTATTGAGGATTGAATCAACCCGCTTGGCAATCTCCCTCTTGGAGAGACGGCGCCGTTTGTCCATTTCAAGCGGAAACGCAACGTTTTGCCCAACAGTCATGTGCGGCCAAACCGCGTACGACTGGAATACCATGCCTATTCCCCGCTCACTGGCCGGCAGATTTACGCCGTTGCTTTGATCGAACACGGCTCGGCCATCAATGGCGATTCGCCCAGCCGATGGATCCTCAAGGCCGGCAACGGAGCGAAGTGCGGTTGTCTTGCCGCAGCCGGATGGACCGAGCAGGGTAAAAAATTCGCCTTCCTTGATGTCGAAGGAGATGCCGCGCACTCCACCGCCGACAGTGTCGTGCCCGCTGGTTGCGTAAAGCTTCACAAGCTCAAAGACGCTTAACACGGCCCCTCCTCGTTCAAGTGAACGGTAATTGAAAACGCCGTGCGACCCAATAGAACGTTGCGCTGAACATCGTCATGATCGCGGTCCAGATGCAACCGAGCGCCGCGAGCTCATTGAGTTGGCCGTTGTTCCAAAGGTCGAACAGCGCGACGGCAACGACGGGCGAATCCGGCCCCACCAAAAGAAGAAGCAACGACATCGCACGCGCGGCGAGCAGAAACACAAACAGCCAGCACGAGATCAGCGCCGGCGCGAGCAATGGCAAGATTATGCGCCGAAAGATCGTCCAGTGACCGGCGCCGGCAAGCGATGCGGCCTCCTCCAATTCCGGATGAATCTGAATCACGCCGATTTGCGAGTAGCGAATTCCGTATGGAATGAAAGCAATCGAGGCCACCAGAACCAACGAAAGCAACGAGCCATAAAGCCAAGGCAAAATGTGGAGATAAATTTGCAGAAACGCAAAGCCCATGACTAGGGCGGGGAACGCCAAGGGTACCGCTGCCAGAAAATCAATCGACCTGCTGCCAGCGATACGTCGCGCAATGCCCCATCCCATGATCGACGTGACCGAAACAACCGCAGTCGCCACCGCCGCCGACAGAATAAGACTATTGAGCATCGTATCGTAGTAAACACCGGACTCTAGAACCAGCCTGAAGTTCTGAAGGGAAATCGCAGAGAAGGCTTTTATACTGACCTGCTGGTAGAACGGAAGCAGCGCGGTCCACAGCAAAACCAACACCGGGATCACGACCGTGATACAGGGCACGATGAGAACGAAGATTCCCGCTACCGGCCGCCACTTGCCGAGCCGAACAATCCGTGGGCGAAATCCTTTTCCGGTAATGGTCCGGTACTTGTGTGCCTCCGCAGACATTCGGCCGTAAAGCTTCAGTAAAACCGCCATTAGCAACAGCAAGATGCATGCGAAAGCCGCGGCAGAGCCCACGTCTGGCGGAACCGTATGTTGGACCTTTTTGAAGATCGATGTTGTCAGGACTGTTACATAGCCCGGAAGTCCAACCAGCGCCGGCACCTCAAAAGACTCTGCGGCACGTACGAAAACCAATAACCCGAGAGCGAACAGAGCCGGCTTGGCCATCCCCAAGGTGACGCGGCGCATTGTCGTCGGAATACCCGCTCCGCAGACGGCCGCAGCTTCTTCGTATGAAGCATCTGCATTCCGGAAAACCGAGCTCAGAAGAAGAAAGGCTAGCGGCGCCCACAGCATGCCTTCGACGAAGATCATTCCACCCATCGAATAGACGTCGACATATACGCCGGTGCCGCCGAATATTTGTCGTAGCCAAGTATTGAACGGACCGTTTTTTCCGAGGAAGAGGATCCAGGCGACAATATAGAGAACGTATGGCACGCCAAGTGAAACAATCGAACTTATGTACAAGACCTGCCGACAGGGTGCGTTCGATCGCTCTGCAAGCCAGGCCTGGGCGGCGCCTATGGTTATTGCGACAAAAGCCGACCCTAGCGAATATACCACCGCGTTTAGTAATGCAGTATAGAAGTCCGGCGCCGTAGCTAGAGCCGCGTAATTACGACCGCTGAACTCATTGTACGAACCGTCCGCACCGACGAGGTGAAAGCTCGTCCAGACCAGGATGACGAGCATCGGCACAGTGCATACGAAGAGAAAACTCTGAAGCGGTAACGCAACAAGTCGCTCAACTGCGCGCATTTTCATCCTATAATCATGAGCGCCGCATTGACTTGAGGTTACCTCGACCCAAACAGCTTGTCGAAAATGTCCTGAGAGTTCTTCAGATCGGCCGTCGTCGCCTCAGGAGAAATGTAATTTTCAGCCGTTCCAGATTTGCTTGGCACGACTTCGTTCAATGAATCGAGAGCACTAACGTCGGTGCGAACTGGAAAGTACTCGGCGTCGCGCAGCACTTTCTGTCCCTCTGCTGAGAGGATGTAGTCCATCAAAAGCATCGCCGCATGAGGATTCGGCGGTTTGCGCGCGAGCATGATGCCGCTAACGGTGGATGCGATGGGACCCAAGTTCAATGGCTTGACGGGAGCACCCTTCTTCGCATCAAGGATCGGATGATGCGTGAATATGCTCAACGCAATCGCATATTCTCCAGCTATCACGCGATCCACGACGGTACGGGGGCTTGACGCGATCAGCGCCACGTCCTGCTTGCTAAGCTTTTGGAGATAGCTCATCGCCTTTTCTTCGCCCCACGCCGTGCGAAGATTCGTGACGAACAGCACCGCGCCCTGCAAACTGTTCGACCAGGCCATCTTACCTTTCCATTTCGGATCAAGCAGATCCTCATAGGATTTTGGCAACTCGGCCGCCGATACCATCGAGGTGTTGTAAGCCGGTCCCAGATAGTTCATCCGGACCGGCACCCAGTAGGTCGGTTCCTTTCGAAATTGCTCGGGATAGGCGGCGATTTCGGGTGACCAGAAGGGCATATTGAGGTTGGCGGCGCGGGATGCCGTTTCAACGCCAACGTTTTCGAACACATCGACTGCGAACTGATTTGCGTTGCTTTCGGCCGAGACCTTCTGAAGCATTTCGGAAGGCCCAATGCGAACGTACTGCGCTTTTACGAAGGGATACTTCTTGCTGAACCCTTCCATCAGCGGACGAAGCGCTTGATTGGCGATCATCCCCGAGTAGAAGACGACCTTGCCTTCCTTACGGGCGCCTTCGAGCAATATCTGTTCGCGGTCCGCGCCACGATACAACGCGAGCTTCTCTGCCGACATTGGAGCCTGGGCAAAGGACCCAGCTGTAAAGACGAGTAGCGCAACCGCCGTGCCCGTGAGGGTTTTCGTTTCAAACATGGACGCTTCCTCCTGCCTGTGATGACTGCAGCCTCTGCGAGCCGCTTGTCACGAATTTAATTTTATTGGCGCCGGCGAACCCCGCTTCCAACTTCGTCGGGAACGACGATCTCGCCGTCGACGATCGAAAGCCCTTCGTAGGGATCGTTACCAAGGCGTTCGAACTCGGCGAGCTCGCAAGCGTAATCGAGATTTGGCAAAGCGGCGCCAACATGGACGGCATGCGCCGTCAGCAGGCGCGTGCCGACATTCGCACCGAGCCGGCATGACAAACCCGCGATCGCGCAGATATTCGCCATAGCCATCGTCGTCAGAATGCCGCCTGAACGCGGAATCTTGAGATTCACACCGTCGACGCGACGATTCACCGCCAGGTCCATAACGCCTTCGACAGTGGTCGCCGATTCATCCGCCTCAATCGGGATCGAGGACTCGCGCGTCACATCGTCAATCGCGGTGCCGTAGGAGAAGTGTACCGGCTGCTCCATCATCTTGACGTTGTACTTCTCCGCGCCACGCGAAAAGGCGATCGCTTCTTTCGTAAGGTACGCCTGATTTGGGTCCACACTGATGCTGACATCCTGGCCCACACCTTCGCGAACCTCTTTGACGCGCTCGATATCCTCCTCGACGTTTCCCGCAGTCTTGATTTTCACATAACGATAGCCTTGCCGGGCGAGCTCGACTGCCTTTTCTCGCATCTCTTTCGGAGACTTCAGGGTCAGAATCCTCATCAGCGGAATTCGAGAGCGGGTCTTGCCACCGAGAAGCTGATACATCGGCACTTTGAGGAAGCGCGCCAACATGTCGTGAAGGGCGCAATCGACGCCGGCTTTCGCCGACAGGTTGTGTGGAATGACCTTCCGCACCACATCCATGTTTGCCTGAATGGCGAGCGCGTCTTTGCCGATCAAAGCCTTTCCCATGAGATCGAGCGCGTTGAAGCACCCACCGGGCGTCTCGCCCAACGGCGGGAATGGGAACCCGTAACCCTCGCCGATCGAGCCGTCATCGGCGATCAGCGTGATAATCACTCCGTCATAGGTCGGCAGCGCCATCCCGGAGATGCGCCATTTCGCATCGATCGACGGCAGCGACACGCGCTCAAGACGATATTCTCTTATTTTCAATGCTCTGCCCCACTTGCTGCAACCGTCAGAATGGCAGCATCGCGAGGAGCCGAGAAATACCAATCGACCGCCACGATATAATTAAATATGTATGGCAATGCGGCGCGACAATCAAGATGGGAATCCCGCGACAATCAGGATGAGAATGCGCCGCTGCTGGGGTGACGAAGGGAGGGCGTAGCCCGACCGGAGTTACCCCAGCAGCGGCGTCGACGCCCGAAGGGGCCTCATTTGGCGGTAACGGC